>PIVU01000157.1 GCA_003354025.1 Nitrospirota bacterium
AGTGACTCTTACTGGATGTGAAACAGTTTTTAATACTTCAATTTTCGATATCAAATCATTCATATATTCAAATATTAGAATATATGCATGTATTAGTCAAGGGAAAAATTAGTAGTGATAAAAAAAATTAAATAAAAATAATGGAGGCGTAATATGTGTTTACAATGAAAGCGTAAATGGTCTTTTAGCTAATTAAAATGTACTCAAGGCTAATAAAATATCGACTGATAACCCATGTTGGGTAGAATAATGCAATGAAAACAAACAGTTACGTGTGATCCAAAAATCTTTGCTTATAAAGTATGAAAGAAGCATTAAATTGCGGTTTTTCTTTAATAGTAGTTGCGCAACTGCGCATATATAAAGACTTTATAGGTGCTATTAATATATTTATATTGACCAATTAGCATATTTAGTTTATTCTAATTCCATAATATGTGTTCTGAATCTTTAAGGACGCAATATATTGTCATCGTTCAAGATATTATCATTTAAATCATATTGGATATAAAAAAATTTAGGGGAGGCATAATTATGAAGAAAAGTATATTTACGATAGTTTTAGTCGTAGCCAGTTTAATTCTTTTTTCAATCAATGCAATAGCAGCAGGGCCATATGAACCTTATTTGAACTATTCAGGGCAATTCACATATACAAATAGTTCAAACAAGCTTACTTTTGCTAATACAGCCTTTAGTGAAGTTACCTATCTGGGTGGTTCTTCTGAAACATATTCCGTTTCACCTCTTGACCCTATTTTGGGTGCATCCATATACATTGGTGATTTGTTTAATTCAGCAGCAAACAGTACTCATTTTGACAATGGATCAGGCGGCGGAGTAACTTTTGAGATAAAAGATGGTACGTATACATATTTAACTGCGACTTTAACAGCTATGGATTTTGTTTTTCCAGTCGGTCCATTTGCACCCGTTGCCTTGTCAAATATTCCGTTAACTACCTACAATTTGACTCATATGTCTTATGGTTCGGGTTTCAGTTCGCAATATATAACTGAGCTAATGAATATTGATGTTCCTGGAATGCAGTTTAGTTCATCATTTAGTTTTAATCCTCCTTCATTCCCGCCTTATAATTTTGTATCTAACTCAAATGGTACGATGATGGGGATAGTATCAGCACCGGAACCGATTAGTACAGCTCTCTTTCTTGCAGGTGGATTGACAATTGGACTAAGACATTTCGTAAGAAGAAAAAAGATCGTTTCTTAACTATACATCAAACACTGCGAATTTAATTAATAAAGCTTGCATATTGGCATTCTTTATTAGAATGTTTATTACTACAGAATAATATTCACAAAAATACAAGGGGGGAACATGAGTAAAATGAGAAATAAATTGATAATTGCTTTAATTTTAGTTTTTTCAGTAGTTGCTTTTGCTGGCAACAGCTGGTCTGCGGTATCATTACCTACAGCGAATATAAGTGGAGATGTACTGACTACAGCAACGGATTTATCTTTTGACCTGTATCTTTCAAGGACAAATTATCTTGATGGCATATCATTTGCGATTGCTAACGGACCTGATGAAAGTATTATTAACGCTGAAATGGTTATTACCGGGGCCACAAGGACCGGTCCTTTAACTTTTGGTAATGGTACACTCGAAATAAAGAATCCATTGGACTCATTCGTGTACTTTTCGGCTACATTAAATAATATAGTCTTTGAAGAGTTATATCCTGGTGTTTATTATTTAAATCTTGGCCTGGATTCTGACAACCCTACATCTCTTAATATTAGTGATGTAGTTTTAACTTCTGATGTTTCTCATCCATCAAGATTTATTGAAGAATTACAAATTGAGCTGGGAACTAATGATGTGCTTGGACTTAAACTGGGTTTTTATATCTCAGGCGGTGATATTACAGGTGTTGGTACAGGTACAATTTTCGACGGTTTGCTTGATGGAGTAAATGGACCGACAAATGAGCCTCCCATTGCAGATGCAGGTGTAACCTTCAATCAGGATCAGTGTCTGGGCACTTCATGTGAAGTTACTTTGGACGGAAGAGGCTCCACCGACCTTGATGGTTATGAGGATATTGTCAGCTTTGAGTGGTATGAAGATATTAATAACCCCGGCACATTGGATCCTGAAGAATTGATTGCAACAGGAGACCTTGCTAGCGTAAGTTTGCCGCTGGGATTTCACACAATAACACTCAGGGTTGTAGACGCTGCGGGCGAGACGGATGTAACTGATATAACTGTAGTCATTGACCCTGCTGAATTATCATTTATTGATATCACAAAAGCTACAGTTTTCTGGAACTATGACTGGATTAAAATAAAGGGTAAGCTTGCCCTTCCAGCGGGCGTGTCACATGAGAGTGTGAATTCTATAGGTTCTGCCACAATAAGCCTTTCCGGTGGTCTTGGAGACGTTGTAAGCGAGTCTATTGATTTCGAAGAACGCAGAAACGGCAAAAAATGGAGATATCATAGTCACACTGCCGGTGCTGGACAATTGCATAAGTTCAAGATTGACTGGTATGGTGATAAATTTAACTACCATAAAGATCACATGAGAATTAAGTCTCATCATTTCGGAGATGATACAACGACTCTGGAAATAGAATTCTGCAGTAAGTTTGCAGGTCCTGTAGATGTTACGATAGGAAGTGTGACTATTTCTATTGATGCAGACGACAGCGTTTCTGTAACCGGAGCTACTGAATATGACGTAGACGTGAACGGTCATAGAACTGAAATTGAAGTTGTAATGCCCTTTAACATGATTACTGACCTGACATCATTTGACATAAGCGGAACAATCACTGATACGGTTACAATTGCAGATTATTACACAGCTGCTGTTGGCAGGTTCAAAATCAAGGCTCCTTTTGATTCCCTTGGGATCGACCCTGAGACAATAGATCCTAAAGAGCTTACTTTAGATGTGAGACTCGGAGATGAAGGATTTAGCGGTATTCTGGTTATTGATAATGATACCTGGACAAAAACAAACCACAACAAGTGGAAATATAGAGCCGGTCATTAATCGGTTTTTACATTAGAATGTTGATGAAGGGGAGCATTAATTTGCTCCCCTTTTTTGCGTCGGCACGGTAGGTTGATCGAGTTAACCGTGAAAACCTCTTATGAGCTTACAGGGGCAGCTATTGACCTGAAGATATGGACACATAACTTGAAGCGGAAAAAGAAAAAGCCAGGTAATAATCCGGGCGGCCATATAGTTTGTGTAAAAGAGAAGCTCTCCTGATTGAAGCGTTGAGAGGTTCTAAAACAATTTTATGCATTCATCATGGAATAATGGTATAATTTTTGTAATTCCAGGTATATTCAGAATGAATGAATGGTCAGCAATATTATCAACATATGATGAAATTGAAGCTCATATTGTAAAAGATGTGTTGGAATCTGAAAGTATTAAAGTTGTAATTGAGTCGTTAAAAATAAGTCCATACCCCGTGAATATTGGAAGGATCGGTGAAGTAAGGGTTTTGGTTAAAGACAAAGATGTAGACCGGGCCTTGAAATTATTAGACGAATTTGAGCTGCAGAACAATAGGGAGTTAAATGATAATTGAAGCTTTAAAAAAGAGTGAAGTCTTTTCCTGTCTTAAAGATGATGAATTAAATAATATTATCTCTTACTTCGACACAATAAATTACAAAAACAACGAAACTATTTTTTCAGAAGGTGATCCTTCCGATAAGTTTTATATACTGGCTGAAGGAAATGTGAAAGTTCTTAAGCATACTATGATGGGCAAGGATATTATTTTGGAAATTATGTCCCCTGGAGACATTTTTGGTGGTGTTGCTGTACTGGACAACAGGCCGTTCCCTGCTTCAGCGCAGGCAATGAAAGCCACGACAGTTGTCAAAATTAAGCGACAGGACTTGCTTACAATAATGGAGGAGTATCCCATTCTGAAGCTTGAGATTGTGAAATATTTCAGTGACAAACTCCGGGATGCCCATGAAATGCTGAAGAACATTGCGACAGAAAGAGTTGAAAGAAGAATAGCGTCTTTGCTTCTGAAATTATCAGAAAAAGTCGGTACTGAAAAAAGCGGTTACCGCACTATAAGCTTTTCTCTAACCAGGCAGGATATTTCGGAAATGGTCGGCACCACTGTAGAAACATGCATAAGAACTATGAGCAAGTTTCAGAAAAGTGGCTTGGTAAAATCTACAGATGGTAAAATAGCCATTAATGTTCAATCATTTGAGCGATATCTTGAAGAATAGTATTGAGCTTACATAAGACCTCGACTAGCGTTCCTGCTTGTTTACTACCATAACCGGACAAGGGGCATGTCCGATCACCCGTTTAGTGACACTTCCCATGAATAACTTTCTCAGTCCAGTTCTGCCGTGACTTCCCATTATAATCAGACCGGCACTTAATTCTTTTGCTAGATCTACAATTGTTAAGTATGAATTCCCCCTGCGAAGGAAGATATTGGCATCTACTCCTTTACGCTCTGCTTCATCTTTCAACCCCTTAAGATATTCCATGGCTCTGTTTGATATTTTGTCGTATGCATCAGGGAAAAGAGCCAGAATCTCGTCTGCAACCGTGATAGCATTAATAATATTCAATGAACTCTTATGAAATTTAGCGTAGCTGATAGCTGTATCAAGTGCATTGTCACTATATACAGAGCCGTCTACAGCAATGAGTATGCTCTTAAACTGCAGAATAGTTCCCTTTGGGACAATAAGAGTAGTGCCTCTGAAATGACCGACTACCCTGTCTGCATCGCTTCCGATGAGAGCGCGTTCAATTTGTGTCATTCCTCGTCTGCCCATTACGATAAGTTCACAGCCGGATTCTTCTGCAGCTTCAATGATTTTTTTGTATACGTCACCTTCTTTAATTATTGTTGCTATCGATACCCCTTCTGATTCTGCCAACCTGGTCGCTTCAGAGATTATTGTTGAGGCTTGGTTATATAACATTGTATTTAAGTTCTCAACTTCAGCCAGGGGATGATCGATTTGGAAGTGCGGGCTGACTGATAAAACAGTTAAGGGACTGTTGTTGTTGATTAGTTTGAATGATTGTTTTAGAGAGTTGTTGCTCGTATCTGATCCATCGACTGCAACCAGTATTTTTTGCAGTAATTCCATAGTGGTCTCCCTTGCTATCTTGTAATAATAGGTCAGCTTGCTTTAATTATATCTCTTTTCATGCATGCGGGCAATATGTATTTGACTTCAGGTTATATCAATGGGACATTGCACGGATAATTGATTTTATCAAAACAAAAAAAGAGGGAGTACGATCTAATCGAACTCCCTCCATGTACATTGAAATTATTAGTGGTCGTATTTTAACGGGAAATGTTTGTGAGTATTTATTAATCTTTCCTTGATTTCAAATTTATACTTGGGGTCAACACTGTCATTAAACGGGCTGTCGCTGCCGTGGCAATTCATGCAATTATTGTTCGCTTCTGTGGGAACTACTAACCCTGCAGCTTCAGCATCTGCCAGCTTGAACTTTTTATCTTTTTTCATTATCTTTCTGAAGTCAGCTCCAGGACCATGACAGCCTTCACATTGAACATTAATGAGTTTTGGTGTTTCTGCCAGGCTTGTGAACCCGCCGGGTTTACCATATCCGGTTGTATGGCACCTTAGACAGTCTGCATCTGCAGTGTAATCTTTATCTGGGTCTAAGCCGGCCTTCTTTTTCTCTTCAGCCTTGACTCCGGGCTTCAGATTTTCAAAGCTTGTTGCCATTGTTGTTTTTGACCAGGATTTATACTGTTTCATATGACAGGCCTTACATTTCTTTGCACCGATATACTCTCCTGCGCCGCTGGTTCCGGTAAATACTGCAATAATAGCAATAAAAAAGAGCACTCCCCATAGTTTTTTGATCATGTTGATGATCCTCCTTTCAATTTGTCTGAATGATAGCTGATATCTAATCTGAAAATTCATCTCCTTGAATACTAAAACAGAATATCAGCAATGCAATCTAAAGTCAATTTTTAAAGAACTGTTGTGCAATAAATACTAATTGACTGCATGTTATAGTTCAGTTATGCCTTTGATATAGGCTAAACAATAATGTTGAAGAAAGTATGAAGAGGGAAATGGCGGATATAACTCCCCCCCCCGGACAACGAAGTATGTTTACGCTGCCGGGGGCGTGCCGCAACAGCAGTTCAGGATATTGATACTTTAATTCTGCTTTAATCCTGATCTATTTACATCATCGATAGTATCAATATCGGAAAGGGTTTCCGTATAGTCAACGGAATATTTAAATTCATTTGCCCTTGCTATACTTCTCTCTAATGTTACTTTTGATGACCATGGTATCTCGTCGAATACTTCTTTAATCAGTTTACTCATGCCTACAAGATAATAACCGCCGTCTTGAGCAGGTCCATATACAAGGTCATGGGCTGATAATAAATTAAGAGCGCGCAGGATGATTTTTGAAGTAAGATCGGGAATGTCAGCACCGACAAGAACTGCATTCTCATACCCTCTATTAAAGATATTTTGAAAAGCTGAAAACATCCTGATTCCGAGATCCCCATCTGGAAGAGATATCAGCCCAAGCTTGTATTGAGAAAAGAATGAGGCAGCCTCCTGCGGCGCAAAAGCTATAAAAGTATCCACGCTGTCAATAGATCTCAGCTTCTGAATTGTAGTATCCAGTAGATGAGTGTATAGCTCCAGTATTCTATTATCATGCATATGGCCTTTAAGACGTGTCTTTACCCTGCCGTTCTCGGGATATTTGGCGATTATGATTAGAGCGTTCTTGTTTTTCATTTAATGGTATATATATTATTACACGTACAAGTAAAACAGCAAAACGAAAGTAAATAAAGACAGCTGAAAAATGTTTAGCGAATAGCTTTATATTTATTAATCAACTTGTCAGGAGATACTTTTAAAAATGAATATGAAAATGCAATCATCCAGTCTCTTAATGTTGTATACAGCGCACCTTCTTTTAGCCAGCGTCTTGGAGAGGCTTTGATCGGAGTTTTCACAAGTATAATTTTTCCAGCTTTCATGAGTTTTTGTGAGATTTCAATATCTTCCATTAACGGTATATTTGCATAACCTCCGATTCGTGCAAAGGTATCTTTATTCACAAAAATGCCCTGGTCGCCATAAACAATGGAAGAAATACGCGACCTAATATTAGCGCCGAATTCTATTATTCTGAATTTAACAGAGGTGTGATCGATGCCAAGTGAAAAAGCACCTGCAGAGACTCTGTGATCAGCCAGGGTTTCTCTTATGATATTAAAAGCATTATCGGGCAGAATGCAGTCTGCATGCAGGAAAAGTAAGATGACGCCATGAGCTTTTTGGGCGCCGTAGTTCATGACACTGGCTCTTCCTGATTTTGTAACAAAAACCTTATCAGTAAATTCTCGAGCGATAGAAACAGTATCATCGGTGCTGCCTCCATCGACAACAATCAGTTCTTCGTATTCAGAGAGTTTAAGTTGACGCAATGAGTTGGCGAGATTCACCGCTTCATTAATAACTGGCATAATGATACTTATTCGATAACTCATCTGTTCCCCGGTTATTAGACTAGTTTAAATCGGCCGATTCAAAATGCATTAAATGTTAGTAGAATAAGAGCTGCAAACTATAACGTTCAATAAGTACTGGAGTGGCTGCCTAATTCGTTCAGCCTGTTAATATCCAGTACTCTTATGTACTTGCCTTCATAATCAATTATACCCTGTTTCTTGAAAATACCCAGAGTAGCTGTTGTAGTTTCACGTGTAGAAGCTATCAGGTCGGACAGGTCCTGGTGTGTTAGTTTGATTTTTAAAATATAAGAGTTATTGTCAGGAACCCCGAAATCATCAAGAAGATTTACAAGCATTTTTGCCAGGCGCTCCTCAACAGAACTAAATAGAAGATCGAGTAATTTGTTTTCTATCTTTTTCCTGCGAAATCCGATTATCTTGTTAAGGCGGATAGAAAGTCCAGGGACCATTTTCAGCATTTCCTCGAAGTTGGC
>PIVU01000394.1 GCA_003354025.1 Nitrospirota bacterium
CATGCTCAAGGTCAAGTCCTCGTGATGCAAGATCAGTTGAAATGAGTATGTCTATTTTTCCATCCCTAAACTGTTTAAGGTTTGCTCTACGTTCCTTTTTGTCCATTTCACCACGAAATATTGCACACTTATACTTTTTCTTCCAAAGTTGCGCTGCCAGTTTATCGCATTGTTCTCTCGTGTTGGTAAAGATCAACATTCCTCCTTTTACTCCTTTTTCAAGTATTATTTCAAGAAGAGGAAAACGCTTACCACGAATCACTGACTCATTCCTGGTAGTGAGGGTAGGGACAATCCGATTACTTCCTGCACTTCTAATCACCTTAACTCCAGAAAATAGTGTGGTCATGAGTTTTTTCACAATTGGTGAAATAGTTGCAGAGAACAAAGCCATTTGAAGATCGGTCGGACAAGTCTTCCTAATGGTGTTTGCAGTTGGAAGAAAACCCTGATCTAACATTTGATCTGCCTCATCAAATACGATTATGCGTACATCAATTAAGCTAAGGCCCCGCTCAAGAAGTTTCAATATGTAGCCAGGTGTGGCAACAAGAACTTCGAAAGTTCCAGCAATATTTTTCTTTGCCTCCTCCATGGTTGTACCGCCAAGTGCAGATCGAACACGTAGTCGTGTTTTATGGGTAAAGATTTTAAACACTTTTGCCACCTGCTCTCCGAGTTCTCTCGTGGGAACAATAACTATAGCACGAGGTTGCTTAGCAATACTGATGGGTTGACCCTCATTTTCCAAAGTTTTTAACGCATGAAGAATGGGTAACACATAGGCCAGTGTCTTTCCGCTTCCAGTCTCTGCAACACCAGCTACTGAGGATCCATCAAGTAATTCAGGTAAAGTAAGATTTTGAATCTCAGTAGGCTTAACTAGTCCTTTATCTCGAAGTGTCTCTTGAAGAGAAAGAAGTAATTTAAAATCATCAAATGAACTCATATCTTTTTGTCCTTATAAAATAAATTAGTTAAATTTTCTGGAAAGCCATTTAAAAGACAATCATACAGAAAATCGGGAGAACATTACTTATCCAAAAATTTGTTGAACAACAGAATAAGCTGAACACAAATCCCCGAATTTGTTAACTTAGGGACATTATATGGTTTTATTGGACAAAATAATAGGAAGCGAAAGTTTTATCAAGAAAATCATAGCTGAACATCTGGGATATAAAAAGAATAATCGTGACATTCCTGCTCTAAGGAAATTAAAGAAGATACATGATATTAATCTTGTATATGAAGTGGCTATATCAATTCCAGGAAATATGAACAAGATCTCAACCCTCTCGTAGTTACTGTGTGTCTTCTTCGTAATTTGTAATTAGTAATTGACTTCAGCCTTCCCCAAACAACAATCAATTATAGCATAGCTCGTAGATGATGAATGCCTTGCTTCACATTTCTAACTTCACAATTCTTACTTCAAAAAGGGGTGACATTCATGACAACTAACAAAAGAAGAGTTTAATAACTTGAAATCACAAATTGTGACTTCAAGTTGGGGAGGGTTGCGCAGGGCAACTCCATATGCTTTTACTGAACAGGGTATTGTAATGCTATCCAGCGTTTTGCGAAGCAAGCGTGCAATACAGGTTAATGTTGACATTATGAGAACCTTTGTCAGGCTCCGCAACATGCTTGGCTCCAATGCTCAGCTCGCCCGTAAACTGAAAGCTCTCGAAAAGAAATATGATATTTGCAATTTTCAGATTGTATCTAATACAAGTGGCTCAGTATATTCACTTGATATATTTGAGGGTAATGTCGTTTTGCTCTTATCAGAGTTTTCAATACCACACACTCTTGATTCTCCATAATCCCCTACCCCCCTCTCTGATTCTCTTCAAACATAACAGCAGGCATTGGATAATCCAGCTGCCATACTATTTTTATAAGTCTTTCATCTTCATAGCTGACAATTGCGGCTGGGCTGAGGATAAATGGAATGTGAACG
>PIVU01000158.1 GCA_003354025.1 Nitrospirota bacterium
ATTTTTTAATTCTTGGGGAAAAAAGATAATAGAAAATAAAGAAAAAAGAAGGAATTAATCAAGCTTTACTTTTCCTTCATCTATCTTATTTTAGGGGTCCTAATTCAAAAGTTAGAACCATTTTGGACTAGTATAGATCATTGTGGAAATAGAGCTACTATCAGGATCATTATTGGAGATTTATTCGTAGAGATTTTATATTTTTACAAATAGGTCAATAATAAAAGAATTACCCTCTCTCATCTACCTGACTTCTCTCCCTGACAGACCAGCCCACCCATTCTTGTCAAGATCTTCCTAGACACTACCTTTTCCTAGAATTCGTGTCATCTTAGCCAATCCAAAAATACCTGATTGGATCTAAGCCCTCGTCCCTATCTCTCTCTGAACCCCCGATTTCTTTTCGAAGGAACAGACTTACTGGTATTAAGAAGAAGAAGCCTAGGAAAAGACTCTATCACTCCAAGCCACAGATCGATCTCAAATATCTTGCTGCCCGTGAGTTTCGATTTGTTTTAGCATATAAATCAAACCTCTTCGTCTATCCTATTCTAATAGTATATACATATATCGTTTATACTTTCTACTACAACTTATACATCAACTACTACTCATCCCAAAAGTACAGTTACTACACCCTAGTTAATATAGTTTAACTTCTTGGACACCCTAAACAGTAAGGGTAGATTTGGTACAGGTTATTTCTTCCAGTTTTATATAATAGTAATTAATAATTCATTATTACTATTGTATAAGTTTAACAGAAGAAAATACATATAACTCTATAACAGAACAACAAGAAGACATATATAACTTGGGTAACAGTATAAGAAATAAAGAATTTAATAACACTAACATATTAACAATAGATCTCTGTCAACTGCCAGTCAGATATCCTTAAATAATAGTATAAGTTATTCTTTCTCTGAGAATAAAATAAAAGAATAAAGGAATAAAAGAATCTTCTTCTTCTTAATCTTTTATTCTTTATTTATTTTTGAAAGAAAACCTTCGTTATCAAGGAGTAGAAAGAGGTCTTGTATCAACTCATCATAATTCCTGTTTGGGTCATTTAATACGAAAAGGTCTTTGATTCACATCGAAGTCCCTGAAGTATTAAATTGGAATTATATTTGAGAATAACATTAGTAGAAAGAAAGAAAAGTATAACAATAATATTGAGGCTATCTCTAATAGTTTTCAAATAGAGATTAAAAAAAGCAATAATAACAATACTAGAACATTAAAAAATACAGCAACAGCAACAGCGACAAAAAGTAGGAGCATTTTTGAAAAGCAAAAGTCAATCGGAGCGAGCGGAGCGGAGCGGAGCGACTTCTGCCTTTTCAAAAAGCGGACGCGCTTTTTGGAGCCCATTGGAGCTCACTACAAGCCGCGCAGCGAAAATTTTGGGGACAGAGACTAGTTTGGCATACCAAACCTTATCGCAAAACTATTTTAACTCCCTTATTTTCCCTAATTTACGACACGCTTTTTAGGGGTCTCTACAACCGATTAGAAATCCGACATCAAAAGTATAGAAATATAGCCTTAACCTATACACAACAATATTAATAACTAACCAAAACAAATACTTAGTTTTTTTGGTCTGTTTGTTTTAAAAAGAACCACGTAATATCTGTGGTTCGGCGTTAATAGCTAACTTTAAGATATTTCCGTTTTACTTATTTATTATTCAGGAAATAAAATGGATCGGTCTGATAATAATAGTGGCGGTGAGGACAACAACAATAAAAATAATAATCACGATAACAACACAAACACGAATAGTAACAGTAGCAACACAAATTACAATAATAACCAATACAACAACAACAGCTCTGATAATAATAATGGCGGTGAGGCAAACAACAATAACAATAATAATCAAGTTAACATCACAAACCCTAATAGTTACAATAGCAACACAAATTACAATAATAATCAAGACAACAACAACAGTCCTGATAATAATAGTGGCGGTGAGGAAAACAACAATACAAATAATAATCAAACTAATCAAAATAACAGCACAAACACAAATAGTAACAATAGCAACACAAATCACAATAATGATCAATACAACAACATTTCGTCTGCCAACAATAATAGCAATACCAATACTAATACCATCTCCTGCTTTTCGACCAATTCTATTACCCACACCTCTCTACAACCAATGGGACAATCAAATAACAGAAGATTCTATTGTGGAATTGATGGATGTACACGCACCTTCCAAATCAGAAAAGGACTTGCCAACCATGTCAACCAGGATCACGAGGAATACCCCGCTGATCAAAAAGCCGACCTCGTCAATAATGAAATACTACGATTGGAACCCCATACCGGCAGTCAATATCAAGTATGTACCATCGAAGGATGCCAGAAGATTTTCTCATCCTCTGGCAATGCTCGGAATACACATTTCCACACATTTCATCCCGACTATGAGGAAACTATGGAACATACCCGCATCCGGGTCGCTCCTCCAGCTTCTTCAACTACCTCAACAACAACTACAACAACAACAACAACAACAACAACACCTACATCCACTGCACTCAACCCCCCAAACATCCATTCCCCATCTAACACAACCTCCCCCTCTAATTCCTCAACCAGCAACCTAGACAGACCAAACCTTCGACGCAGTTCTCGTATATCCAATATGAATAACAATAACAATAACCGCAACAATAATGACAATGAAGAATCAATGGACATTATCAATGAAGAGTCTGAAGTAGAAGAAAATGAGGACGATCACTCCATACACCCAGAGAATCTTTCTGACAATTACGATAGTACCGAAGAACCCCCTTCTCCCGTACATCCTTCCCTCGGAAAAAATTACTTCGCAACGATCGAATCATTCGATAAAACCACTCTTCTATCTCATGCATATACCCATCTACATGATACTATCATTAACATGACCGACGAAGTTTTTGAAGAATATATTTTTGGTGTGCGCCACCTACGCACCTACTTCTGCCACTACTCACACCAAAAAGTCGTCCGCGAAATTAATCGACAACTTATGGCTATAATGATTCAGTCGATAATGGGAACCAATTCTCCTGATATTGTAAAGGAAATCCTTCCCTCAACCACTAACTCTAGTCCACCACCATTAACAAGCAATAATGCTAACAACAATAACAACAACAACAACAATACAACCAACACTGACAACAATTTACATACAGGACAAGTAGAAAATGAGGAAGAAAATGAGGAAGAAAATGAGGAAGAAGGAAAAGGAATAGAAGACGACGATTCAAATTCAATTTACATCGACTCCGATATAGAAGAAGAGGAATACGAAGAAAAAAAGGAAGAAACAAATGATAATACATCAATCTCCACCCATATGGAACTTGATAATGAAACCTCTCTATATGAATCTATAGAGAACACTCTTCAAGCATCTCCTACCCTATACGCACGACTAGCATTTGCAGCACATCAACTTCAACCTACCATCTATTCCATGCTGGCATCCAAAGCAACAGTCAAACATACAAGAAAAGGAAGTGCCAAAAAAGTATTAACCTTTATAAGAGATATCTCATCGAATCCACATGACTTGATTGCTATCTATCTCTTCCTCTTTCATCACTCCCGTAACCATTTAATTGTCCATCCTCGTAACACTCCATCTCCTCCACCGTCAATCCAGAAAATAGAGAAACAAATCGAAGAATTGGTTCTCCAAAATGGTCAATATAAACGAGGCATGCGAGCCGTCGACAACCTCTTCAAAAAACGGGAAGAAACAGAAGAAGAATATATTCTCACCGACGAGGATTTCGAAAGAATTGTTACTCAACTTCATCCACAACCCCCATCAGCACATGATGACATTACCCCCTCTTCACCTTCAATGGAAAATGATGACACGTCCCTCGACCTAGATGACCCTCAACATACCAACAACATCCTGACCTCTTCTTCTCCAAATGATATTCCTCCTCCTCCCACTATCTCACCCCATTTAATCATGAATATCATCAAACGTTTAGACAGAGACAGTGCTGGGGGCATAGATGGATGGACTTTTAGTCTATTGCGATGCCTATACAATCAGGATCCAACTACGGAGGATGAACCTTCAGATGACGCAAAACTTTTCGCAGCCATTGCCACACTAGGCCTCGCAGGAAAGTTACAAAGTAATAATTTGTGGAACATGTCTCGTATTGTCCTCCTACCAAAACCACTTAAAAACGGTCAAACGGTAAGGCAATATCGACCCATAGCAATTGGAGGAACATGGTACAGACTAATTGGGAAATGTGGGTTACAATCAGTAGGAAAAGCTGTAGGAGGATCCCTAAAACCAGTACAACTAGCTGTGGGAATCTCCGATGGAATTAGCATAGGAGCCTCCATCCTACAACTTATACAACAAGATCCTGACTATGCAATCCTCTCGGTTGACCTATCCAACGCTTTCAACTCGGTACCAAGACGCGAAATTTTAGCTGGTTTAAACAAATATGCTCCACAACTAATACCATTTTTTAGATGGGGATACAGTGCTCCAACAAGCTTAAGAAATCATCATGGGACCCGAGTGGGACAGGCTCAAACTGGCTGTCGCCAGGGAGACCCTCTCTCTATGCTGTTCTTTGCTGTTGCTATACAGGATCGTCTTTTAACACTCGACAAGGCTTGCCGTGGCGAACATGAACTGATCCCTGATACCTTACGCTCCGGGGTTCACAACAATGGATTATGTGTTGCATTTGCAGACGATGCAAACCTTTGCTGTAGAAAAGAACTACTCCCACATGTATGGAATCTGGTAACAAAAATCTTCCCCGTATCTTCCACCAACCAAGACAATGAGCAATCATATCATGGACTCTCTGTCAATCCAGATAAATGTGTTGCAATTGTCAACGCAATCTCGTCTACTCCAACTCCTATCTCTACCCCCGAACAAGTCACTCTAAGTCAGACCACTAAACATGTCTGTTTTGGAGTAACTCTTGGAACTAATCATGACCGACTGGCAGCTGTTCTCCAGTCCTATGAGACTATACAAGAACAAGCTAAACAAGTAGCTTGCATTGATGCAAGGTGTGCGATTCCCCTGCTTAAATACAGTGTTAATACTCGACCCACTTATATACACCGTATTGAATCGCCAGGTAACATAAAACCGGAATTGTTTGACAAAATCATTGATGAAAGTCTTGCTCGAATTTGTGGATACGATCAATTACCTGAACATGCCAAAGCTATAAGGGATCAACCAGCAAGAGGAATGGGACTCGGTATCACTAGACATAATGGTGCAGACACCCGTATTAATCATGATAATTTATGTCAAAATACATTATCATGGCTTCTACACACAGGACCCGCCCCCACAATACAAACAAATAATAACAATAACAACAATGACGAAATCACAAATAATAACAACAACAACGATAATGAAAACTTCAATAGTAACACCAATAATAATAATAACAACAATGATGATAACATCGATGAAGAAGAAGGAATAGATAACAATATGAGAGAGGACCCTTCTTCCACTATCTCACCAAATACCCTTTCCCCACTTCAACAGTCATATCACTATTGGTATGATCGTTACAAAACAACAACTGAACAAACACCACTGGAACTCCGACAGCTTGGATTCGCTTCTTCTGTCAGAGATGTGACCAAAACTCAGATACGCAAACACGTATTCAGAAACCAAGAAAAAGAAAACCTTTTACGTAATCTTCGTGCCAATAAAGAAACCTCTGCTCACGAACATTATCTAAAAAGTGTAGACTTCCCGGGTTCTGGATCAATCTTTACGTCATCTAATTATTTAGTCCAGAGACTACCCGAATCTTGGTACCGTTGTATACTCCTACAACGACTATGTCTAGTCCCTACTCTACCAACAACCCCACACAATGGTTTAAAAGAACTGAAATGTACTCAATGTGAAAACACGGAATACACTAACTTCAAAGCTTTTCAAGCCTACCACCACTTCCACTGTACGTCGGAGAGCAAACAGACCCAGAATCGTCACAACCAAATCCAGAGACACTGCGAAGCCTATCTCAGAAAAGTCATCCCCCAAGCAGAGATAATACCGGACCCAACATCTGCTCACTCCAATAAGAAAGGTGACTTTGTTCTAATCCTTAACCCCCTCGACAATGATACCAACAGAGACAAACTTCACTATGGTTTTGATGTCGCTGTTGCTACTTCTGTCACTCCTAGAACGATCAACCTCATAGCTGAATCAGACACATCCTTTACCACATCACCACAGGACATCATAAAAACAAAGGAAAAGAAAAAGAAAGGAAAACATGCTGGAACCAAAGAGTACGACATCATGCCACTGGTAATCCTGGACACAGGACAACAAGGACAAAGTTTCCGCTATTTCCGTAGTTTGGCCGAAGATCTAAGTAAGACATACAACCCTACTTTAACTGACTCCCAACGACGAAAGCACTGGCGAAATCTAGAGACTGAAATCCAATGGCAGCTTATGCGCTATTTGGCCCTAGTGAGAAGAAACGCTCATACCACAATCAACCAACAGGTGAGCAACCAAATACACAAACAATGGATCAAGAATTCTATTAGTAGACGCAACACAAGAAAAACAAACAATCGTCGAAAACAGCAACTCTCCTCCTTTGAACAACCACACTCCGACTTACGCCGCCCACCTATAACAGTTGATCCACAATTAAAAAGACGGGTCGCAGCCCTATCTCTTAATCCACCACCAGCCACTCATACTCCCACACTCCTTACCCCTCCTCCTTCACCTTCTTCAACACCTATTTTATCAACAATCCCCCTCCAACCTGCTAACAGCGAGTTGGGAGGGGCCCAGGGAAGTAATCATGTCTCTTCCACTATTAACCTTATCCCCCCAAAAGCCCATAGCGAAAAAGGAAATAATGTAGATAGTACAATTGACATGAAAACTTCACTCACCTCACCCACATTCCTTACCCCTCCTCTTTCACCTTCTTCAACACCTACGTTATCAACAATCCCCCTCCAACTTGCTAACAGCGAGTTGGGGGGGGACCGGGGAAGTAATCATGTCCCTACCACTATTAACCTTATCTCCCCAAAAGCTCATAACGAAAAAGGAAATAATATAGATAGTACAAATGACATGAACACTTCCCCTACAATCCCCCTCCAACCTGCTAACAGCGAGTTGGGGGGGGACCGGAGAAGTAATCATGTCCCTACCACTATTAACCTTATTCCCCCAAAAGCTCATAACGAAAAAGGAAATAATGTAGATAGTACAAATGACATGAACACTTCCCCTAACACCTCACCAAAACTTCAACCATCACCCACACCACCCACCAATAACGCCTTCAAACCACGAATTACAAAAAAACGTCGCCTTATCTCACCAGAGAAGGAACACAAAGATAAAAACAACGACAATATGCCAAAACAAACAAAACAAAAAACAAATAGTATCACAACTACTAATGAAGATAATTCCCAATTCAATGCTTCAAAGCATACCCAGATCCTAGAACAAGAAACCCAAAAACAAGAAAAAAACCAACAAAAACAAAAAGAAAAACAACTCAGTGCAACAGCACTCCCTAATCCATCTACCTACAACACAATCACAACAGCACCAACAACATCAACCACTCAACAACATAACATTGACCACAACAGCGACAACGAAGAAGAAAAATAAAGAATAATGCTATAAATATCAAATGAGATTATTGTAACATTGTTCAAAAATATAATATCAGTTGTAACTACATCATAAAAACCATAAATGAAATAAACAAATCACACTATCCACAAACTTCACTACCATAACGGGTAAAGGAAAAAACAAGAGGGAAATAACACTTAAAACAAAACAAAACAAATCAATAGAAACAGAATA
>PIVU01000395.1 GCA_003354025.1 Nitrospirota bacterium
ATGCGGGCTGAAGCCTGCGGCTACCATTAATAGTAGGATGATTCGTCTGATGCATTCATATCCGGGTATACTTTTGATGATTCGGACCAAAGCTGATCTTGCTCTGCGGGGTCGTATCGATCATATTCATCAGCTCTCAGTGCCAGTTCTTCAGAATGCGGATTCAGCCCATGGGATATTCCAAAGGCTTCGTTGTGAATACCGAGCATTTTTCTCCCGTCCAATCCCAGCCCTGTTACTGTCTTTGTATCCAGGAGAAAATCGATATCGAAAAAAAACATGCCGATAATGTTGTCAAAATCTATCTCTTCAATTTGTACTCCTCCTATCAGTGATAGATCCTCCTTATCATTGACATCATCGGCAGTGCGGACCATATCATTGTGAACATCACAGTAGTACTGGAGAGTGTCATAAAGAATCAGGAAGTGATAGTCATTCATACAATAAACTACATTCTCACAGTGGCAGCGTAATATTAGCCTCAGGGTATGCAGTGCGCTTTGGATATTAAATACACGGTAAGCATCGGGAAGTAAATCCTCAAGACTGCGTGTATAACCAGTGTCTGACAGGTTTTCCTCCATTTCCCGCAGCTGATCAATCATTAATGACATACTCTCATTAATAATCATTGTAAAAACTCTGTCCGGATTTGTTTGAAACTTCAGCATGATTGTCCCCTGGTACTCATAGATCTAGTAATAATATAATACAATAAAAGCGAATAATGAATATTGAATTAGAAAAATGAATTACGAAGTGCTTTATTCGTTACTTCTCAATCCGCACTTCATGAATTGATATTCGTAGTCACAGTTCTGGTCGGATATGTTGGTAGGCAGGCCAGGGCGATATTGAAATATTTAGGAGGACCTGTGCTCTCATTGTCTTGAAAATAAAGTTTTTTTACCCATTTATGAGTTATAATTTGAAATAGTTTGCCCATAACACAGGCAAAGAAGGGAATTGGTGTCTTAGGATGAACATAGAGGATTTAGAGCAGCAAGTTGTCATGCTTCTGAAAAAATATAATCCATCGAAGATCAGTATATTCGGATCTTATTTGCGTGGAGAAGAAAAGCCAGGAAGTGATCTTGATGTTCTTGTAGATTTTAAGGAAAGAAAGAGTCTATTGACGCTTGTTCGTATTGAGCGAGAATTATCTGAGGCCCTTGGAATAAAAGTTGATCTGCTTACAGAGGGGTCGATCAGCCCTTATCTAATTGATTCAATCAAAGCTGAAATGAAAGTTGTTTATTAGTGAAGAAGGACTCTGTTTATCTAAAACACATTGTTGATGCGATAATGCGAATTGAAACTTATGTTCAAGGCATGAAGTATGAGTCGTTTATGGAGACCAGTCTTGTTCAGGATGGCGTAATACGTCAGCTGGAAATAATAGGTGAAGCAACGAAAAACCTATCAGATGATCTGCGTTCAAAGTCCCCTGAGATAGTATGGAAGGATATGGCAGGAATGAGGGACAAATTGATTCATCAGTATTTTGGTGTTGATCTTGTTGCGGTATGGGATTCTGTTGAACAGGATCTACCTTTCATAAAGAAAAAGATCGTAGAACTACTAGAGTCAGGAATCTTATGATTATTTATTATCATTATGAAAACTGATGGCTTCCCCTATATTTTCCTGTTATCAACAACCCTGTTCGCCTTGCCTTCAAAGCGTTCAAGTGTCTTCTTCTCAACGAGCTTAACATTAACGGATATTCCGAGCTCAGTAGCGAGGCGCTTTTTGATCTGGTCAATGAGGCTGTTCTGTTTCTTGACTTCATCAAAGAAAATAGATTCATCAGCTTCAACAAGGACAGTCATATTGTCGAGATTGTCCTCTCTTTCAAGGACAATCTGGTAATGCGGCTCAGTCCCTTCAACATCAAACAGGACCGACTCAATCTGTGAAGGGAATACATT
>PIVU01000396.1 GCA_003354025.1 Nitrospirota bacterium
TAATGATGAATTTGATGAAATTTTACTGAAAGCGCGGGCCCCGATGGCTGCTATCGTTAAGGTGGCGACTGGTAAGGATGCTGAAAGCTTTCTTTGGAAGGCAGGTGCCAACGAAAGCTGGCGTTTTAAAAACCGCGCCTGAGACCAACCACCCACACCCATTTACTTTCAACGTCAAATTACAGAAAATATCGGGGTTGAGGGGCGTTCGGCTGCTGGTAGAATTAACAATTTGGGTGTTTCTGATGCAAAATAACCAGCCTATATTCAAATCTATACTCGGTAAAAGCTGGGAGGTTTTACCAACCCCACTGAAGAAACGCTATGCGAATCGGCCATATACCAATGATATCGTGGAAGTAAACGGTATAATGGATATAAAAATGTCCAGGCTCACACGATTCATGAAGCCACTATTCAGGCTATTTGGTGCATTAGTTCCCTGTGAAGGCGAGAATATTCCTACTACTGTATATTTTAAAAGTAAACCAGATAATACTGATTATTATTTTGAACGTCATTTCAATTTTCCAGATCAAGCACCTTATATTTTTTGTTCTAGGCTAATAAATGTACAAGGTAGTGATGTGGTCGAAGTGATGAAATTTGGCATCTCCTGGCGTTGTGATTATGTATATGATGGCAAAAGAGTACGGCTCATCCATAAAGGCTATTACTGGCGGGCTTTTGGGTTTCTAATTCCAATTCCTTTAGTACTTTTACTCGGCAAAGGCGATTCATGGGAAGAAGCAATCAATGACAATAGCTTCCGTATGTGCCTGACTATTACTCACCCGCTTTTTGGCAAAACCTATGAATATAAAGGCCAGTTTGAGGTGACATGAATAAAGTGCTGATACTCGGCGGATATGGAAATTTTGGAAAGCGAATAGCAACTGCTCTGGTAAAATCTAATGTGCCGATCATCATAGCCGGAAGAAATGCGGATAAAACGGCTGGATTATTTACTCTACTTAGAAATAACCACCCGCACTGTAATATTGAGCAAGCAGTTTTTGACGTTAAAACCGAATTAGAAGAACAGCTTCAAAAGATAAAACCTGCTGTTGTTATCAACATGGTTGGTCCATTTCAAACAAGCAATTATGATATAGCTGAAACCTGCATCGAACATAAAATGCATTACATTGATTTTGCTGATGGAAGAGATTTTGTTGTTGGAATTTCATGTCTTGATAGCAAGGCAAAAGAAGCAGGTGTTGCTGTTATCAGCGGTGCCAGCACCGTCCCAGGGCTTTCTTCGGCAATATTGGAAAAATATATAGATCAGTTCTCTGAGATTGTTTCACTCACCTACGGCATTAGCCCAGGTCAGAAAGTAGAACGAGGGCTGGCAACAACCGCGGGTATTCTTACCTATATTGGTAAACCACTAAAACACGCTTCTGGAAGTACACAGGCTCGCTATGGTTGGCAGGATATTTACCGACAAGAATATCCTGAGCTTGGGAAACGCTGGATGGCGAATTGTGATATTCCCGATTTGGATTTATTGCCTGAAAAGTATGGCATTAAAGAGATACGCTTTTCTGCCGGAATGGAAAGCACTCCGTTACATCTTAGCATTTGGTTGGTTTCATGGCTGCTGCGTATAGGCTTGCCAATCAATCTTTACAAATATGCTTCACCGTTGCTGCGTATCAGTCATCTGTTCGATTATCTTGGTACGGCAGATAGTGGAATGCATATGATCATCCAAGGAAAAGATCAGAATGGGAAACCACATGAAGTAAAATGGTTTATTATTGCCAAAGAGGGTGACGGCCCGCAGATTCCCACCATACCTGCAATTATCCTGGCTAGAAAGCTTGCTTCTGAAAATTTCGATTATAGGGGAGCTTCTGCCTGTATAGGCATGGTTTCGCTGGAGGAATATTTGAAGGAGTTGGAAGAATATAACGTCAAGGTTTAC
>PIVU01000159.1 GCA_003354025.1 Nitrospirota bacterium
GGAAGGTCAAGGTTGAGCCCTTCTCCGCCCAGCGCTGTCATACTCATATGTACTTTGCCGTTTTTTATTGTCAGCCTGTTAATTTGTATTTTCTTTTCATCTTCCGTCGATTTTTCAGCAGACTCTTTTCCAGCAGTTTTTTCAGATGCGCCGGAGAATTTCTTGATATTGTTCAAGATAGTTTTAATATTATCGCTGACGCCGCCTTTTTCATAGGTGATGTCAGGAGCATCAATATAAATTTCATCAACAATCAGCTTTTCAGAGAAAATCGATTTAACATTCAGCGCTATTCTGACTTCATTCAGCATAAAAGCACTCTCTGACTTAAAGCCTTTAGGATTGCCGATGAAAAGCCCCTTTAACTGTCCTTTCCCGGAAAACGGGGATATATCAACTTCCTTCAGTTTCACCTCTGCTCCAATTACTCTGGGACCTATTGTTTCCACGCCATGTTTAATAATCGAATCAAGGGAAAACCCCAGTGCTAAAACCAGGACAATAATAATGACCGGGATAATAATTAGTATTTTTTTCATTTTAAAAGACCTCCTCCTGCATATAATCCAATTTATAATAATTAACAGTTAATATATATGATAAAAATCATACTACTTTAACTAACCGGCATTGTCAATAACATGGAGTAATATATTTAATAAATAGCTGTATATATTGAAATGGACAATTTCTTGAAAGCTTATTAGACATATATGAAAGAAGTGGAGTAAATAATGAAAAGCTGGAAAAACAATATAAATTTTGTCCTTGTTGAGCCAATGGAGGCAGGTAATATAGGGGCATGCGCACGGGCAATCAAGAATATGGATTTCAATAATCTGTGCCTCGTGAATCCGCCTGCAATTATCGGAGATGAGGCCGGCTGGTTTGCCCATAATGCCGGCGATATTCTCGAATCATCAACGAGATTTGAGACATTTGATGATGCACTGCTTGACCAACACTATGTTATCGGGACATCAAGACGTAAAGGCAGAAAAAGGGGTGCCTACATTCCTGTTGAAGAGGGTGCACGGAGAATCCGCGAAGCAGCTGAATCTAACAAAGTAGCCATCCTTTTCGGCAGAGAAGACAGAGGGCTTTTCAATGAAGAAATTGAAGAATGCGCCTTTCTTATGACCATACCTACCAGCAAGAAACACCCGTCTCTTAATATTGCGCAGGCTGTTATGATAATATCCTACGAAATATCAAAAGCCGGAATTAACAGGAGAGAAGCTGAAAAACAGGGCAAAAGCAAGTCCCTTCTTATGGCCGTGCCGCCAAAATCAGTCAGTCAGAAGGAACTGGCGCTTCTTTACAAAAGGATGGAAAAGGCACTGGAGCTTCTTGAGTATATTTCACCAGCCAGCGATTACCGCTATAAGAAAGTTATACGCAACCTGAAGCATTGTCTTGGGCGTGCTGGACTGACCAACTGGGAGTACAATATGTTCCACGGGATCTGTCAGCAAATTGAGAGAAAATGCGGGAGCAAATAGCCATAAAGCACTACTTCATTTATAGAATATGATCAGAGATTAACATTACTCAATAAATTCATTATAATAAGATGATCATAAATATTAGCGCATCTTAAGGAAACAGCAGTGAAACTTACGGTCAAAACAATACTAGTCGGCGGTTTTTTAGGGTTACTCCTCATATCAATAACAACCATCCTTGTTTCTTCATATGTTTCTTCTGAAAAGGTCCTGCAAAAGCACGCCAGGGACATCATGGAAAACATTACAACACTAACTATTCAGCAGTCACAGAACTACCTGGAGCCTGCCCATGACGCTGTTGAACTGACCCAGAGACTTGCAAACAGTAAAGTGGTAAGCAGTAAGGACAGGAAATCCCTTGAAAGATACTTCTCGGAGCAACTCGCACTGCATTCACAGATTGCCGGCATATATATGGGCAAGCCCGACGGTGAATTCATCTATGTTATGAAAAACGACTCCAAAGTCCCTGGAGGGCTGAGAACAAAGCTGATAACTACTGACAAAGAAGGCCGGACAACAGAGCTTATCTGGAGGGATTCATCCCATAAGGAACTCTACAGAGAACAGGATACTAAAGACACATATGATCCCAGAGAAAGGCTGTGGTATAAAAAAGCTATCGAATCAGGGAAACTTATATGGACCGATCCTTATATATTTTTCACATCACAAAAACCGGGCATAACCGCAGCGAGCCCTGTTTTCCTGAAGTCCGGGGAAATAAAGGGCATTGTAGGGGTAGACATCGAAATTCATGACATTTCAATTTTTTTATCTAAACTCAAGGTAGGCAAGAGCGGCCGTGCCTTTATTATGAGCAAAAAAGGCGATGTCATTGCTTTCCCGGACAGTGAAAAAATTAAACATCCCATTCATAAGGGCAGTGCAAAGTTCCGCCTGACCAAGATAACTGAACTCGATGATGTGCTCAGCCGCAGGGCCTTTGAATCAGCTTCAGACTTTTCAAATACGATGGAGCTTAATGAACCACTGTTTTCTACGTTCATTGAGAACGGCAATAGATACCATGTAATGTTTTCCCCTTTCACTGATACTCAGTGGCCCTGGATCATAGGGATTTATCTTCCTGAAGACGATTACCTCGGGCCGATAAAAGACAATCGCCTTTATAATATATTTCTTGCGCTGGGAATAATGTCGATTGCCAGCATAATCGGCATATTTATTGCCGGTAGTATCTCAAAGCCCATGAAAGCCCTTCAATCTGAAGCAATGGCCATAAAAGGATACGATCTCGATACAACATTTGATAAAAAAAGCATAATTAAGGAAGTCCAGAAAACATCAGATGCCTTTGCACAAATGAAAGCCGGTCTGGAAAAGTACAGGCATACCAATGAATCAATTACAGATGACCTAATGCAGCAGGCTGTAGAATTAAGAGAAAACGAGATTAAACTTCGTGCAACATTTACCAGTCTTGTTAATTTTGCAGATGCGCTTATTGTACTTGATACCGGTTATATTATACGCTTTACAAACCCTGCGGCAGAAGCCCTCCTTAAAGCCAAGGCATCTTCTTTAAAAGGGCAGAAATTCCCATATCCTGTTACCAAGGGGGTAAAAACAGAGCTCTCAATTCCAGCCCATCACGACAACGTCTTCATCGTAGAAATGCTGACGGTAGATACCGAGTGGGAAGGGCAAAACGCTTTACTGGTTTCTTTGCGTGATATCTCTGAAAGAAAATGGGCCGAAGAGTCCCTCAGCAAGTCAAACAGACAACTCAAGAGTATGGTAACCAGGCTGAAGAGGCGTGAAGAAGAGCTGACTGCAATCGGGAAAATGGCAGAATTCTTTCAGGTATGTACAACAGAGAGTGAAATACTAAAAGTTGTCTCAGAAAACATGGAAAGCCTGTTCCCTGTGGATTCAGGTACATTCTACATGTTGAATGAAGAAAACAATTCTCTCTCAAGCGCTTATTCGTGGGGACACACTTCAGACTCAAAGGACAGCTTCACCTTTGAGGAATGCTGGGCCCTGAAAAAAGGGCAGCCCCATAAAATGCTTACGGACAAATCAAAACTTGCCTGTGAACATATCTGGAATGAAAATGCCAAGGACCTCAACTACCTCTGCATCCCCGTTGCAACAAGCCAGAAACAGCTGGGCATGCTGTACATGCAGTTCACAATTGTCGAAACTGACTTTAGCTACGATAATAACCATAATCGCATCGAACAGCTGCTGGACCTCGGCCGTACCGTAGCAGAACACATTGCTCTGGCGATTTCAAATGTCAGGATGCAGGAAGCTCTTCAGGAAATGGCCATCCAGGACCACCTGACAGGTCTATATAACAGGCGATATATGCAGGACAACCTGGAGCATGAGATACATCGCGCGTCAAGGAACAAAACACCCATAGGCCTGATCCTGCTTGATATCGATCATTTCAAATCCATTAATGACCGATATGGCCACGGTGTAGGCGACCGGGTTCTGACAACTCTCTCAATTCTGCTAAAAACCCATGTAAGAAAAGGGGACATCTGCTGCCGTTACGGTGGAGAGGAATTTCTGATTATTCTCCCGAATAGTTCATATAAAGACACTTTCACTCTGGCAGAAAAGCTGAGACTGCAGGTCAAGGAGCTTGATATAAGTTACGACGGCCATACAGTAGGCGACCTGACAATATCTGCCGGAGTTGCCTCATACCCTGAACAGGCGAATAATTACGAGGGATTAATCAAGGCAGCGGACAACGCCATGTACCGGGCAAAAGATAAAGGGCGTGACCATGTTTCGTGATCGCTAGATTAATCACTCTTGCCATACCCACCCCCGCCGGGAGTCCTTATTATGACCGAATCATTTGAATCAAGTTTTAAAACTTCACGGTGCTTTAATTCCACGATCTCATTATCAGCTTTTTTGCATTGGTTCTGCCCTTTTTCACCGGCTTCACCGCCATCAAGACCGTAAGGGGCATTAACTCTCCGTTCGGAAATAATTGAGACAGTAGCCGGCTTTAGAAACTTAATCTCTCTTACTACTCCGTCACCGCCATCATATTCTCCTCGGCCACCCGAAGCTTTTCTCAACGTAAACTGTTCAAGCCTCACTCCGGGATGCCTGAATTCCAGGACTTCAGGATCAGTCATTCGTGTATTGGTCATATGGACCTGAACACCCGAAGCGCCACTGCAATTTTTCATTGCGCCGGCCCCTCCGGCTATTGTTTCGTAGTAGGGGCCCTCGCCCTCTACCTCAAAGAGAAGATTATTCATCGTACCCTGGGAGGCCGCTGCAATGCCCAATGCTCCCAGCAGAACGTCAACCACCCTTTGAGATGTCTCAACATTTCCTGATGCAACCGGGGCCGGATATTCAGGGCTCAGGACAGTTTTTTCCGGAACGATAATTTCGACAGGTTTCAGGCATCCGCTGTTCAACGGTATTTCACTGTCTATCATTGTCCTCAGAACATACATAACAGCAGACCGAACAACCGACAGAGGAGCATTCAGGTTATCACCGGAGTGCTGCCCTCCGGTTCCTGTAAAATCAATAACTGCCTTCAATGTTTCTGGGGGATTGTCTCCGCCATTGATAGATATTGCCGCCACTACAGGAGTCCCGTCGTCCAGACTGTCTTCAAATTTCGAATAAAAGGAACTCTTCCCCTCTATAAATTGAGATAACGCAGCCTTCACCGAATACTCCGAGTTGTCCTGAATATGATTCATGTAATCAGTTACAGTCCTCAACCCATACCTCTCTATTGTGCCTTTCAGCTCTTTCATTCCCTTGTTACAGGCAGCTATCTGGGCCCTGAAATCGAATATGCGTTCCGATATATTCCTGACAGGATACTGATGGTTTAATAGAATACCCCTTAGATTCTTTTCCCGAAAAACGCCTTCACTGACCAGAGGAAAACTATCAACCATTACGCCCTCTTCATCAATATGGGATGAAAAAGAGGGCATTGAGCCCGGAGTGCTTCCTCCGACATCAGAGTGGTGACCGCGCGCAGCAGTAAATAAAATCAGTTCTCCGTCATCTGAAAACACCGGGCATATGACAGTCATGTCCGGCAGGTGAGAACCGCCTTTATATGGATTGTTCGTAAGATAAACATCACCCGGCTTCATTCCAGCACCGTGAGAGTCCAGCACTGATTTGACAGTGTCAGCCATTGACCCAAGATGAACAGGGATATGGGGGGCATTCGCGACGAGCCCTCCGCGGGCATCAAATATAGCGCAGGAAAAGTCCAGCCGTTCTTTCATGTTAACTGAAAATGCCGTGTTCTTAAGAGTGAGACCCATCTCCGCAGCTATTCCCATAAAAATATTATTAAAGACTTCAAGCAGGACCGGATCAGCCTTATCAGAGGCAGCCGCATGCTTCTGTACGTTCTCTTTCATACTTGAGATCGTAATAATACCTGTGTCATCAGATTCGGCTTCATACCCGGGGTCAATGACAAGTGTAAAACTGCTGTCAATAATATAGGCAGGTCCTTCTATTTTCACATTCGGAGGTACTTTCTCCCGTAAATACACCGGAGCTTTTAAAGGACCGCCTGTATAATAAATCTCACTGAATGATTCAGGTTCAGACTTCCCGTCACTGGAGCCCCTGTTTTCTTTAAACACTCCAAGATAATTCTCAGCCTTCATGACCTCAGCATGAATAGTCACAACCTCAAGCCCGGCATCTTCAAGCTCAAATCCGAACAGCCTCCTGTACTGATTCCTGAATGCATCAATAGTTTCATCATAGTCACCATATTCCATTGTCAGATAGGTATCAGCGCCCTGAGGACGCAGGTCCAGTTCACGCCTTGTAATACAGTTACCGCTGTCACACTTAAGTTTTGACCGGAGATCATCTTCCATTTCCTCAAATGACCGCTGCAGCTCTATATGCAGTTCATTGTTATACCCTTTTAATACGGTCCTCATATGCTTCATTGCCGGCTTTGAAAGACCAATGCCGTAGGCTGACATCAAACTGCTCAGAGGGTGTACAATTATCTTTTCAATCCCCAGGAGTGATGCAATAGAGCAGGCATGTTGCCCCCCTGCACCGCCGAAACATACCAGAGAATAATCACGGATATCAAAGCCCCTTGAAACTGATATTTCCTTAATTGCCATGGCCATTTTTTCATTGGCTATTCTGAGGAAACCTGCTGCAGTGTCCCTGATGCTCAAGCCGGATTTCATCTCTTTGTTTATTTCATCAGCAATATCATTGAACAGTTTCATTGAAAATTCCGGGGCTAACGAAGATAACCTGTCCGGCCCGAAAGTTCGAGGGAAGTAATCCGGCAGTAATCTTCCGGTAATCAAATTCGCATCGGTCACAGTGAGAGGTCCTCCAAAACCATAGCATGCAGGACCGGGACAGGAACCGGCTGACTCAGGACCAGCGGTCATCTTGCGTCCGTCAAAACCGAGTATGGACCCGCCCCCGGCAGCAACAGTCACAATATCCATCATCTCCACCTGTAGCGGAATCCCTTCGATAACCTGTTCATACTTTTTCTGAAACCCTCCGTCATAGCGTGACACATCAGTTGAAGTACCTCCCATGTCAAATCCGATCGCACCCTTTATGCCCTTTTCTTCAGCTACTCTTGCTACAGCGATAATACCTCCAGCCGGGCCGGAGAGTATGGCATTTTTACCTTTAAACATATCAGGGGAAGTCAGCAGGCCGCTGCTCTGCATAAACTCAACAGGTATACCCGAAGTCTCTTTACTGATACCGTCCAGATACTGTGAGAGTACCATGCTAAGATAAGCATCAACCAGAGTACTATGCCCCCTGCTTATTATCTTTATTAAATTTGCCGTATCATGAGAAAGAAATATATTATTAAAGCCCTGTTCACTTAAAAGACGTTCACAGCGCTTTTCATGCTCCGGGTTGGTCCATGAGTGCATTAACACAACAGCCACGGCATCAGCCCCGGCCTTTCTCAGCTGCTCAATTTTATTTAATAAGTCCTGTTCATCAAATTCACGAATGATCCTGCCCTTACTGTCTATTCTTTCATCCACCTCTACAATGTCAGAGTAAACAGGAGATGATTTCTTTATGCAAAGCCGAAATATTTCCGGCCTGTCCTGGTATCCGATTTCAAGAAGATCAGAAAAACCCTTCGTTATAAGCAGAGCGACTTTACCGCCTTTTCTTTCAAGAAGCGCATTTGTTGCAACAGTAGTCCCGAACCTGACGCCTTCGATCATATCCCCGGGGAGGGGCTCATCGGAAGATAACTCAAGGACCCTGCGCACACCCTCGATAGACGCATCCCCATAATCTTCCGAGCGGGATAATAGTTTCATGGAATG
>PIVU01000397.1 GCA_003354025.1 Nitrospirota bacterium
ATCATGTTAAGAATTGCCATGAAATATAATCAGAATATGTCTTGCCCGATAATTATTCACTTTTCGCTAAAGTCAATGATTTTGTTTTAGCTTCATTTCTGTTGGTAATCCCCTCTTATCAATAAGCATGATTCCGTATGGTTTTCGTTGATTATTCTCTATTATTGAGATGTTAGATATTCTATCAATTCGCAAGATAACTTCCTGCAAAAGATACATCTAAGATTTGATATACTTGACTATATATCAACCAGTGATTAACAACCATATATAATTACCTCGTTAGAAGATTAATATGAGTGATAAAGACAACGAAAAAGAGAAACTATTAGAAGAGATAAACGACCTTGCATATATTTGCGATGATAAAGGAAATATTCTGTATTTAAATAATATATTTAAAAAGTTAACGAACAGAAACCCTGAAGAATTCATTAGTAAATCCTTCGCTCCTCTATTCAACGATGAAAATCTAAAAAAAGCAATGGATGGATACAAAAGAACGCTGAACGGTGAAAGACCGCAGTTTGAGATTAGTTTTAAAGATACAGGAATTCTGTGTGAATATAAAAATATTCCTTTGAAAAATGAAAAAGGAGATATCATTGGAGTAATCGGCATAGCCAGAGACATCACCGAGCGCAAGAAGATGGAGGAGGAACTTCAAAGATCAAAGGACGAACTGGAAAAGAGGGTAAAGGATCGCACGGTCGCATTAGAATCAATTGTTAAAGTATTAAATCAGGAAATCACCGAGCGCAAGAAGACTGAGGAGGCATTGCAGCAAAGCGAAGAACGGTTGCGAACACTGATACATAGTATCAGAACCGGTGTTGTAGTACACGCTGCTGATACCAGCATCATTCAAAGCAATGCCATGGCTCGGAAACTACTGGGGCTAACTGAAGACCAGATGCTGGGAAAGAAAGCTATTGATCCATGTTGGAGATTTTTCAGAGAGGACGGTAGTAACATGCCACTTGAGGAATATCCCGTCAACCAGGTTATTGCAACCCAAAAGATATTAGAGGACATGATTGTTGGCGTTTATCGTCCCGAAACGGATGATGTTGTGTGGGTTTTGGTCAACGCTGTGCCTGAGTTTGAACAAAAAAGCGACCTTGCCCGGGTGATAGTCACTTTCGCAGACATCACCGAGCGCAAGCAAGTACAAGAGGCACTGCGGGAGAGCGAAGATCGGTTCAATCTATTTCTGGAGCACAGCCCGATCTATGTGTTTTTCAAGGATGATAAAATCCGGTCGTTGCGGTTGAGCAGAAACTTTGAAACAATGTTGGGAATTCCTCTTGATAAGATAATTGGCAAAACAATGGACGAGTTGTTCCCGTCCGACCTTGCAAAAAAGATGATACAGGATGACCTTAGTGCCCTTCGCGAGGGCAAGCCCGTAGTAGTTGACGAAGAATTAAACGGAAGGTTTTATTCAACCACTAAATTCCCTGTCAAACGCGAGGGTTTTCCTGCATTTCTTGCCGGCTTTACAGTAGACATCACAGAGCGCAAAAAAGCGGAAGAGGAGCAAGAGCAGTTAATCCATGAACTCAAGGATGCTCTTGCTAAAGTTAAAACTTTAAGCGGATTGATACCCATATGCAGTTCCTGCCAAAAAATACGTGATGATAAAGGATATTGGGAACTAGTAGCTGATTATATGAGTAAACATTCAGACGCCCAATTTAGTCATGGTATCTGTCCCGAATGTGCTAAAAGACTTTATCCCAAATACTATAAAGAAGAAGATAATGACTCTTAAATAATCGTTTCTTTATATCCGTAATCATCAACGCGAGTAACAATACAGATTGTTTATAATTTAGATTTATCAGTAAGAACGGGCTTGCCCTAAACCTGTTGACTTGCAGATAAAGTGCTCAATTTCTGGAGATACAAAATCCAACGATAAC
>PIVU01000160.1 GCA_003354025.1 Nitrospirota bacterium
TCTATATGAGATCGAAGTCTTCTGACATGAACGTCTACAGTCCTGGGTTCAACATATGATTCATCTTTCCAGACAGCGTCCAGCAGCATGTTTCTATTGAATACTCTACCTTTTTTCTGAACCAAATAGAGGAGGAGTCTGAACTCGGTGGCGCTCAGCTTTACAGGTGTTCCTTTCTTTGAAACCTGAAATGTATCAGTGTTGATTTCCAGGTGCCCGGCCTTAATGATTTTGTCTTCAACGGATCCCCTCTGTGCTCTTCTTAAAACAGCCTTTACCCGAGCGATGAGTTCTCTAGGGCTGAAGGGTTTTGTGATGTAATCGTCAGCACCCATTTCCAGGCCAAGCACCTTGTCAAGTTCTTCGCTTTTTGCGGTCAGCATTATGATCGGCAAAGACGCTGTTTCCTCTGATGACTTCAGGATTTTACAGAGTTCCAGTCCTTGAATCCCCGGCATCATCAGGTCCAGGACAATAAGGTGCAGCCTCTCCTTTTTTATAATTGCCAATGCCTCTTCACCGTTTGTAGATGTGATTATGTCGAACCCTTCTCTTGAAAGATTATAAGAGACAAGCTGCAGGATATCTTTTTCGTCATCCACTACTAAAATTCTGGTTTTCATTTAAACTCCGTAGGATAGGTAACATTTTAACATAAATTTTGTTACAGGAATGATACGGCGAATATCGAATATCGAGTACATGAATGTCGAATTTCGAAGTAAAGACAAAACACTTCGAAATTCGATATTCCTTGTTCGACATTCGACATTCTCTTTTTTTATCCTTTTATTTATTAATACTTGATACAAAGGCTGTGATATTGAATTTCGTGATACTTCAGACATTGACTTGATGAATACTGTACAGGTATCCTCTTTATCATGGAAAATGTTGTTACAACTAACAGAAAAGCCTATCATGACTATTTCATAGAGGAGAAATTCGAAGCCGGAATCTCTTTGTTGGGGACAGAGGTGAAATCTTTAAGAAATGGCCGGGCCAATCTTAAAGAGAGTTATGTCATCATTAAAGACGGGGAAGCATTTCTTTTTAACTGCCATATCAGTCCCTACAGTCATGGGAATATTCAGAACCATGAACCGACAAGGACCCGGAAACTGCTGCTTCACAGAAAAGAGATCGATAAGTTATGGGGAAACATCAGCCAGAAGGGCCTTACGGTTATACCTCTTAAAATATATTTCAAGAGAGGAAAGGCAAAAGTTGAAATTGGTCTTGCTAAAGGTAAGCGTCAGTATGAAAAGAGAGAGTCAATTAAAGAGCGGGAATCAAACAGGGAAATTGAACGGCATATGAAGACGTATAAATAATTGTAGGGGCAATTCATGAATTGCCCCTACAATTATTTATTTATCTGTTAAAGCAACCAGCCCCGGAAGGTCTTTACCCTCCAGAAGTTCAAGTGCTGCACCGCCTCCGGTTGATATGAAGGATATGCTTTCCGAGACACCCGCCCTGTTGACTGCAAGGTCGGTATCACCGCCTCCGACAATAGTTAATGCGTATGCATCCGCTACTGAATGTGCAATAGAAAAAGTGCCTCTTGAAAATGCATCGACTTCAAACACTCCCATAGGACCGTTCCATAAAATGGTTTTTGCGCTTTCCAGTGCCTCTGAAAACAGTTTTACCGATGCAGGGCCTATATCAACAGCTTTCCATCCCTTGGGAATTTCCTGTGTCGTCACAAGCTTTGTTTCTGCGCCGGGCTCAATGCTCTGGGAAATTACGCAGTCTACCGGCAGGTAGAATTTAATGCCCTTGGCTATAACACCCTTGCGGATTTCATTTGCAAGCTCCAGCATATCGTTTTCTACAAGTGAATCACCTACATCATATCCCATGGCCTTCAGGAATGTATAAGCCATTCCTCCTCCGACAATTACTTTGTCGACCTTGTCTTCAAGGTTGCGGATAACATCGATTTTACCCGAGGCCTTCGCTCCGCCGAGAATTGCTACAAAGGGACGTACTGGATGATTGACTACTCCCTGAAGATACTCGATCTCTTTTTGCAGCAGGAAACCGGCAGCTGAAGGAAGGTACTTTGTAATCCCTACGATGGATGAATGATTTCTGTGGGTTGCACCGAACGCATCATTGACATAAAAATCAGCAAGCTTAGCTAGCGATTTGCTGAACTCCTCTTCATTCTTTTCCTCTTCATTACAGCATCGCAGGTTTTCAAGGAGTACTATGTCTCCTTCAGACATTTTATTAATTGTATCTTCCGTCTTGGCCCCGACACAGTCAGGAAGGAAGGTGACTTCTTTTTTAATAAGTCGCTGCAGCCTGCGTGCAACAGAAGCAAGGCTGTACCTGGTATCCGTCCTGCCTTTAGGCCTTCCCAGGTGGGAGGCCAGAATGATTTTGCTGCCTTCATCAATTGCATAATTGATTGTTGGCAGGGCAGCACGGATCCTTCTGTCATCGGTAATGTTCAGATTCTCATCAAGAGACACGTTGAAGTCGCAACGAATGAAGACCCTCTTGCCCCTGATATCGAGGTCCTTTATGGACAGTTTGTTTAATACTCCCTTAATAGGAAGTGAACGATCTTCACTCATAAACTCTTATTACCTCTTGCTGTCAATGTAAAGCATTAAGTCTTTAAGGCGTGAGCTGTATCCCCACTCATTGTCGTACCATGAGAGAACTTTAACCAGGTTGCCTCCAAGCACTTTCGTTACTCCTGCATCAATTATGGAGGAATGCGGATTGCCGTTCATGTCTATAGAAACAATCGGCTCTTCAGTATACATGAGAATGCCCTTCATCGGACCATCAGCAGCTGCCTTAAGAGCGGCATTTACTGATTCGGCTGTAACGTCTTTTTCAAGTTCGGCAACAAGGTCAACAACCGAAACGTTAGGTGCCGGGACCCTGATGGCCATTCCGTCAAGCTTCCCTTTTAAGTGAGGAAGAACAAGTGAAACAGCCCTTGCTGCTCCTGTTGTTGTTGGTATCATTGATACAGATGCAGCACGCGCTCTTCTCAGGTCCTTGTGAGGCAGGTCAAGGATACGCTGGTCATTTGTGAAAGAGTGGATAGTGGTCATTAAACCGCGTTTCATTGTAAAGTGCTGATCAAGTACCTTGGCCATTGGTGCAAGGCAGTTTGTTGTACATGATGCATTTGATATTATTTTATGGCTTGCAACATCAAGAGTTTCTTCGTTAACACCCATACACACTGTTGCATCGGGCTCTTTGGCGGGTGCGGATATTACGACCCACTTGGCTCCTGCGCTTAAATGCTTTGATGCACCGTCCCTGTCTACAAAGATCCCGGTAGACTCAAGAGCTATGTCAACATTCAGGTCTTTCCAGGGAAGCTGTGCAGGGTCAGCAATTGCCGTTGTCTTAATTACTTTTCCGTTGACTACAATACTGTCTTCTTTTACTTCTATGTCGGCATTGCAAATACCGTGTACAGAGTCGTAGCGTAAGAGATGTGCAAGTGTTTTTGTATCAGTCAGGTCGTTGATGCCTACTACTTCAATTTCATCATTTTCCAGACATATACGAAAAAAATTCCTTCCAATTCTTCCAAATCCGTTAATTCCGACACGTAAAGCCATAACGACCTCCTTTTAATTATCTTAATTATATATGATTATTGTTGGTCTGTATATCCTAAATATGGTGATCTACTAAATATAGAGCGACCCATCAAAAAAGGGCGACTCACCGGCATCTACTGCTAGACTTCCATTACCTCTTCTTCTTTATGTGCTACTGTGTCATCGATTTTTTTTATGTATGAATCTGTAATTTTCTGAATTTCTTCAATGGATTTCTTGGTTTCATCTTCGCTGACGTGGTCTTCTTTTTCCATTTTTTTCATTTCTTCGTTGGATTCACGCCTGATATTTCTCATGGATACTTTTGCTTCTTCACCTTTTTTATGGACCTGCTTTACGATTTCTTTTCTGCGCTCTTCAGTGAGAGTTGGGATGGCTATTCTGATGAGTTTACCGTCATTGCCTGGGTTCAGGCCAAGGTCTGATTTTGAAATAGCTTTTTCAATGTCCGTGATGACTTTGGGGTCCCAGGGTTGAATCGTTATCAGTCTGCTTTCAGGCACACTTAGGGTTGCTATATGGCTGAGAGGTGTTGGAGTTCCAAAGTAATCGACCATAAGACCGTCAAAGATTGATAATGATGCACGGCCTGTCCGCATGGTAGCGAGAGTTTTCTTCAGTGCATCAATAGCCTTATCCATTTTATCGGTTAGCTTACTTTTTGCTTCTTTTTCCATCGGGCTCCCCTCCCTTTACAATTGTGCCTATTTTCTTGCCGTTTAAGACTTTCTTGATATTCCCTTTCTGCATCAAACTGAAAACCATTATAGGCAGGTTGTTGTCCATGCATAGCGATATCGCAGTAGAATCCATAACTTTAAGCCCTTTTTTAAGGACATCCATGTATTCGATTTCAGAGAATTTTTTAGCTTTGGGATTTTTTACAGGATCGCTGTCATAAACACCGTCAACTTTTGTGGCTTTTATGATCATGTCCGATCCTATTTCAACAGCCCTTAAAGCTGCTGCTGTATCTGTAGTAAAATAGGGGTTGCCTGTACCTGCTGCGAATATTACAAACCTCCCCTTTTCAAGGTGTCTTACTGCCCTTCGTCTGATGTAGGGCTCGGCAAGCTCTTTCATTTCAATTGCTGAGAGGACCCGGGTGGGCATCCCGTTGTGCTCGAGAGCATTCTGGAGGGCAAGGGCATTGAGTACCGTTGCAAGCATACCCATGTAGTCAGCTGAAGTCCGTTCCATGCCGTCAGCGCTTGCTTCAAGTCCGCGGAAAATGTTGCCTCCGCCTATTACAATCGCAATCTCGGTGCCTAATTTTGATATACCCTTCAGTTCGCCGGCTATGTAGTTGACGACCTTCTGGTCAATACCAAAATTTTTGTCGCCCATAAGGGCTTCACCGCTTAACTTAAGAAGGATTCTTTTGAACCTGGGTGCTTTGTTTTTCATATAATCGTATTAACCGATATTTTCGCCTAGCTGGAACCTTGCAAAGCGCTTGATTACAATGTTTTCACCAATTTTTGCAATTTTCTCTACAATAAGGTCTTTTACTTTCTTTTTGCCGTCAGGGTCTTTTACGAACACCTGATCTTCCAGGCAAGTTTCGGAGAAAAACTTTTCGAGCTTGCCTTCTACGATCTTTTCTACAACCTGCGGCGGTTTGTTTTCCACCTGGGAGGCGTAGATCTCTTTTTCTTTTGCGATAATTTCATCGGAGATCTCATCTCTCCTTACATAGGCTGGATTCGCCGCTGCAATATGCATCGCAATATCTCTTGTAAGTTCCTGATAGTCGTCGGTTTTTGCGACAAAATCGGTTTCGCAGTTGATCTCTACAAGGACTCCGAGTTTTCCGCCCATATGAATATATGAAGTCACTAACCCTTCGGAGGCTGTACGGGATGCTTTCTTTGATGCCATAGCAAGGCCTCTTTGCCTTAAAACGTCCAGGGCTTTATCAGAATCCCCGCCTGCTTCGGTAAGGGCCTTTTTGCAGTCCATCATGCCTGCACCGGTCTGTTCTCTAAGTTCTTTAATTGAAGATGCTGTTATACTCATTCTTTTACTTCCTCCTGTTCCTTCTTCTCCTCCTGCTTGTCAGCTGCTGCCTTTTCCGCTTCTGCCTTTTCGTCTTCAGCTATTTTTGCTTCAATAGCTTTTTTCTCAGCAGCTTCTTCTGCAGTCTTGTTTAATATGTCTTTGCCTTCAATGACTGCTTCGGACATTTTTGAACACAGCAGTCTTATGGAACGGATAGCGTCGTCATTACCGGGTACTACATAGTCGATTTCATCGGGGTTGCAGTTAGTATCAACCAGCGCTATTATTGGAATTGACAGCTTTCTTGCCTCTGCAACAGCAATTTGCTCTTTTTTAGGATCAATTATAAAAATTGCCCCGGGAAGGGAGCCCATATTCTTAACACCGCTGAGGTTTTTCTCAAGACGCGTTCTTTCATTCTCGTGCTTGGCAACCTCTTTTTTGGTTAATAGTTCATAGGTGCCGTCTTCTTTCATTACTTCGATTTTTTTGAGCTTATCGATCCCCTGCTTGACTGTTTTGTAATTAGTCAGCATGCCGCCCAGCCAGCGCTGGTTTACATAAAAAGACTCCGACTTCTGGGATTCTTCAACGATTACGTCCTGTGCCTGCTTTTTAGTGCCTACAAAGAGAATAGTCTCTCCCCTGGCTGACAGGTCTTTAATAAAGTTGTACGCCACTTCAAACATCTTTACGGTCTTCTGGAGATCGATTATGTAAATCCCGTTACGTTGACCGAAAATATACTTCTTCATCTTGGGGTTCCAGCGTTTTACCTGGTGGCCAAAGTGAACACCGGCCTCCAGAAGTTCCTTCATTGTTACTACCATAAATCCTCCTCAGTTTTTCCTCCGTCCTTTCTCTCCGGATCCCTGATTATCAGGGGCACTGCCGCAGAGAAGATTAGATGGACGTGTGTATTTTATTTGATAAACAACTAATCTTCAGTTTTTAAGTAATACTAAGACTATCACATATATATATGTCATTTCAATGGATTTTGTTATTTTTTCATAAAATTTGATGAAAATTGTAAAATTAGTGATTCCTCCAAATTAAATAAGTCACCAATGTAGGAATTGTTGTAAAGAAAGGAGAGTGTAATGAGTCTTTTTAGATATGTTGTTCTGTTGACGATGTTTGTAGTATTTCTTGTCTTTTCCGCGTGTTCCGGGAATAATGCGGAGGAGCTCTATAAAACAGCTCAGTTTGAAGAGCTTCAGAACAATCAGGAGCATGCAGCTGAGCTTTATCAGGAGATTATTGATAAGTACCCTGAGAATGAGTTTGCACTAAAGGCTAAAGAGAGGTTGTCAGGGATACAGAAATAAGTTGCCTGGTTAGGATGACCACTGGTTGCTGCATGTACATGGAGAGAGGCTGTACCGGGAATAAATGATGAAGGTTAGTTCGTCTGTTCGCTGCTCGACGCAAGTTCCTTAAAAGAAATATTATCTTTTATAACAAATACTATTCCAACGGTAATGATAAAGCCCATTGCTACGAGCCATGCAATAATGCCGTAACTGGCTGCAATTGCCTTCGAAACACCAAAAATTTCATGGAGTGCTACAACACAGGCAAGCTGAAACGATCCTAAGAATGCAGGAGCTGGAAACAATGAGATAAAAATCCCTACAGTTAAGCTGACTACAATAACAGAGGATATCACCGGAATCTGGTTTTCTATTCCAAAGGCCAGGTGTATGGGGTAATAAACGAGGACAGCGGCAACCCAAACCATCAATGACCAAAAAAGTGAAGCTAAAAACCCCCGCACATCTTTAAGAATTTTAAGCCCGTCAGTAAATGAATGCACCATGTTAACAATTTTTTCGGCCCACTTTACGGGAAGAGGCTTAGTGAAAAAAGCAACAATTTCCATTGCCAGGTCTTTCTTGTACTGTAGAAGGATGGAGAATGTGAAAATACAAACAGATCCGATGAAGCTAATCCATCCAAACTTAATCATATAGCCCAGTAAGCGGTGATCTGTGCCGTCAGCTGCCTTAGGAAAAATATCAGCGCTATATAATAACACTCCCACAAGAAGGACCAGGAATATCAACATATCCATTAATCGTTCAACAAAAATTGTTGCGAAAGAAGCGCTAAAGCTGATATTTACTTTTTTGCCAAGAAGATATGCCCTTATAAATTCACCGGCCCTTGCGGGAAGGATATTACTCATAAAGCCAATCATCAATGGAGAAAAAAGCTC
>PIVU01000398.1 GCA_003354025.1 Nitrospirota bacterium
TTCTTTCTGCATTTTGTTCATTGTTTTAATCATTTGCTGCCTCCTTATTATTTGGTTCTTGGCCAATTACTGGCCGGGTTATAATTTATTTTTTGTCCTGCTCCCTCTCGTCACCTCCTCTTCGAAGTAGTTGACTTGTTAACACAATTTACACTTCATAAAGCAGATTTTATGCCAGCTATTCATATCAGTGAATTTCACTTTATTATCAAAGCGTTATAAGATTGCCTATAATTGGACTAACACAATTTATCATTATATTATTTGTCGCAAGTGACAAAATATGTCAGTAAACAGGAATATAGTAGCTGAGGATGTAATACACGAGGGACTTCAAGCCCGGCAATAGGCTGAGTATGGCCAACATATTAATGATATGATACAATGGAGTTTAATTATTTCAGGATAATCAACAAGTTAGCCAATAGAATGCGCACAAGCAGACTGGGCATGGCCAGAGTTGACATTACTATTATATATACATTAATTTAACTTCAGTGATAACTATACCTATGATATTCATGGCCAGCCGCACCAGCTGTCTCTCTCAATCACAGCGGGAGACAATAACATGCTAATTAAACGTATATTAATTATTCTTCCAGTAATAATCTTCGCTGTACTCCTGCAGTCTTTTTTCTGGGTTCCGACCTATGATGAGCAGGTCAAGGGGAATCCCAATCGCCTGGAAGAGTATATAACTGCGTCAATCGGCGATGCCAAGATATTGAATCCTATTATCAATGCAGACAGCGCCAGCAGTACTATAACCGAACAGGTTTTCAACGGCCTTATAGACAGGGATGAGAATTTGAGATACCGCGGCAGGCTTGCGGAAAGCTGGGATATTCATGAGGAGGCATACTTTCATATCAATGAAAAGGCCATTGTCAAAGGTAAATTCATTACTGACCCCCTTGAAGTTAAAGAATTAATTCTCAGCCATAAAAGGCGGAGCGGGAAACCCACCTCTTCTCTGGCAGAGACCCTTAACAATATAAAAGGTATAGAAATCCTGCCGCCGCAGTCAGGAGAAAGAGATATCAAGATTTCAGGCCCTGACAATAACAAAGACGGCTTCCCCGATCCTGTAACGATAAAGGTAAGGTACAGAGCGCCTGCCCGTTTAAAAATAACACTGAACACAGTTAACCAGGATTTTTTCACAACCATTGAAGAAATCCTTGGCAGGGAATACTTTCAATCCTTTAATCCCTCTGATTACGTAGAAATAATTACGCCGGACCACAAAGACAAGATGTCTGAAATTGCCCCCATGGTGCTTTCAGCTACGGAGCATAACCCAGTTATCATTTTTAAACTTAGAAAGGGCGTTAAGTTCCATGACGGTCATGAGTTTGATGCAGGAGATGTAAAGTTCACCTATGAAGCTATAATGGACCCGAAGAATTTATCTCCCCGCGTTCCTGATTACGAGCCGGTCAAGAGCCTGGACATTGTGGACGCAAATACGATTAGAGTTACCTATAAAAGATTATACTCACCGGCATTCGGTACATGGGGGATGGGCATGCTTCCGGAGCATCTCCTGAATTCAGATGCAATGAAGAAAGAAGCTGAAGCTAAAGGCCAGGACCCTGAAAAGTTCAGCCTCAGAGATACAGATTTCAACCGCCACCCTGTAGGCACAGGCCCCTTTACGTTCAGAGAGTGGAAGTCCGACCAGTATATAGTGCTTGACAGGAATGATTCATACTGGGAAGGCCCACCGAACTACAAGAGTTATACATACAGGGTCATACCTGACATTCTGACACAGGAGATGGAATTTTACGGAGGGGCGATTGACAGTTACAGCGTAGAGCCCCATCAGGTGGCACGTCTGAAAAATGACACTAAATATCAAAACTTTTCCGGACTTTCCCAGGGGTACTCCTACATCGGCTACAACATGAG
>PIVU01000161.1 GCA_003354025.1 Nitrospirota bacterium
CAAGACCGTTGCGGTCTACTCTGATACTGATGCACGCTCACGTCATGTGCGTGAGGCTGACGAGGCTGTTCATATTGGTCCTTCGCCCTCTGTTTCATCATATCTTGATTACGAAAAGATAGTTGACACCGCTGTTCAACACGGGTGTCAGGCCATACATCCGGGCTATGGATTCCTTTCAGAAAATTCATTATTTGCCGCCGCAGTTGCTAAGAAGGGTATAACGTTCATCGGTCCTGACCCTGAGGTGATTGCCGCGCTTGGTGACAAGATATCAGCCAAGGACATAGCCATGAAGGCAGGAGTACCAATAATTCCCGGCCATAACAAAGCTGTGACGGACATTAATGAGATAAAAAAGCTCTGTGCCGATATAGGCTACCCGGTACTTTTAAAGCCGGCAGCAGGCGGTGGCGGGCGAGGTATGCGCATTGTTAATCAGCCCGATGAACTGGAGGCAGCGTTGAAGTCTGCCCAGGACGAGACCCGTAAGGCATTTGGTGACGACAGGATATTCATTGAGCGGTTTATTGCCAATCCCCGCCACATCGAGATACAGTTAGTGGCTGACAAGCATGGCAATGTTATCTACCTTGGTGAGCGCGAATGTTCCATTCAGCGACGCTATCAGAAGGTGATAGAGGAAGCTCCGTCTATGGCTGTTGACGAGGACCTCAGGAAGCGGATGGGCGAGATGGCGTGCGCCCTTGCAAAAGAGTCCGGATACTCTAACGCTGGCACGGTGGAGTTCATACTGGATGAGACCGGCGAGTTCTTCTTCATGGAGATGAACACGCGCCTGCAGGTAGAACACCCTGTTACCGAGATGGTCACCGGCCTTGACCTGGTAGAGATACAGCTCAAAGTCGGTGCAGGCGAAACACTGCCCCTTGCCCAGCAGGACGTTAAGATAAAGGGCTGGTCTATTGAGGCCAGGATCAACGCCGAGGACTCCTCACGCAACTTCCTTCCCTCCACCGGACTGCTTACCAGGTACTCCGGTCTCAGGGGCAAGAACATCAGGCTTGACAGCGGAGTGGAGGCGGGCAGTTTCGTAAGTGTGTACTACGACTCGATGCTCTTTAAGGTAATCAGCTGGGGCGAGACACGTGAAGATGCCCGGCACAACCTGATTCATGCTCTTAACCGATTTGAAGTGGAGGGTGTTATCACTAACATGAATTTCGCCAACTCCATACTTAACCACCCCAAATTCATAAAGGGTGAGATGACGACAAAGTTCGTTGAAGAACATTATGATGACGGCCAAACCAGGGTTGAGCCGTCAAAAGAACAGCTCGAAGCCATGGTCATTGCTTCGGCCATTGTTTTTCATAATCGCCAGAAACAAGTCCGTGAATCTTTTAAAAATGTGATCGCAAAAGTCGGCACATCGCATAAGCCGAAGAACTGGCAGCCCTATGTTGTCAAAGGTAATGAGGATATCTTTGAAATTGAACTTTTCGGAATCCCTACGGAATCTGATTGGAGAATCAAGATAAACGGCACCGAGTATTCGGTCATTACGCCCGAGTTCGAGTATTACATGCGCAGGATCAGGCTTGTTATTAATGGTGAAAAACAATATTTCAAACAACAGTACAGAGGGCACTTTATCTGGACCGCCTTCTGCGGATATTCCCGTGTTTTCGAGATCTATACCCCAAGGGAATGGAAGTTGTCGCAGTACATGCCTGAGGAGAAAAAAGACGTACATGAAAATGAACTGCTATCACCTCTGCCGGGGATGGTAGTTAATATCCTGGTCAATAAAGGTGATAGTGTTTACCGCGGTCAGGACCTGGTGGTTATTGAATCTATGAAGATGGAGAGTGGGGTTTCTTCTCCCTGTGATGGGGTTGTGGAAGATGTGGCTGCTACTATTGGGAAGTCTGTGGAGACTGATGAGGTTCTTATTACGTTTAAGACCTGATCGATTGATCTCAAAGACGAACATCGAGTATATTAATTTCTAATGTAAAGGAATGAACATCGAACTTCCAACGTCCAACATCGAATATTGAATGTGAGGCATAGGAATTTTGATTTTCATTCGACGTTGGACGTTCGATGCTCAATGTTGGACGTTAATCTTTTTCTCCCATTCGTCAATCTCTTTTTGCCGGAAATTTGTAATTGATTTATTAGATATGGGGTTCCGTCCCCAAACGACGGGTTCATTCTTTTGGCCGCCCAAAAGAACGAACCAAGAAAAAGCGCCCCGAGTGATTGTTTAACTTCCTACATATTCAGGCCTTCCCGCTAAATTAAAAAAACTCGGTCGTACCTTCCTCAAACAGTTTTTAATTCTTAACGCGTCCAGTCCTGAATATTCCGGAAACAATCAAAAGGGGAGTAAAAGGAATAAAAGATTTTTAAAAAGTAAACGTTCTATAAGTATATAGTCCCCCCTTAGCGAGTTTAGGTGATGAAGGAGATCGCAGGGAAGAGAATTTGTTCGTGTTTGAGCGAAGCGAGTTTGAACAAATTCCCCGGAGATCGACTGAAGAGCCGTTAAGAACTCGGTTGTGGGGCGTCCTTCTTTTCGTTAGTTTTCTTAGACGAGTAAGAAAAGTGACTCCCCCGGGAAAGGCGGGGCTTGGGGCAGTGCCCCATATTTAATTAATCAATTTCGAATTGAGCGTCAGACTTTCTTAATTTCTAATTCGTAATTAGTAATTGACATTTCTACCCAGTAGATGAAAACTATCCTTATTCACTATATTTAGGAGGAAAAATAAATGAAATTAAATCCCCAGGAGAATCTCACATGCGACATATTAATCATCGGCAGCGGCGGCGCAGGTCTGAGAGCTGGCATTGTCGCTGCTTCGAAGAATGCTGATACGCTTCTGGTCTCTAAATCCAGGATCGGCCATCCCACTAATACATATATGTCAAAAGCGATCATTGCTGCTTCAGGATGGGGTGAGGCTGAGGACAATAAGGACGTTCACACCGTTGACACAATCAAGGGGGGCCGTTTTATAAATGATCAGGAAAAGGTCGCCACGCTTGCGGAGAGGGTAGGGAATGAGATCTCGTTTCTGAAGGAGTGCGGAGTGCATTTTGAGATGGCCGATGGAAAGCCTGTGCTGGCGAAGATACCGGGGCATCACTATGCCCGTCATGTCCACGGGGAGAACTGGACAGGTAGTGATCTCGTCAAGCCGCTCACCAACCGGGCCAAGGCAGCGGGTGTCCGTTTTAAGGATCATCTGTTTATTACCCGGCTTATTACCTCGGAGGGCAAAATTTGCGGTGCCACTGGTGTGACTACAGATGGCGATTTTATCACCATACAGGCAAAGGCTGTTGTGCTGGCAACGGGCGGTTATGCGCAGATTTATTTAAATACCAATAATGCGCACGGCATCACCGGCGACGGCCTGGCGCTGGCCTATGATGCGGGCGTTGCATTGAAGGACATGGAGTTCGTCCAATTCTATCCCACAGCAAGGGGAAAACAGGGGAGCCGGCTTCTTCTTTATGAGAAGATGTTAATACAAAAAGGGGTTGTTTTAAAGAACAGCGACGGTGAAGATATTCTTAAGAAGAACGGTAAAGACCCGGCCACTATAACCCGTGACCAGTTGGCGCAGCTTATCATTAACGAGATAAAAGAGGGCCCTGAAGGGAAAGAGAGAATTGTCATGGACCTGTCGTCTCTCACGGAAGAGACCGCTAAGGAGCTGATCCATCTGCTGCCTGCGGCGTGGTGGAAGGGAGAAAAGGCCTATGATGTTGTTCCCACCACGCATTTCTGCATGGGAGGCATTGAGACGGATAAAGATGGAGCAACGTCCGTAAGAGGTCTTTTCGCTGTTGGAGAAGCGACCGCCGGGGCCCACGGGGCGAACCGTCTGGCGGGCAATGCGCTGGCTGAAATATTTTCCCTCGGTTCACTGGTGGGAGAGAAGGCGGCTGAGCTGACAATGAATACCGGCGCTCATTTGCCGATCAATGAAGCGGCGGATATTGAAAAGGAAAGATTGGAAAAAGAGTTTTCCGAAGAGGGAGTATGTCCCAAACAATTAATTCAGGATTTAAAAGAGCAGATGTGGGACAAGGCCGGGATTGCCAGGGAGAAGAATGAACTTGAAAAAGCACTTGAATTCATTAATGACACCTGGCTTAGTGCTGAAGTTATTAACGCTAAACAATTGATACGGCTGCTGGAGTTCCAGAATATGAGGGTTGTGGCGGAGATGGTTTGCAGGGCTGCGCTTAAAAGGACGGAGAGTCGGGGGGCTCATTATAGGGTTGATTATCCCGAAGAAGACAATAGCCAATGGCTGAAGAATATTGTGTTTCATAAGGGGAATGATGAGATGGAAGTGGAGACGCGGGTGGTTAGTCAAGAGTTGGTGAAACCTTAAAGTTAATAGTGTATATATTCTCCGGGTTAGACTTACACTCTTCGAAGAATACTGTAATGCGTAGACACCACCCACAGGTGATTGTGTGTGTTCAAAGATACATTTCAGTCAAGTTGCCGGATTACTGGCTTTGGTCTTTTGATCTTTAGTTTGAGTTCGTCTGCTACGATGTCCAGGAGGTTGTAATATTTTTCGTGTACACGTTCACGATTATCCACACCAAGGATTAAGTCAGTCCTTTTCGCATCTGTTGGCCTGTTATTCTTTAATGCGCGTATGCCTGCGTCCATCTTCCATCCCCGTCCGATTTCAAATGCCTCATTAATATACCCAATATAGGCATCAAAAAAATCATCTGAGAAAAAAGGCCTATATGAATACGCAATTTTATCCAGGGTTCGCTTGTGCTTAAGCAGTTGTTCTGGCGTTATCGACTGCCATGATCCTACGTATACGTTATACGCATAGATATCGTTTAGCGGCTCAGCCATGCGTCCCCAGAGTTCGGTGCGCTGCTCGACCACCGCCGTCTCTTGTGCAACACGTGCATTAAAGTCTTGCAACCCTAAGTTAATCCAAAAACCGACCAGCACAACGAGAACCGGGGTTGCCAATGACATAAGAAGCTTGGCGATTTCTAGACTGTTCCATGAATTATGATTCTGATGTGAACTCATTTTCATATCCTTTTCTCTTGGTCTTACCCACAAAAAGTAGACACGGTTAATGTATTAAATTTCTGTTCATACTCATTTGGGCTAAGATAGTTAATCGCTGAATGCCTTCGAATTTACTTCTGCCCATTATTTTAAAAAGAGCCCCCTTATTATTAATCTGATCAATTATGAATTAATCCGCAGCATTTGTCACGGATAAAGATGCGATCCCACAAATAAATGTGTAATGTGTAGACCTGACACCACCTACGGATAAAGATGCGATCCCACAAATAAATGTGTAATGTGTAGACCTGACACCACCTACGATCCCACAAATAAATGTGTAATGTGTAGACCTGACACCACCTACTTATGGATATTACTACTCTTAAAAATGTTTCTCTATCAACAATTTTTGTTCTATCAATGTATTTGAATCTTATACCGTCACCAAATTCGCCTTTTTTTCTTTCATAAAAATATCCGAATTCTTTAAATATATTTTGCTGGAGATCAACTTGTATTTTATCATTTGACCTCCGATCTGCTTCTGTTACCGCTGTTTGATTATTTGTAGCCCTTGAAATAGATTCAATTAGCTTCAACTTTTCAGGATCTACTATTGACTCGTTTTCTTCATCGTGATCAAAAGTAATAACTTTTAGCAAGACTTCCTTGGTTTTGAATATATCTAGGTTTTTTCCATCCTTTAGATGTTCTTCATATATACGACTTAATGTAAACGCTGTTTGACCACCATTAATGATTTGCGGATTAGTTACAATAAGAGCGGCCTCATTTCTTTTGCCAACTCTGTCGCTGTAAAATGTATTATCTGATAACATCGTAATGCCATTGTTAAATAAAGCAAAATCATTGCTTTTCAAATCAGTAATTGATTCCTTAATGTTTTGGTTTACTGATCCGGAAGCAAGTTCCAGAAAGCTTCTGGGATTAAATTTAAGAATAGAATTTTTATATTTGTATAAAATCCTACCAATTTCCTCTGTGGGGACAAATAGCACTGAAATGTTACACTCCTTCACTTCAGTATCAACATAGTAATCAATCCTATTGCTACCACCATAATTCGTAACATTTATTGTTATTTTCAGTTCCTTGGGATTATAGAAAGTGCCAGAGACAACAGGGAATAAAAGCTCTTCATAGCTCTTCTGGTAATCAAATATTATGGTAGGAAATAGTGTTATCGGCTTAAGCTTGGTCTTATACTTATCCTTTAAATTCGCTAACAAAATTACTTTTTCTTCATATTTAACATAGTCATCTATATTCTGAATGTTATCGATTAGTTGTTGGATTTTATTGTTATACTTAGTGCCGTCAGCGTACGACTGCTCACCTTTTGTAATACGATCCAAGTCCATATTTAGTAATTCATCTAACTCAATATTTTTATTCTCAAAGTTTTTTTCATTAATCCTGAATTTCGACTGAATGAAATATATTATTTTATTTTCCTGATCGATAAAGTATCCATCGATTCCACCGTCTGATTTATCATCTGTAATGAATGACTCTCGTTCCTGAAATTGCAACAAACCAAATTTAACTTTTAGAAATAGATGAATATATGATCGTGCTCTAGCTTTATTTAACTCTTCAATATTGGATTCTATGGGATAGTATCTTTTATATTCTGCTGGTGCTTCTTTTCTTAGCTCATCTAGAATGTTTACTAATGTTTGATATTTACTCATAAGTTTCTATCCTTTTGTTTACACAATATTAAAAGAATCTGTATTTCACATTGATATTCCAATACACATCCCCTTTAAAAAGTTTTTTGATAATATTACATATCCTCCACTTTGTCAATAAAAATAACAACATACAAGGTATCACCGTTTAACATCAACATGAGGGTTGAGTTTTGTAATTTCTAATTCTCAATTAAAGACATGGGGCTCTGCCCCAAACCCCGGATTATTCTTTTTGCCGCCAAAAAGAACGAACCAAGAGAATGCAAAGAATTTAATATCATTACTCCTTACATTCAAAAGATCTGCAAGAACTTTTAAAAACCGCCCCAAAGTGATTGCTTAATTTCTTACATATTCAGGCCTTCCCGCTAAATTAAAAAAACTCGGTCGTACCTCCCTCAGACAGTTTTTAATTTTTAACGCGTCCAGTCCTGAATATTGCGGAAGCAATCAAAGGAGGGGGCGAGACAAAGAGGAAAAGTACGAGAACATGAGGTCGCATTTTACGACCTCAAGATGGTAGGAAATGGAGAGTTTATAAGAAGAACTTCGAACATCCAACGTCGAATTAAAAACAAACTTCCAATGCTGAAAATTCAACATTATTTCCATTCAACATTCGATGTTGAGCGTTGAACGTTCGATGTTCATTTCTTATTAGGTAGAGATAAGTGTAAAGGTGTATAAATCGGATAATACTCAGACAGATTCAAGGGCGCGATATTTTCCTCTGTTCGGCATTTACCCCCTTAATTAAAAGCCAAATAATATCTCAAAAAGATCTCCCGGAGCAAATAAGATCATCATTAATAATTGCCTTTTCTACGCCGCATTACGACTAGCTTTGACCTTTAGTGTTATATGCTCATGAGCTTGGAGGGCTTTGATTATATTAATGATATTATCAGCACGCGGATTACCACGAGGGCCGAGCATGCGGTGAAGACTTTTCCCTGGTTTGTTGATTTTCTTAGCCAGTCCCTCAAATGTAATAGTCGCATTGATATAATCACGGAGCATTGCTTTGCCTGC
>PIVU01000162.1 GCA_003354025.1 Nitrospirota bacterium
ATTGAAATCAATTCCCTGTGTTGGAAATTTATCCGGGGAAAATATGTTTTTGAAGAGGTATGAAAATGATACAAGAAAAACAGAACAAAGGCTTATTTAGTGTAAAGGGTTTCTTTCTGATACTCTTGATCAGCTTACTTTTATTCTTATTCGAAATTGTGATGCATGACATCGTAGTCCCGGAGGCAGTCGCGGCAGCAGAGATAAGCGAAGGTGAAGAAGGCGGCAATATAGAACAGTCGGACGATTATAAAAGGGGTAAAAAACTGTATGATGGTTTCTGCTCCACATGTCATGGCGAAAATGGTGATGGAAAAGGGCATGCCTACTCATTTACGATACCTAAAGCAAGAGATTTCACATCGGGTATATTTAAATTCCGCTCAACACCTTCAGGGCAGCCGCCGACTGATGAGGATTTTATCAGAATCACAAAAAGAGGTAATCCGGGAACAGCCATGCCGGCCTATGGAGAAAAAATCAGCGATGATGACATTATGCTTATTGCCGATTATATTAAGCAGGAGTTTGCCCCGGAACTCTTCAAAATCGAACAGACTCCTTATGTAATCGGGGACCCGCCGGTTGCTACTCCTGAATTTATTTCGCAGGGCAGAGAGATATATGAAAAAAGTGATTGCGCGGACTGCCACGGTAATTACGGCAGAGGTGACGGTGAAAAGGGCTGGAAGGAAGATATGAAAGACGCCTGGGGCGACAGGATATATCCTACGGATCTTACCCTTCCCTGGCAGTTAAGAAATTTTGCTTCAGTAAAGGACCTCTTCAGATCTCTTATTACAGGGTTTGACGGCACACCCATGAGGTCCTATAAATCAGACTATTCAGAAGATGAACTCTGGGCTCTGGCGCATTACTTAAGGTCAATACAGATCCAGCGGGTATCTAATAGCCCTCTTTCGATTAAAAAGACGAATAAGATACCGGCCTCAACATATGATGCAGTATGGAGTGACGCCGAGTTTGCCGACCTGGTAATCGGAGGAAAGAAATTATTCGGCTGGTCCCTGGTACCCAGGGTAACGAATGCAAGACTGCGTGGTGTTCATACCGGATCACAGCTTGCTCTCATGCTCGAATGGAATGACAAGATGCCTGATAGAAGCAAAAATAAACGTACGCCTGATTCAGCCGTCATGTATTTCCCCTCTATAATTAAGGATACGGATCCCTGGATCGACAAGGGGGACCGGAGGACTGTTTTTGATGTGTGGAAATGGAACGCAGCTGATGACCGCGCCTCAGAAGCCGTCAGAAAAGGCAGCCGTGAATCAAAAAAGAAACGAACGGATGTCAGGACCGTATCAAGCTACAAAGACGGCGTGTACAGGGTCATGTTTATACGTGACAAAAGTACTAAAACCGCAGCCGACATAACATTTGATATCGGCAAGGAAATCATCTATTCACTAAAAATAAGCGACGGTGACAATGAGGAACAGGGAGACAGGGGAGGTGTATCGGGCCAGAGAAGAATAATACTGGAATGATCCGGCCGTTTATAACAAACAGGAAAGTACTGCTCCTTTTCCTTCTTGTAATGGTGTTGTTTGCCTCATCGGCATTTCCTGAACTGTGGTACTGGAAGTTCCTTCCTGAACCCCCGCCCGAACGTTACGGGAACATACTCATCAACAGGGTTTCAGAAAGTACGGGGATGAAACCCGTTTCATTTTCCCACTGGATGCACCGCGTAAAATATACCTGCAAGGTATGTCATTCCGAACTCGGGTTTCAATTAAAGGTCAATACTACTCTGATAACGGAACAGGAAAACACAAAAGGCAAATACTGCGGGGCATGCCATAATGGAGATATCGCCTTCGGACACTCAGAGGAAAATTGTCACAAGTGCCACAACGGCGACATCGACTATGGGAAAGATAAATTCGATAATCTATCCTATCTGCCGGCAGCAGCATACGGCAACGGTATAGACTGGGTAGAGGCAATAGAAGAGGGATTGATAAATCCTGCAGCATATCTCAGGGACGACAGGATGCCTGTAAAGTCCGTGAAGAAGCTCACCATGTATTCCGGGTGGATGTGGATGAACTCTCATGCCAGGTTCTCACATGAGGTCCATGGAAAGTGGCTTGGATGCTCCAATTGCCATCCGGCGATCTTCACCCTCGAACCTACAACAACACAGGGCCTTAGTATGCCTAATATTATAAACGGGGAATACTGCGGGATTTGTCATGGAAAAGTCTCCTTTCCCATAAACAACAATTGCAGGCGGTGTCATCCAACCATGCGCCGTTAGACGGAATTAAAACAATCAGACATGCTGCGGGTAATACTGGTCCAGTTTATTGTAAAGGGTCCTTAAACTGATCCCCAGTGTATTAGCTGTCTTGTTCTTGTCACCCCCGAATTTGTTAAGGGTGCTGATGATCGCCCTCTTTTCCATTTCCTGAAGGGTTTCGGGAAAACTTCCTTCCGCAGCTTCTTCCTCCAGCATCGTAAGAAAAGGCGGCAGACTTGAAACAGTAATCTCATCATCGAGACTCATAACAAGGGCGCTTTCCAGGCAATTCATCAATTCTCTTATGTTGCCCGGCCAGTGGTAGGCTTTTATTATCTTCATGGCGTCGGATGCAATTCCCTTTATCGGCTTGTTGTGGATACCCGCAAATTTATTAAGATGAAAGTCCGCTATCAACGGAATATCTTCTTTCCTCTCCCTAAGAGGCGGAACATCAATGGTTACGACCTTAAGTCTGTAATAAAGGTCTTCCCTGAACTTCTCCTCCTTTACGAGCTGCGTCAAATTTTTGTTTGTTGCGGTTATTATCCTTACATTTAATTTTATTGTTTCGGTACCGCCCACTCTCTCAAATTCGGACTCCTGCAGGACCCTGAGAAGCTTGACCTGAACAGACATGGGCAGATCGCCTATTTCATCAAGAAACAGGGTACCGCCGTCAGCAAGTTCAAATCTCCCTTTTTTCATTTTTATGGCACCTGTAAACGCCCCCTTTTCATGCCCGAAGAGTTCACTCTCCAGCACACCTTCAGCAAGGGCGGCGCAGTTAACTTTGACAAAAGGCCCATCTGCAACATCACTGTTATAGTGAATAACATTGGCGACAAGCTCTTTGCCTGTTCCACTCTCACCAAGAATCAGAGATGTTGCCTTTGTAGCCGATACACGCTCTATTACATCCATAATATCTTTTATCTTGGGAGAGTAGCCCAGAAGATTCGATGGATCGAAATTCTCCCTTATCTTCTTTTTCAGATTAATATTCTCTGATCTTAATTTCTTGTTGTCAATTGCATTTTTTAAAGTAACTTCAAGTTTGTTGACATCTACAGGTTTGGTCAGATAATCGTATGCCCCTTTCCGCATGGCATCAACTGCTGATTCGATTGAGGAGTATCCCGTAACAAGGATTGTCACAATATCATTGTTATCAGCATGAATTTTTTCGAGCAGTCCTATGCCGTCCATCTCAGGCATCTGCATATCACTCAGTACTATTTCAATATCATTATCCCTGACCTTCTGAAGTGCCTCGAAACCGTCAGCTGCGGTGTGTACGGCATAATCATGAGACAGGCAGTTAGCCAGCTTGTTGCGGTCAACCCTGTTATCATCGACTACAAGGACGGAATGTTTCATACTAATGCCCCGGCGCCCAGTTCTGTTGGAATGGTTATCTCAAATTTAGTTCCATAGCCGACTTTACTTGTGCAGTTTATTACTCCCCCGTGACTCTCTACTATTTTCTGAACAATCGGAAGGCCGAGGCCAAGACCGGTATCATCAGTACTGAAAAAAGGAGAAAATATCTTACCGAGAACATTATCGGATATACCCTTGCCGGTATCCATAACTTTTATTATTACATTGTTCCCCGATATGGAAGTGCTTATCTCCACTGTACCACCGTTTTCAGTAGCTTTACAGGCATTCTCAGAGAGGTTGATAAATATTTCCTTGAACTGCCTTGCATCAAATTTAAATGAGGGAATATGCTCACCCAATAGTAATTCAATTTTAACGCCCTTTTCTTTCAGGCTGCCGAACATTGACTCAACTACTTCTCTAATTACGGTGTTTATATCATTGTTAAAGAACCTCGGCTCGGGGAATTTGGCAAAATTAATGAACTCCTCAAGTATGTTGTTAATCCTGTTGATTTCAAAATTAAAGAGGCGGGCGGACTTATATGCCGGCGAGTCCTCCCCCAGTTTTCCAGAAATCTCTTTTGATAGTTCATGCGCGCTTAGAGACAGGGAATTTAGAGGATGTCTTACCTCGTGAGTTACTCCGGCTGCAATTTGTCCTACGGCCGCTATCTTTTCCGTCCTTCGCAGCTTCTCATGGGCCTTTTCGAGTTCAATTGTTCTTGCCCTGACTTTATTTTCAAGTTTTTCATTGAAGGTCCTGAGCAGTTCATCTCTTTCCTGGAGTTTGTCCGCCATTTCATTGAATGACTCATAAAGTTTGCCGATCTCGGTTTTAGAATCCGTGTGGACCCGTTTGCTATATCTGCCTTCTGCAAATTCGAGAGTGGCCGTTGCTACCTCCATGATTGGTTTTGCCACTTTTCCTGTGAGCAGACGATGACCGACAAGGACCGACACTCCTCCACCGATGACAAAAACCACATAGAGAATAAGAATTTTCCACATAGTTACCATGGAGTCTTTTTCCCATTCCGCGATCTGGTTCAGGTGCATCTTGTTTATCGTAATGGCAGTGTCTTCTATTTCATATATTAACCCTTCCAGTTGTCTAAGTTTGTCACGGTCAAGAATACCCGCCATTGTAAACTCTTCGATAATATTATTGACGAGTACCAGCCCTTCAACATTTTCGGAGATCGTGCCGAACAGTCTTGATTCCTTCTGCGATTTAATCCGATGATTATCATGATTATGGCGCCAATAGTCACGTACCTGTTTCCTGATACTTGCCACTGTTTTATTGGCATGCGTTGAGTGGGCGGGGTCCTGTGTTATGAAGAATGTATGTATATGATGTATTAACCGGAGTGCGTCCGTCCGGACATTATCGACCTCGTTTATCTCCAGGCCTATGTGCTCAATTTTGTAACCGTTATCAAGGATCTGCTTTGCAAAGAAAATGCTTGTTCCACCAACCAGCATTACTAATACAAATCCAATCACGTTAAGAATCGTTATTATTTTCCCTAGTTTTTTAAACATTTACACCCTTTCAGGAAATCAGCCAGCTGAATGCTTCACCGGCTGATTACTTTTTTTATAGTAAAAACTGCATGTATCATGAGTTTGAAGGAATCAAGTGTACAGGATAATGCAAGGAATATGCCTAATGTAACAACAAGTATCAATAATATGGAACCCTATTGTTTTCAAAGTAAAATTTTATTTCACTATGCTGCAATAATATAACTCTGAGCTCCTATTGGTCTCTGATTCGTATAATTATTTGTAGAAACATTGTCTCACATTACGCATCTACTCAGCGTAACATCATGTTATTATGTTATTTATTTACGGTTGACATTTTAGTCACATAGTGGGGCATATATCGGCCATTTATTGCTTGATTATATAAGATAAATACCTAATAATATATATTAAGATGAGTGCTTTAAAAAACTTACTGTCCGCTTACTTTTTAAGAAATCTTCAGGGTAAAATTACTCTCGTTACATCAATAATAATTTTCTTTCTTATCAGCATATTTTATAGCTTCGAGTATAAGCAGGATAAGGAAGACCTATACCAAAGTCTTGTATATCATATAAAAGAAAACGCCTTTTCCCTCAGAAGCAATATAGAAAATTCATCTGACATGGACCAGGCCCAAAAAGCCCTTAGTGAATTTGCTCAGGATATCGGGATCGGGAAGGATTCAAGTAATGATAATCATAAGACAGAACATGGCATCCCTCATCACGAGGTGCACCTGGTTAACAAAGAAGGTGTAATAATTCTGAGCGCACAGCCTGAACTTGTAGGTTTGCCTATTGAAGATGCGCTTCACATTGAAGGTATAGGACTGCAGAATGTTCTCAATGAAAAATCGAGTTATGCCATTGAAAAAATGGACCATAATGATGTCAAGGTCCTGTCCATATCCCTTCCAGTAAGAAAAAATGGTGAAATCATCGGGGTAATGCACTATGCTGAACCCTATAAAAAATTCGAGGAGGTCATAAAAGGCTCCTTTATCCGGCATACATTGTTTTCCCTGATCCTCATTATATCGCTCAGCCTGTTTATAAACATTTCTCTGACTAAAATGGTTACACGTCCATTAAGAAAGCTCTCAAGAGCTATGGATTCGATCAGACTGGTGGGATCAACGAGCAAAATTAGAGTTTCATCTGAAGACGAAATCGGTGTGCTCGCCCACTCCTTCAACCGCATGTCCGATGTGCTTCAGGAAAGGGAAGAGGAGGTAAATAAATACACAACATCACTGGAGGACATGGTAGAGGAAAGGACCAAAAAACTCAAGGCATCCCATACCCAGCTCATAGAGTCTGAAAAACTGGCATCAATGGGGAAACTTGCCAGTTATCTGGCACACGAAATAAATAATCCTATCGGCATTATCGTTTCAAGGGCCGAATGCATTCTCATGGATGCCGAAGATGAAGGGTATGACGAACATATAGTTAATGATATTGAAGTAATAAGAAAACATTCACATCGTATAGCTTCAGTAACTCAAAACATGCTTACCTTCTCGAGAAAATCTTCAATTGATTTTGCTGCAACAGATGTCAATAAAATTATAGATGATACTCTGCTGTTCATGGAAAAACGGTTCATAAACAATCAAATCAAAGTAATAAAAGAGCTGGATTATGGTATTCCCGAAACATTCGGCAATACAAACCAGATCCAGCAGGTATTGTTAAATCTTTTCAACAACGCAAGAGATGCAATGCCCGACGGAGGAAAGATAACTATCAGGTCCCGATACAACAGCGGAGGTATGATCCATGTTTCAGTCTCAGACAACGGCCACGGTATTACCAGTGAGGATCTTAAACATATTTTTGAACCTTTCTTTACTACAAAGGAGGAGGGGAAAGGCACGGGCCTGGGGCTTTCTATTGCCCATGGAATCATCGAAGAGCATAAAGGGCAATTAAATGTACAAAGCAGAGAAGGAGAAGGTACAACTTTTGAACTCCTGCTGCCTGTCAGCAGTGATAGCGTAACGGAGGCATGATATTATGAATGACGAGACAATTTTAGTTGTCGATGACGAAGAAGATATGCTGGAAAACTGCTCCAGGCTTCTTGAACGAAAGGGCTACTCCTGTGTCACTACGAGTAATCCTCTGGATGCGCCCGGTATTGTGTCAGAAATCAAGCCTTCTGTTGTTTTGACGGACCTGAAGATGCCTGGTAAAAACGGGATAGAGTTAATGAAAGAATTGAAAGAGATTGATTCGTCATTAATTATAATTGTCTTTACAGCATACGCATCAGTATCGTCCGCCGTTGATGCAATGAAAGAGGGGGCATTTGACTTTATTCCCAAGCCTTTCAGTGCGGACCAGTTTATTGTTTCCATTGAACGGGCAATAAAGCACAGAAGGCTTGAAATGGAAAACAAGAACCTCCGCACACAGATTGATAACAGTTACGGTTTTGACAAAATCATAGGGAAGAGCAATGCTATTACCGCAGTATTCGAGTTGATCAAAAAGGTTGCCGGGACAGAGGCAAACATACTGATTTACGGAGAAAGCGGCACAGGAAAAGAATTGACCGCAAAGAGCGTGCAT
>PIVU01000399.1 GCA_003354025.1 Nitrospirota bacterium
GGTATTAAGTTCTTTTCAGGAAACCTCTAATATTATGAAAGAACGTGGCACTCATATCGGTGTTAACACTATCCGTAAAATAGCGCAGCGATTTTCCCTTCGAGCCCAGGCAACCAAAGTTGCCGAGCCCCACCTTTGCAATGAATCTGTAGCAGGGTATCGGGTAGTGGTATCTACTGACGGAGGACGTGTACGTATCCGTAAAAACAAGCGTGGCCCAAAGACTTCAAAAGGACGCAGTCGTTATTCCACCGAATGGAAAGAGCCAAAACTTCTGGCAATATACGCAATTGGTCCTGATGGCAGGATGGATCGTAACTTTCACCCATTCATAGATGGCACCATGAAAGGCCCAGATGCAGTATTTGATTTAATCGAGTACTACTTAAGCAATCTTGATATTACCAAGGCCACAAATATATTGTTTATTGCTGATGGGGCTCGATGGATATGGAACCGTGTTGGCTCTTTAATGAAGTCACTGGGTATCGAACAATCTCAATACCATGAACTGGTCGATTTTTATCATGCAGTTGAACACCTTTCCAAAGTGGCTGACCTGAGAAAGGGCTGGAATAAGAAAGAACGTAAAAGATGGATAAAAAAACACCGTCGACTACTCCTAAAGGGAGGCGTTGATCAGGTCATCGAGGCAATCCGAGAAATTTGTCGTGGAAGACACAGCAAAAAGCTTAGCCGAGAGAAGAATTATTTTTTCCGAAACCGTTATCGTATGCGCTATGACACGCTTAAGGAGATCAGCTTTCCGATTGGCAGTGGTGCAATTGAAAGTGCGGTGCGAAGAGTCATAAATTTACGATTTAAAGGGGCATCGATATATTGGTTAGAACAAACAGTAGAAGCAATGATTAAGCTGCGTGCTTTCAATAAAGCTGGAAGATGGGAAGTACTTAAAAAACTTGCATTTTCTAGCAGTCTTGATTCATTCAAGTTGTCTATCAAGTTTTTGTTTCCGATCATCAGAAATTTCAATGGGATCATTACCCGGCACCTCAATTTTTGCCTTCACCATATTGAGGAAGTCAGGGTTCTGGCCCTGGATGAATAGATAATATCGCCACCCTCTCCAGTGATGACAGCATCGGTGGCGCCAAGGCGTTCGTCCGCTATTTTTATGAATTGAAACTCAAGATGACCAATCACACGGCTGCCGGAAATACGATTGTTGTATACGTAGGTAACGTTTGAAACTTGATTATCAAAGCCATAGAAATTAAACGCCGGTGGCCCGCAGATTTGATAGGCACCGTCTTGTCTTTCCATTAGCTTTTGAAGAATCAGGGCGATACCCGGGCTGTATTTGCCGCCTGCCGGTATACGGGAAGGTACGAGATATACGCCGCGCTTGAGCCGGACGATCCAGCCCGAATTGGAAAGACGCCGGAGCAGATCACGTTCCTGTGAGTCTGTAACTCCCAAAACAGGAGTCAATTCACCGGTCTGGATGATATCCTTCTCCTTGAGCTGGACATAGGCGAAGAATCTTGATGATAAGTCACCTAACTCTGACCCCCGACGTTTCATTATATTTCTCCTAAATGGGTTAATAACCCATTAATGTGAAATATAATAAAACCATCATTCTGTCAAACAATTTTAGATTGAACTTTGTTCGCTTCGCTCACAATTGGAATGCTGGAACAAGGGCATACTCTCAATCAGACGCTTTTATTCTTGCGCATATCTTTGAACTTTCTCACGATAGCTCTTTTGTCTGTCTGATTCACCTTCAAACTGCAGTAATATCAATTCTGTCGCTAACTACTCAGGCGTCTTTCTTCCATATGCATACACTCGGTAGCTGCTCCAACGGTAATCAGCAAGTCGTTGAACAACTCCGGCCCTGACCGGATTACGATGAATATAGTATGAAAGCTGCAGA
>PIVU01000015.1 GCA_003354025.1 Nitrospirota bacterium
GCACAATCAGGACATATGCAGTGAGTAAACTCAGCTTCAGAATGAGTGCTTATATAATCAGCCACCTGGTTCCAGTACCCTTTGTCATCCCGAATTTTATTACATCCGGAACATATAGGCAGCATCCCGCTTAATGTCTTGATCTCTGCAATTGCATTTTTAAGCTCAACAATAAGCCTTTCCTTCTCCTCTTCGGTCTCTTTGCGTTTAGTGATGTCCGTAGCTATTTCAAGCCGTGCTATACGGCCGTCTATCCATTCTATGGCCCTGTCACGTATGTCATACCACCTATTATTAACTGTGTTCTTAAACTCCCAGTAATAAACGCCTGCAGGCTGACCATCGCTGTCCAGTAATTTGTCGTTTGTGCAGAAATCACAGGGTCCTGTTTGACCCACCTGAATTGCTCTCCAGCATGTTTTCCCGACAACATCTCCAAATATATTTTCTGCATACTTGTTTATATAGAGGACTTCATTTGTCTTGATGTCCGTCACATATACAATTGCCTCTAGACTATCCAGTAGTGTAGTAAACATATCCTGTGACCTATGTAATGGATTATTTTTATGCTTTAAATCCAGTCGGTTTCCCGCCTGCTCACTTTTATCATTACTCATTTTTATCAATTCCCTGAAAAGTCGTTATTATTTCTTGTTTTCGTACACCATAATTATATATACTGTACGCATATAATATATAAAGTAATCTATACATCTCGAATCTTACAGTCAATACCCTGCACTATTTACTTGTTTGTCGAAGCTGTTATTATTTACATATTTCTACTTATTTTGCCTGTTATTAGAAGATCTCTTACTCTGTTTATTTAATTTATTTATTAACAAATAATTGAACAATTTTATATATTTTCTATGTTATAATCCGTTTGCTTCATAACTAATTGGATAATATCAGAATATATAACCCCCTAAAAGGAGATTTTAAGAATGATTATTATAGGCGAAAAAATCAGCGTTATCGCGAAAAAAGTTAGGGAAGCAATGGAAGCCCGCGACCCCAAACCCATTCAGGATCTCGCCCTTGCACAGTGGAAGGCTGGCGCGTATTTCATCGACGTCAACATCGGCCCTGCCGAGGATAACGGTGAAGATCTGATGAAGTGGATGTGCGAGAGCATCCAAGAGGTCGTACAGGCCCCGCTCTGCCTTGACACCACAAACGTCTCAGCGCTTAGAGCAGGACTCGAAGTCCACAACAACGAGTGGGGAAGAGCTCTTGTAAACTCAACCTCTAACGATCCTGAAAGGTTCCCGATACTTGATCTCGCGGCAGAGTTCAACGCAGAACTCATCGCCCTCACAGTAGGCAAAGGCGGACTTCCCGCAGACGCTGAAGAGAGGTGCGGCATCGCAGCAGAGATAATGGCAAGAGCCATGGAAGCTGGACTGCCGATGGAAGATATCTATCTCGATCCTCTTATTCTCCAGGTCTGCACAACACAGGACCAGGCAATGCACTCCATCAAGGCCATCGAGATGTTCCAGGAGCTTAACGATCCTCCGATGAAGACCGTAGTAGGTCTCAGCAATATATCAAACGGTGTTCCCAAGAACATGAGAAGCCTGATCGATAGGACATACGCAGTATTATTAATGAATGCGGGTCTTACCTCGGCAATCGCAAACCCGCTTGACAAGGAAATGATGGACACAATCAAGACTACAGAAGTTTTCATGAACAAGACTCTGTACGCTGATTCATACCTGGAAATGTAAATTTAATAGACGATTATAAATATTGGAGGTTAAGATGTCATTTGTAGTTCCTAAAGAATCATTCAATGGAAAAGTCGCATCAGTAGACTTTGGTAAAGACGATAAAGCCCTCACAATAGGAGGCGACAGCGCCCTTCCCTTTCTTTCATTTGAGGGTGAACTGCCGAACAAACCGGTAGTAGCTTATGAAATTCAGGACTGCCCTCCCGATGACTGGCCTGATACAGTAAGGGAAGTATATAAAGATGTAAGCGGTGATCCTGTTACATGGGCAAAGTACTGCCAGGATGAGCAGGGAGCAAAAGCCATTGCTCTTAGGCTCGTCAGCACTCACCCTGACCGCGGTGACAAGTCTGCAGAAGAGGCTTCTCAGACAATCAAAGATGTTCTTGCGGCAATTAGTGTTCCCCTTATTATTCTCGGTTCCAACCACATTGAAAAAGACTCTACTGTTCTGGTTGCTGCTGCTGAAGCCGCAAGCGGAAATAACTGTGTAATCGGCAAGGCACAGGAAGGCAACTATAAAACTATCGTTGCAGCAGCCCTGGCCCATAATCATAAATTAATCGCAATGTCCGAACTGGACATTAACCTTGCTAAGCAATTAAATATTCTCATCACCCAGATGGGTTTTGATAAAAATAAGCTCATTACCGACCCGATGTGCTCAGCGCTCGGATACGGTCTGGAGTATACATATTCTGTTATGGAGAGAATCAGACTTGCAGGACTTGCACAGAATGACCCAACAATGCAGCCGCCAATACTCGGCGATGTTGGTATGTATGTATGGAAAGTTAAAGAGACCGTTGCATCAGAGGCTGACGTGCCTGAGTGGGGATCTCTTGAAGAAAGAGGTATTGCATGGGAAACATTAACAGCCACTTCACTGATTCTGTCAGGGGCGAACCTGTTAATCATGAGACATCCTTCGGCAATTGAAAATGTCGGAAAGACAATTGACGAACTCGTCTAGATTTTAAACACGACAATATATTAATTAAATTGAATTTACAAATATAAACGGAGGATAACATGGCATTAACAGGAGTTCAGGTATTCAAACTTCTTCCAAAGACAAACTGCAAGAAATGCGGTTTTCCTACATGTCTTGCATTTGCAATGAAACTTGCCCAGGGCGGCGCTGATATATCAGCATGCCCGGATGTATCTGAAGAGGCAAAGACAACACTGGGTGAAGCTTCAGCACCCCCAATCAGATCTTTTGCGATAGGCACAGGAGATAAAGCGCCCAAGATGGGTGCTGAAACAGTCATGTTCAGGCATGAGAAAAAATTTGTTAATCCTTGTGCGATAGCTATCAACATTAAAGACAATGATGACAGCCTCGCCGCTAAAGCGGAAGAAGTAGCTAACTCGGAAATTGATCGCGTAGGTCAAATCCTCAGAGTTGAAGCAATTTCAATTGAATGCGCATCAGGTGACAGCGCTACTTACGAAGCAGCAGTAAAGCTTGCCGCTGAAAAGGCACCTGAAGCAGCTCTCATATTAAACTGTAAAGACGCAGCTGTTGTTGAAGCAGCAGTCAAAGCAGTTGCCGACAGAAAACCTCTTATCAACGGTGCTACCGATGAGAATGCTGAAGCAATGGCAGCCATAGCTAAAGCCAACTCCTGCCCTATCATTGCATGCGCAGACGGGTTAGAGGCATTGAGCGCACTTACAGAAAAAATTAAAGGTCTCGGTGTTGAAGATATCGTTCTTGACTCGGGCGCAAAGAGCGCAAAAGAGATCATAGTAAATAATACCCAAATCAGACGGGCGGCACTAAAAAAGAGCTTCAAGCCTCTCGGCTATCCTGTTATAAATAATGTAATCAGAGACAATGCAATCCTTGAGGCCTCAATAGCTTCTGTGGCAATTGCAAAATATGCTTCGATAATTGTTGTCAGCAGTGTAGAAAAGTGGAAAACTCTTGCACTCTTCACTCAAAGACAGAATATTTATACAGATCCGCAGGTTCCGATGCAGGTCGAACAGAAGATATACGAGATCGGTGAACCGACTGCTGATTCACCTCTGATGATTACAACAAACTTCTCCCTTACATATTTCATTGTTGCTGGTGAAATTGAAAACAGCAAAGTCCCAAGCCGTCTGGCTGTTATGGACTCTGAAGGACTTTCAGTACTGACAGCATGGGCAGCAGGTAAGTTTACAGCTGCAAAAATTGCAGTATTTATCCAGGAAAGTGGCATTGGAGATACACTCACCAATAAAGAACTTATACTTCCCGGACAGGTTGCAATTCTGAGCGGTGCATTGGAAGATAAACTTGGAGACTGGAAAATTACTGTAGGACCTAGAGAAGCTAACGCAATTCCTACATATTTAAAAGGAAGAGAATAGCAGAATCTCTATATTCTAGAATAGTTTGACAAGAAGACAAGCACTGTGCTATCTTCGTACTAGATAATAACGATTCTAAACTGATATCATGGAAGAGTATAGACATTTAAATATCAAATTGACGCCGCAGAGGATTGCGATTTTGGACTATCTGAAAGGTAATAAATCGCATCCTTCTGCTGAAGATATTTTCAAGGCAGTCAAAAAAGAGTTTCCGACAATGTCGTTCGCAACTGTGTACAACACGCTTGAGGCACTTAAAAACAAGGGTAATGTTCAGGAGCTAAAGATCGATTCCAGCAAAAAACGCTATGATCCTGATTGCTCCACCCATCATCACCTTATATGCACTAAGTGTAAAAGCATTGTTGACATATTTAATGATTTCAAATTGAACCTTTCAGAAGATTTAACGGAAGGTTTTGACTTAATCGGCAATAGCATTGAGTTTTTCGGTGTATGCCATGACTGTAAGTAAATAAAAAACTGATCATATTCAATTTATATTGAACTTAACTTTAGGAGGTTGAAATGTCAAAAATAATTGCCTCTGCTGCCATCAGAGCTACTCATGTACTTTTTAAGAGAGCAGAGAAGATGCTGGAGAAGGCTACAGCTGAAAAAGGGAAGGATTTTGTTTTCGAATTTCCTGACACAGCATTTTACCTGCCGCAGATTTATGCTATGACCGCATTTCCCGTGAAGACTCTCGCTGATATGAAAGTCGCCCTTGAAATGACGAGGGATATGCTTCAGGACGAACCTGATGACAAACTATGGAGACCCTATCTTGGCGAAGCTCTCGATTCGGGAATGGCAACACTTTTCCTTGAGGAGATCATACTTGCTTTAAGATATTTAAATGACGAAGAACCCTGTGAAGACCCTGAGACAGGCTATGTATATAATGGATTTATTACTGACACGATTCAGAGAAACCTGGGAATCCAGCTTGTTGACGGCAGAATGCCCGGATTCGCTTGTATTATCGGTGCAGCACCTGATGATGATACGGCTGAAAAGATAGTCAGAGAACTACAGGAAAAGAACATCCTGACTTTTCTTTCCGGCACAGCAAAAGACAAGAGTGGGAAAGAAACGAATGTTACACAGCAGCTGCTGAGAAAAGGCGTTGAGCTTGGATGGGAATCCTACATAGTTCCGCTCGGACCGGACGTGGAGCATACTGAATATGCTGCCAGCTGGTCAATCAGGGCATCAATGATTTTCGGAGGAAACAAACCGGGAGATTACAAGGCCCACCTTAAATACACGAAGGATAGAGTATTTGCATTCGCTATGGTCCTCGGAGAGCTTTCCGATATTATATGGTCAACCGGAGCCGGAGCTATTGTTATGGGATACCCCGCAATAGCGGATACAGATATACCTGTCATACATCCAACCGGTGTTTGTACATATGAGCATGTTGAGAAAGAACTCGACCACAGCAAAATCGTACAGCGGGCATTTGAAATCAGGGGACTTAAAGTTACAGTTGCAAAGCCCCCTATTCCGGTAGCTTTCGGCCCAGCCTTCGAGGGAGAGAGAATCAGGAAAGAAGATATGTTCATCGAGTTCGGAGGCCAGCGTACTGCAGCATTTGAGTGGGTACGGACCAAAGAGCTGGAGGATGTTGAAGACGGCAAAATCACTATTATAGGCACTGACGTTGAAAAACGTTTCAAAGAAGGCGGCAGAATGCCTATGGCCATCGTCATGGATGTTGCGGGCAGAAAAATGCAGAATGACTTTGAAGCTATCATCGAAAGAAAATTTCACCACAATATCAACGAAGCCCAGGGCCTCTGGCATATGGGTCAGCGTGATATAGTCTGGATGCGTATCAGCAACCAGGCATATAAAGACGGCATTACTCTGGAACACTTCGGAATAATCCAGGGCACAATGACCAAGAACAGATTCAAGGCCATCGTGGATAAAGTCGAGGTAACCATTTATGTAGATGAAGAAGACGTTTTGAAGCTGCAGGATGAGGCACGTGCTATTTACAAAGAGCGTGACCACCGTCTGCAGGGCCTTAATGACGAGGCGGTTGATACATACTACTCATGTCTCCTCTGTCAGTCATTCGCTCCGTCTCATGTTTGCGTAATTAGCCCCGAGCGCTTAGGTCTTTGCGGTGCTTATAACTGGCTTGATTGCAAAGCAGCATTTGAGATAGATCCCACCGGCGGTAACCAGCCGATTCAAAAAGAAGCAGTGCTGGATGCAAAATCAGGCAGATGGGAAGGCGTTGATAAATATTTACAGGCAAACTCAGCCGGTGCAATTGAATCGCTGAACCTGTATACAATTATGGACAACCCGATGACATCATGCGGTTGCTTCGAGTGCATCGTAGCCATCGTTCCTGAAGCAAACGGAATTATGCTCGTTCAGAGAGGTCATACAGGAATGACACCAGCTGGAATGAAGTTTTCCACATTGGCCGGAACAGTCGGTGGCGGTACACAGAATCCCGGCTTTATGGGAATCGGAGTTAACTTCATCACAAGCAGAAAATTCCTCTACGCTGACGGCGGTTTAAAGAGGATCGTCTGGATGACAAAGAACCTTAAGGAAAGGCTCGCTGAAGACTTCAAGCCGAGAGCAGATGAAGAAGGAGTGCCTAACCTTATTGATATGATAGCAGATGAAACAGTAGCAGAGGATTCAGAACAGCTAATGGAATACCTCGCAAAGGTAAACCACCCGGCACTTGAAATGGATCCAATGTTCTAATTGAAATTGTAGCCTCACCCTTCAGGGTGAGCATTTCGCAGGCAAAAGCCTGCAGCTACCAGGTTGATATAAAATTTGGAGGATATATGAGTAACGACAAAACAATAAGAAGCGCCGCCACTTCAGCTGAAGAAATTCTTAAGTGGGCCGGAGAAAACGAAATAGAAACATGTTTTGACAGGGCAGCGAAGATGAAACCCTGTCCTATCGGTGAAGTCGGTGCCTGCTGCAAGAACTGCCATATGGGGCCATGCAGGCTTGTGGGGAAAAATGCTGAAGAAGAAGTAACCGGCGTTTGCGGCGCAACTCTTTCGACAGTAGCTGCAAGAAACCTTTTAAGAATGATTGCCGCCGGAACAGCTGCCCACTCTGATCACTCAAGAGATATGGCCGAAACCCTTCTGGCCGTGGCAACCGGTGAAACAACAGATTTTCAGATCAAAGATGTACGAAAATTATATAAAGTTGCTGGAATCCTTGAAATAGAATTTGAGGGACGCCCTGTCAACGATGTAGCCAAAGACGTAGCCGAAACATTCCTTCAGGACTTCGGCCGTCAGAGTGGTGAGTTAAATTACTGCAAAAGAGCACCTCAAAAAACACAGGATAGATGGAAAAAGTTCGGTATCACTCCACGCGGCATTGACAGAGAAGTTGTTGAAACAATGCACCGTACCGCTATCGGTGTTGACCATGATCCTGACCACCTTCTTACTCAGGGGCTCAGGACATCACTGGCAGACGGCTGGGGCGGGTGCATGATTTCTACTGACATCACAGATATACTCTTTGGGACCCCAAGTCCGGTCAAAGCAGAGGCAAGCTTCGGTATATTCAAGGAAGATGAAGTTAATATGGTTGTACACGGTCACGAACCAACCCTTGCAGAAGCTATCATAGACGTAGGGTCTTCCAAGGAAATGATCGATTATGCAATATCCAAAGGAGCCAAGGGTATTAACATCGGCGGTATGTGCTGTACGGCAAACGAAGTACTGATGCGGCACGGTATCCCGACAGCCGGAGGTTTTACTAATCAGGAACTCGGGATCATGACCGGTCTTATCGATGCCCTCTCAGTTGATGTTCAGTGCATCATGCCGGCCATTACACAGGTCGCCAAGAAATTCCACACAAAGATCATCACAACCAGTCGGAAAGCGATGATACAGGACGCTATTCATATTGAACAGGATGAACATAACCCGAACAAAACGGCTAAGGAAATCCTCACACTTGCATGTGACAATTTCCCCAACAGGACAACAAAGGGAAGTCATATAACAGAGAAGAAGCCATTAATCGGCGGTTTCTCCGATGAATATATCGAATACATGCAGGGCGGAAAATGGCGTGGTTCTTACAGACCTCTAAACGATGCTATTGCAGCGGGTAGAGTCCGAGGAGTTGTTGGCCTTGCAGGATGCGACAATCCAAGGGTACCTGCTACAGGTATTCATAAATTTCTTGTTAGAGAATTAATTAAAAATGACGTGCTGATCGTTTCAACAGGCTGTGGTTCAGGTGCATGTGCGACTGAAGGATATCTGACTCCTGAAATGGCCCTTGAAAATGCCGGACCGGGATTAAGGGAAGTATGTGAAGCAATTGGTATTCCCCCTATCCTTCACCTTGGAGCATGTGTTGATAACTCAAGAATTCTGACCATCGCTACTAACATGGCAGCTGCAGGTGGACTTTCAGATGAGATCGCCGGGATGCCTGCAGTCGGTATCGCACCTGAGTGGATGTCAGAGAAAGCAATTGCAATCGGCGTTTACTTCGCAGCATCAGGCGTGCCGGTAATTTTCGGCGGCGAATCCCCTGTTGGAGCAAGTAAGGAAGTTACAAGGATCATGACTGAAGTATGGATGGAAAGATACATGGGAGCGCTCCACTTTGAGCCGGACCCCCAGAAGATTCTTGAAATGGCCCTTAATTACATAGACGGTGCACGTGAAGCGCTGAAACTCAGAAAATACGAACCAGGCAAGTTTGGAGCTGAAAGAGTTCTTATGGATATGGCAGCAAGAAGAGAGAACAAGCCCCACGCTGGAGTAGGAGGGTTAAGTGACCATGAAGGTTGATGAAGTAATTGGTATTGTCAGTGACCATCTGACCGATGATCAGAAGAAGCGCGGAGTTCTCCTTCATGCCTTTCAGGAAATTCAGGAAGAGCACAACTTTCTACCGGAAGAGCAACTGGTGAATCTTTCAAAAGAACTCAGTCTCCCTCTTTCATATGTGTATAGTACGGCAACTTTCTATAAGCAGTTTTACTTCACACCTCGTGGAAGGAAAATTGTCAAAGTCTGTACGGGAACAGCATGTCACGTTAGAGGAGCCAGCGTGGTAATGAATAAGCTTATAGATGAATTCGGTGTGAAAGACGGTGAAACCACTGAAGACCTTGCCATGACCCTGGAAACAGTTGGATGTATAGGCTGCTGCGGTCTTGCACCGGTTGCAACTATCAACGAAAACATTTTAGGTGAAATAGACGACGAAAAAACTGATGAAATGATTGAGAACATAAAAGAAGAATAGATAAATAACGTTCAAACGTTCGAGCGTTCAAACAGTTCAACGTTATTACATGAAGGTGGATAAAAAATGGCAAAATTGAAAAATACTGATGATCTGAAAAAGTACAGGGAGGAGTTAGCAGGTAAGACTTTTAATCCTGATGCTCTCCGTGCACGGGTCTGCTGCGGTACTGCTTGTACGGCAACCGGCGCCCACAAGGTTATTGATGAATTCGAGAAAGAAGCTGCCGACAGCGGTGTCGAAGTAGAGATCGTAAAAACCGGCTGTCAGGGAATCTGTCAGAAAGGTCCTGTTCTTAAAGTCGAACCCATGGGCGTATTCTACCAGAGGACCAAGCCCAAGGATGTCTCTTCTATAATGAGCTATTCAATGATCGGCAGCATGCCTTACAGGCAGGGTCTGTATCGGGACAGCATTCTTGATGAACCTGTTCCAATAATGGACGATATACCTTTTTATAAAAAGCAGAAAAGAATTGCCCTCCGGAATAATGGAGTTGTTGATCCAAACAATATCGACCACTTCATTGCAGTAGGCGGATACGCCGGACTTGAAAAAGCCCTTTCCTCATTGTCTCCGGATGAAACATTAAACGAAGTTGATAAAGCTAACCTCAGAGGTAGAGGAGGAGCGGGTTTCCCGGCCGGTAGAAAGTGGGCCCATACAAAATCAGCCCCCGGTGATATCAAGTTTGTAATTGCAAACGGCGACGAAGGTGACCCGGGCGCATTCATGGATAGGTCTATCATGGAGGGAGACCCACACAGTCTTCTGGAAGGTATGGCCATCAACGCTTATGCTATCAACGCCCAGTACGGTTTTATTTATGTTAGACATGAATACCCGCTGGCAGTTAAAAATCTTAAAATTGCAATTAAGCAGGCTGAAGAACTCGGCCTTCTTGGTGATAACATTCTTGGAACTGACTTCAACTTCAGTGTTGATATAAGAGAAGGCGCAGGAGCATTTGTATGCGGTGAGTCTACTGCACTTGTGGCCTCTATCGAAGGAGAAAGAGGATTCCCTCGCCCGAGACCGCCAAGGCTTTCCGAACCAGGTGGTGGTGCATGGGGGTACCCGACCAGTCTTAATAATATTGAAACATTTGCTTGCGTGCCTTACATTCTCGATAAGGGAGCAGAACATTTCCTCACTATCGGAACAGAGAATTCACCGGGTACAAAAGTTTTTGCCTTGACCGGCAAAGTTAAAAACACCGGTCTTGTAGAAGTCCCAATGGGAATCACATTAAAAGAAATAATATTTGACATCGGCGGCGGAATGATGGGCAAAGAGAAGTTCAAAGCAGTACAGACCGGCGGACCTTCCGGCGGCTGTCTTCCTGCTGAAAACCTTGACCTTGCCGTTGACTTTGACTCTCTCAGAAAAGCTGGCTCCATGATGGGATCAGGTGGAATGGTTGTAATGGATGAAAGCACCTGTATGGTTGATGTTGCTAAATTCTTTCTCTCATTCACACAGTCTGAATCCTGCGGCAAATGCCCGCCCTGCAGAATCGGTACATACCAGATGCTGCAGATCCTTGAAAGAATAACAGACGGCCAGGGAGAGCCCGGAGACATTGGAAAGCTCGTTGAGCTTGGCCAGTACATCCAGGAAGGATCGCTATGCGGTCTCGGCCAGTCAGCTCCGAACCCTGTTTTAAGTACAATCAAGTACTTCAGGGAAGAGTACGAGGAACATGTGTATGAAGATTACTGCCGCGCCAATGTATGCAGCGGTACCGGCGCATTTGTAATAGACCAGCCCAATTGTATTCGTTGCGGTCTCTGCAAACAGGCCTGCGCATTCAACGCTGTCAATGAAACACGGAACAGATACATTATTGACCGCAGCGCCTGTACACAATGCAAAGCATGCTACTCGGCATGTCCCGTTGACGCAGTGCTCATTAAAAAGCCTCGTCACGTAACACTGGAAGAAATATTTAAAGTATCTACAGATAAAATTGAAATCATAGACAGGAGGGCTAGAATGATCCTTAAAGATATTCTGGACAAAAAGCCTGCTGAGTTAATCACGGTCAACCAGGACCAGACAGTAGACGAGGCCATTAAAATAATGGCTGAAAAAAGAGTGAGCGATGTACTGGTTACTGACGAAGCCGGCAAACTGACAGGAATTTACACAGAGCGCGACGTTGTCCGCTACGTAAACGAAAAGGGTTCAGTGGAGAAAACTCCGCTCAAGGAACTTATGTCAAAAAACGTCACAACCTTTGAACCGTCAACAGAGATCAGCACCGCTTTACAGGTAGTTGCCAAAGAAAAAATACGTCACTTGCCTGTAGTGGACGGCGATAAAATCGTCGGTATGATTACATACAGAGATCTCGTATCCTATGTTCTGCCTGAAGTTGTCCTTATGGCAGAAGAAATTTATTAGGGGTTGATTTATGAGCGCTAAGAAAGTAGTCAAAGTTGATGACATTAAAAACGACGCAGAGGGCATCAAGTGCCAGGTAGAAAAATCATTGTACCTGGTAAATGAATTCCTTTCCGGACTAATGTGCGGCAAGTGCTTCCCCTGCTCCATGGGAAGCTATGAAGCTCGTATCAGGCTGAGAAGTCTAATGGAAGGGAATGGAAGCAGCGACGATATTCAGCAGATACAAAGAATTGCTGATGAAATGCTCATCTCGTCGATGTGCAAAAAAGGCAAAGACGTTGCCAAGTATATGCTGGAATGGCTGGACACTGAAGTATTCAGCAGCCATGCTGCAGGGTCATGCCCTGCGCAGACTTGCAAAGCACTTATTTCATACAGGATTGAGATAGACAAGTGCACTATGTGCGGAGACTGCCTCAAGGCTTGTAAGTACGCTGCAATACACGGTGAAAAAATACAGCCATTTAAAAGCGGCTATCATCCTTTTGAGATAAAGCAGTTAAAATGTGTCAAATGCGGTGATTGCATTAAGGTCTGTAAGCCTGAGGCCATCATACTGGTAGATGCAAACGTTGGCGAGCCGGTTGAGGTTTAATTACAAATTATTAATTATGAATTACAAATTAATCTTGAATATATTTTTTTAAGGGGGTTTCAATGTCGAACTCGGTAAATCTGACAATAGACGGCAAAGAGATTCAGGTGCCTGCAGGCACTAATCTCATTGATGCCGCTGATTCAGCGGGAATACATATTCCCAACCTCTGCTATCTGAAAGGCATGAGAGGTATCGGCGCATGCAGAATGTGCCTCATAGAAGTTGAAGGAGGGAAAGCCCCTCTTATCGGCTGTACAACCAAAGTCAAGGAAGGGATGGTTGTTAATACAAAGACAGAGAAAGTAGAAGAGGTACGTAAGTTCGTAATTGACCTTATTCTCTCCATGCACCCCCTTGATTGTATGACATGCACAAAAGCAGGCGTTTGTACACTGCAGCAATATGCATATGATTTCGGTATTAAAGAATCCAGTTTTTCAAGAAAGAAAATGGGATATGCAGTTGATGAAGCTAACCCGTTTATAAAGAGAGATCCAGATTACTGTATTCTCTGTGGACGCTGTGTAAGGGTGTGCAACGAGCAGGGTACAAATGTACTGGAATTTATGGGCAGAGGAGTTGGCTCAAAAGTAGTAACCGCTATGGACAGACCACTTCAGGACTCTGACTGTACATTCTGCGGAAGCTGTGTTGATGCATGCCCGGTTAATGCACTGCTTGAAGCAGACAGGTGGAGAAAAGGCAGGGAGTGGGATTACACAAAAAATACCTCCGTATGCCTTTCCTGTGGAAACGGCTGTGACCTTTCAGTGAGTTCAAGTGACGGAGTGATAGCTAAATTAAATTCTGGTGCAGAAGACGGTTCTGCTGAAAAGTTCTTATGCGCAATCGGAAGGTTTGGTTTTGATGCTGTTGCGTCCGATGCCCGTATTACATCACCCATGAAGAACGTGAACGGAAAGTTCGAAGATATATCATGGGATGAGGCCATTAAAACAGTTTCGGACAAACTTAAATCAGCAGGTGCCAAAGCCGGCATCATAAGTTCCGGTAATATTCTTAATGAAGATGCAGCAGCACTTTCAAGACTTGCCGCTGATGCAGTTAAGACAAAGAATGCTGACTCAAGCGTTAGTCTTTACGCTGATGCAGATTCTATGAATAATTCTTCTTCCTTAAGTCTCGACGATGCTGACACTATTGTACTCGCAGGTATCATGCCGAATCAGTGGAGTAGAGTACTGCCGGCCCTGAGTGCAGGTATTAAAAGGCGTGTGGCAAGAGGCGCCAAACTGGTTGTAATTAATTCATCCGATACAAACTTCATGTCATCCGAGACTGTAGCATTAAAAGTGGATGAGGAGAAAGGCCTGGCACATATAGCGAAAGCCCTGCTTGCACATGAAGGGGTGACTAAAGATAAAGATGTTGAGTCTGCTGTATCCAGTATGGCAGCTACAGAGGATGTTGAAAAAGCAGCAGAAATCCTGGCTGATGCAAAATCAGCTGTCGTATTCTGCTCCCCTGCCCTTTTCGGTGCAGCCCAAAACCTCTCGCTCCTGGCTGAAATTAAAGTAGTAGCAGTTCCTTTTGAAGCTAACGCAAGAGGAGTTGTGGCAGCCGGTCTTTCATCACAAGGTAAATCCTTCAAAGAAATGTCCGAAGGCGGAGTTGATGTCCTTTATGCAGTTGGTGATGTACCTGTATCTGCAAAGCCGAAAGCCGGTTTTGTAATTGCACAGGCATCATACCTGACAGGAATCGCAAAGGACGCTGACATTGTACTGCCCGCAGCAGCTTCCCTGGAATCGGAAGGCACTATAACAAACTACCTTGGCAAGACAAAGACACTCAATAAGTGTATCGAGTCAGCAGGTGATTCAAGGCAGCACAAGGACATAATCGTTGCAATCTCTGAAGCACTCGGCAGCGCAGTCTCATCAGAGGCAGTTACGGCTCCTGAAGCAGCAAAAGCTTCATTCAGCTCCTTTGAGAAAAAGGCCGGACTCGATGCTGACGCAGCAGGCATTAGAGAATGCTCATGTGACGCAGTTCTGAATAAATCCAGATTGCTCTGGTTAAAAGAGAACCAGGAAGCAGCAGTATAAATTAAAATACAGGGTCTGAGGGTCTAAGAGTCCGAGGGTTCGAGTGATTAGTCGTTCACTTGACCCCTCGAATCCTTGGCCCCTTGGACCCTTTTTTTACTTATGGCCTACATTCTTATAGACGGATACAATCTCATAGGCATCGGCCATGAGGATTTTGAAAAAGCCCGCAATAAAATAATAAAAGACCTCCAGAAGTACGCTGCATTAAATAAACACAGTATTACAATTGTCTTCGACGGCTGGAAATCCGGCCATGAAAAACAGTCTCGTGTAAAGGCGGGGCATGTAACTACAATTTTCTCAAGGCTAGGTGAAAATGCCGACACTGTTATAAAGAAAATGCTCTTACCTGACGGTAGCCCCTGGATAGTAGTGAGTTCAGACAGGGAGATATCCGATTATGCTTTTAGAAAGGGCTTTGCTGCGGTTCATTCCGAAGAGTTCGAATTCAAGCTATCTTCTGCACTTCGCAGTGCCGGAGATGATAATTCAAAAGACGATGACATGTCTATTGAAATCGAATTAAATAAGTACTATGAAGATGAATTTGAAGAGCCCTATACACGCCCGAAAGGCAACCCAAGACAACTTTCCAAAAAAGATAAAATCAAATTGCAGGCGTTGCGGAAACTATAATTAATTATTTTCTCTTGCTCCGGAATATGTCCGCAGGCCTGAATCCCTTCTTCCATCTCCAGATCAGAGAATATTTGGAATTAGTCAGTGCTTATAGTTAAAACACAAAGGCATAGATACATAGAGAATACAAGTCCCTACGTATCTATGCCCTTTAAAGCGTCAGTTTAATATATTTAAACAACTACTAATGAATCATCACAACCGAATGAGTTAGGAACATACTGATCAGCATGCCAGTCATTTTCCCAGCGTTGTGAATCAATAAGATACCTGAATCTGTATTCTTTATTCTTATGCAATTTCAGAGTTATTTTAAAATCTCCGCTTTTAAGTTTCGTCATTTCTGTTTCAGCGTAGTTCCAGTTATTAAAATCTCCTACAATAGTGACTACCTTTGCATCAGGAGCAGCATTTTTGGGAAGTTTAAAAGTAACATTACACCAGCCATTTGTTTTCAGGTACTGTTTTTTAATGCCTGAAACTTCAACCTTTTTTGCTGTATCTGTAACACTGCCGGTTTTACTCATTAACGTCTTCGATTTAAGTTTAAGCGATTTTGCTGCATCACTGCCTTTCTTTACGGCCTGTTTCTTCTCCCTAACTTTTTTCATGAATCTCTCCTTTACTATATATAAAAAATATAACCGGATAATTAATATACGGTACAATCAACATCCTTCTTTAGCTCAATAACAGCTCTGTTAAATTTTGAAGCAACAAATGAAGCAATTATGAGCACGGAGGAGATTGTATCATAGGCTGGAAACAAAGTAAAGAGGGAGTACTATTCAAATTACTTAAGTAGTTTCCTACTTAAAAGTATCAATCAGATATCTCAATCACATCACGCTGATTAGATAATTGAATGTGCTAATTATGTTGTATAATCACATTGTTAGCATTGCATAGTTAAATTAATTTCAGAGCTTAATTTGATGCCGTCCCAATTTTAAATAAATTAGCAATATTGGCTTTTGCATTAATCACCGGTTTGATCAGTGAAGTTTTGCAGGTCATTATAGTAGAGACTCCCGGACCGTGCCCTGCACGAAGGCAGTCGCTATGCACAACAACACCGATACTAACAGCACCCTGTCTGTAAGCACGTCCATATCTGTTGTCATGGTCCATTAAGGCAACAAAGTCACCAAATTTAATGCGGTCCAGCCTATACTTCTTTACAGACTCAGGATCGCTGCTCATAATGTCGTAATCACCTTTGGCGACATGAGGGGATCCTAACCCTGAACCCATGCAGGCGGCAGGCACTATAGTCGTAACAGGGACCTGCAGAATGCCCTTGGCAAGTTTCTTAATATTCATTTTCCTTAACAGTTCCGGGGCAAGATTATAAGTCATAATTTCAGGGTAATCTAAAAGTTCCAGTCCCTGCCCTTTTGCATATATAATGATCTTGTCGCTGTAGGTCAGCTTTTCTTTGACTTTGCGGGGAAAATCCACAATCACATGCTCTGAGCCTCCATGATGTCCTATTACATATCCAATCGCACCTTTAGCACTGCCAGTTATAACTTTTGCCTTATTACCAACACACGAAAATAATTGTAAAGACACGTTGGGATGTTCAAAAGGCTTTAATGTATTAGCAATACAGCTTACACCAGGTTCTATATGGTCTCCCGCCCATCCAAAAGCAGGATCTCCAACCTGAACATTCATAGTAATTCCACCAATGCCCGGAAGTATAAAAGGCTTACCTTCATGGTCCACTCCCCAGGTGCCTGATGTCTTTGGAGGTCCGGGCTCACACTGCAGTAAGAATTCTATTATTTTCTTTTCATTCGTTTTCAGCATTAGTGCTCCTTTGCATCAGTAATTATATTGAAATTATCTGGTTATTCGACAATGAGTAGGATCAGGCCGCAATCGTGGCATTCAACAGCATCATCGGCTACCGGCGTTCCACATGCCGGACATTTGCCCTCTCCCATCAATTCATTGGAGACTTTCAGCTCGGGATGGACCTCCATACAGTATTCTTCAATACACTGGTTCGCCTTTTCAGCATCCTCTTTTGAGACAACCAGTCGGTATGTATCACCACAGCATGATTTATTGCATCCGGACTCTGTATTAACAGCACAGGGTATACCAGCATCGATCAAACTATTATAGAGCTCGTCCATCCACTTCAAACTTCCTTCTCTGACAACAACCGGATTTTCAAATTTCTTCTGCATACATATTTTTCTTTCTTCCTGGACCTTAAGGTTCTCTTCAGGATGAAGCAGTACGGCACCGCAATCAGCGCAATTTTCGACATGTGCAAAATACTCTGCAGAACAATCAGGACATATTTTTGTTTGTGACATTATAAATTCCTATAATTAATAATGGTTCATAAAATATCTTCATCTATAATAGCAAAAACTGTCTGATATTTATTTTGATACGAAAGGATAATATTGCAGCGATTAGAATATTTTGGCTATACGGTCAGTTGAACGGTTAAGCCGTTTTGATATAACAAGGAATATATGCTTCAACAGCTTTAATCCAAGCATGGGATGATTTGCTATCAGCTCCTCAAAGTGATTACTGCCAAGTGTAACTATCTCCGCTGATTCCAGTGCTACTGCTGTCACAGATCTCGGATGCTGGGTAAGCAAGCATAGTTCTCCGACCACAGAGCCTTTTGTAAAAAGCCCGACTATTAAATGTTTGTCTTTGAATTCCGTCATCTTTTTAATCCCCAGTTTTCCTGACATTACAAAAGCGGCATAGTTATCTTCATCGCCCTCTTTCCAGATTGTTTCTCCTGCATCTACTTGCTTGCTTCCACAGAAACTAAGAAAGGCCTGTATTTCATCTTCATTCAGGTGGTTAAAAAAACGGAATGATTCACTCATTCTGTTGATCAGATTTTCACTTGATGGGAACTCTTTCATATAATGCTTTTCGGATTAAACATGTATTACTTTAATAAATAATTATATAAAAAAGATAACACATTAGGAATAATCAGGAAATATTTTTTACTCTTATTATTTTTTTGAAAATTAAAGGGAAAATGGCGACCCTGAGAGGATTCGAACCTCTGACTTACAGATTAGGAATCTGCCACTCTATCCAACTGAGCTACAGGGCCATTTTTATGACCATCAATCATAACATTATTTTGCAGGAAATGACCATGCCTCCCAGAGAAAACATATCCTCTTAAATAGCACCATGCTAGATGCTGGGATCTTTAGTTATGTATCAACAGGAGAATCAGCACGCACATAATTCTTCCGCCTGGTCCTTAATTATCGATGCCCTTTTTTCTGTTATGGATAGAATTCTACTAATCGTAACATAGTCCATTCGGGACAGGTCTTGCATAAGAATTATATTATTGGATATCAATGTTTTTATCTGCTGTCTGTTCAGATTTGACATGACTGTAATCGGGTATAGTTTCATCTCCTCGATCATGCTCTCAAGGCTTCCCTTTGAAGGGTATCTCCAACTCTTAAGCGTCATCCCGCTGCACTCACCAAACTGAATGGCATCGCTTGTAAATCTTGTATTAATGACAAGCCATCCTGTGATTTTCTTGTTCGGATATTTTTTTTCCATAGCTGCACGAAGGTCCTCATGGCGGGAATGTACGTATAAAGCTGTCTTCACATCATGGGAGCCTTCAGCATTATTCCTGTATTTACACTCAACAAGTATAATTTCCCGGTCGTTCTCAGCAAATACGTCTACTTCGTGATTAACACACCTGCCCTGTACTTTGACACCTACCTCTACCTTGTACCCTGAGTGCGACAGTATTTCACCGACATATTTTTCGAAGGGATACCCTGAAGGCCCCAATCTCATTAGTGACTCCTTGATAGAGTACCTCATAACCGATGCTTTGCTATATTTACGAAGATACTTATGTGCCAGCCTATAAATCTTATGGGTACTCATATATGGACGTATTTGGGCAGTAACTTCTTTTAAGATTCTCTCTGCATGCCCGGCTTCTGCTCCCGACCGTATAAGGGAATTTACCAATTTGCCAGGTTCAAAATCCTGTATTTCACCATTTGCTTTTTTGATTTTTATTGTCATTGACTAATGTCCGGAATTAATTAATACAGGTTTATCATGCCCAAAGTCAGTATTCAGGCTGCCTTCAGCAGGCAGGCTGACGGAATTACATACAGACTATCTTAGTATATTTAAAGACACAAACTCACAGGATAACCGGAGTGATTACGCACTCACGTCCATCTCTCCAATTAGTAAACTCGGCGAACCTGAACTTCCGTAAAATTTCAGATCATTACCGACTGCCTCTACTTTTTTAAATAGATCAAGAACATTTCCTGAGATTACAGCTTCCTTTATAGGATAGAGAGGCTTACCGTTTTCAACCCACATGCCGGATATGCCAACGGAAAAATCGCCTGATATCGGGTTGGCAGTATGCACTCCCATGGCGTTCAAAATAACAATACCTTTTGAGAGAGATCCTGTGAGGCCGCTGCTGCCCTTACTATCCGCTGCTTCAAGGTAAAAGTTAGTCACCCCGACGCCGGGCAGTCCCTTGGCGCTTCCACGGGCAGCATTGCCGGTAGATACAGTACTGTCCTTACTAGCTGTATACGTATTATGGATATATCCGTTTAAAACACCTTTCGAGATCAATGTCTTATTCATGGAGGTTACACCTTCATCATCAACAGGACTGGTACCGGTGCCCCAGGGTTTTATCCCATTGTCTACAACATTGATGAGCGGACTGATTATTTGCTGTCCTGTTTTCCCTATTAGAAATGACCGCTGCTTTTGCACAGATTCTGCAGAAAGAGAAGAACTGAGAATCTCCAGAAAATCAACTGCAACATAGGAGCTCAGGATTACAGGTACCTTGACTGCAGAAATTTTACGGGAGTCAAGCAATTCAAGCGCCTTTTGAGCTGCACCTTCTCCAACCTCTTTCAGGTTAATATCTGCAATTCTTCTGCTGCTGGAATAGTCCCATCCAACCTGATTGTCGCCCTTTTCATCCTGGGCCAGCGCTGTCACTATGGCTGAACAAAATGTGCTTTGATAGGAAATATCAACACCTCTTGAATTTACAATAGTTGTATTGCCGGTGCCTGCTCCGACTTCAGCTTTTCTTACTTTTTTCACTCTACTATCAAAAGCAAGTGCGCTTTCTTCAAGAACCAGAGCATGTTTTATTACGTCGTCATCCCCGATGTTCTTAATTTTATCGTCAAAAATCAAGACATCGCTTGAAGGTGCCTTTTCCGGTATATCGATATATTCGTCATCGGCAGTCCATGCAGCATAATCTGCAGCTTTATTAATTGCTACATCTATGCCATCGATGTCCGTAGTGAATGCAAAACCGAGCTTTTTACTTTTTATAACTTTAATGGCTATACCAAAGTCCTTTGAAGCCTCAAGAGCTTCAACTGCACCCTCTTTTGCTTCAACAGAAATACCATTTGCTTCCTTTATAAATACCTCGGCAGCATCACATCCCTTCGTCAATGCTTTTTTTATAATGTCTTCCGCCAGCATTCGTGCTTCCATTCAATTCTCCTTAATTTCTTTTTTATAAGTATACCGATCATCGTAAAAAGATTAAAGTTTCCGGACAATATATTCGAAATAGTATTAAATTACTTTATGTTATTAGCATAACAACTCTAACACAGTTGAGAAACCTGTTACACAGAGTTATGTAATGTATTACATATCAAAGAAAATATTTTAGCCAAACTGGCTGTATTATAATCTTTTTGTGTTGAGCATAAGAATTGCTTATGATAAGGCGAGATGGGAATTTTAAATAATAAAAAAGGCTTAAGCCTGATTGAATTAGTGGTTGTATTATCTATTGTTGGAATTCTTACGCTTGTAGGTATCCCTCAATACGGGGTGTTCATGGCTAAAAGCAAAGTAAAGAAGGCCTCTACCGATTTACTGCAGAACATTAAACTGGCCAGGACAATGGCAATTAAGGAAAACGAAATCTACTTGATAACATTTGAAGTAGACACCACTGTTCCTGAGAATCCTCAATATATCTACAGGATCGGAACTGACGCAGACGGTAATAATGGACTGCTGACTGATGGCGGGGATAACTATGGAGGACATCCCGTCATATCCTATAATCTTCAAAGCCAGTATGGATCTGATGTTGTTTTCGGCATAAACAACCTGTCAGTTACTCCGGATGAAGGGCCTAATAGCATTCCCTTAAGTGACGCAGGAACTTTTACATTTAACCCGAACGGTTCAACAACATCTGCTAATCCATCGGGCACAGTATATTTTCAACACACTGGTGCAACCAGGGGTTTTGCTTTATGCGTCGAACTAGCCAATTTAGCCGGAGCACTCAATCTGTATCTATGGCAGGGAGATGCTGATCATCCCGATGTACTGGATTGGACAGAAATACGATGAGTATAGTGAAAACTATAAGCAGTCAAGGGCAGAACACTGTTAATCAGTATACCTCAGACAACGGTTTCACTTTAATTGAGGTTATGATAGCTCTGGTCCTGCTCTTGGTGGGCATGCTGGGAGTCATAAGCATGCAATATTACGCAATTGTAGGAAATACCTCGAGCAGAGAGGTCAGAATAGCAACTACTCTTACAGCAGACAGTATCGAAGAAGTGAGGATGTCCTCATACACTTTGATGGCCGAAGGTAATGAAACATTAGCTACTACCGGTGAAGCACTGTATGCTGGTAAGGGGTACTCTAAAAAATGGTGGATCGTTCCCAATTGTGTCTCAATAACTTTAACACCCAATAACAACACATGCAGTGCTGCTCTTATTGCAAGCTGTACTCCAAATTCAGCAGCTTTATCCGTATCTGCAGTCCGATCAAGAACATGCTGGCAGGATAAAGATGGTGACTGGCACTCTGTGTCAATTGATACGATCAGGGGTAGTTCATGACAAACTTAACATACAATAAAGGATTCTCACTTGTAGAGGTTATGATTGCCATTGTTATAGGTATGATACTGATCTCTGCAGTGTCCGCTACTTATGTTGTTCAAAACCGTTCACACACAACTCAGGAAAGCGTTTCCGAAGTGAATACTCAGTCAAAAATCGCTAATGACTTAATATCAAATGACATTAAAGGTACCGGTTACGGTACGCCGGCAGACTTAAGCGCTACTCCTGCAAACGGCAGCACAACGATTGTAGTTCCCTTTGACAGCTCTAGCGGACCCGATGCTGTAACTATCGTGGGTGGCTTTAATGAAGTCGGCGAAGTCTGGCCAATAGGTTTATCACCCAGCAGTAATATAAGCTGCGCCTCTACTAATAAAAATAAATACATACGAATCGGCACAAATACGTTTGATATCATACTAACGGGTGAGCAGGAACCTGCAGCAAATATGCTTATGACTTTGGACAGTGTTGAGTTTATACAGCTTGCCAATGCAGTTACCACCGGCGATACAACCAGGGCAACTTTAGTGGACAATCTCTCCAAGAGTATCGGCCCTGAAGATACTACCGGAGACTTATTTTGTGACAAAGGACGTCCAATATATTTTGTGGAAGGTATTACTTACTGTGTCGATATCGATTCAGTTCTCCATAGAATAACGGGATCAGCCGATGCTGTAAACTGTCAAGGCACTGGCACCTTTACAGATGATGTGATTGCGGAAAACATCGAAGACCTTCAGTTTGCATATGCAATAGAGTCTGATCCTGATGACGATAATCCCATGGACATAGACGCTTCCGGGAATGTACTGTTTTATGATTCCGTTGCCAGCCCTATTCAAATACGGGCCATGCGTATTAATGTCCTTGCAAGGGCAGACAGGCCTGATCACTCTTTTAAAGATAAAGGCGCTCCGCCGGATGTAATAGAAAACCACGACATTACAGACACAATTGATGACTTCAGGCGCAGGTGGTGGATTACAACTGTAAGGCTAAGGAACCAGTGAGGCAATGGAAATGAACAGAAACGATAAAGGTTATATACTTATTACAACATTGCTGCTGATGCTGATTTTAACCATAGTAGGTATATCGTCTATCGGTATAAGCACACTGGAAAATGCACTTTCAGGAAACCTAAGGCTCAGGGAAAGGAACCTGTCGAAAGCTGAAGGGGGCCTGGATGTTGGTTACGAGTTTGTTGAGAGCGCGAAAAAAACCGGCCTCTTCACAGGGTATACGGACGTTCTCAAAGACACAAACTTCCTTGATGAGTCCAGTATAAACGTATTTGATACGGATGATCCAATTAACAGCCCAGACCTGCAGTTCACAGTAGACACCGGACTTGTATCAGTTGATATTGACAAAATGGATGTAGTCACATGGATTCCCGGAAGTTCAATTGAATTTGCTTCTGGATATGAGGGCCCCGGTAAAGGCGGAGCTACTACTGCACCGGCTTATTTTAGAATCAATTCTGTTGCACAGGGCCTAGCAAATTCGGAAGCTGAAGCAGGAATCATTTATATTTATATTTCACCGAACAAATAAATGGAGGATAAAATGTATATGTTTTTCAATAAAATGCTCTCACTGACAATATCAATACTCATATTACCTTCATTAATGTTTGTAATATCGACCACGTCTACTTTGTCAGCAGAAGAAATAGAGGAAAAAGCGGACACTGTCCTGTATAACGATACCGTAGTAACCGGTGCATTCGACGAATATAAAGGCCAGGCTGTTATCGTCGAAGGGACCAGGTATTTTATATGCAGCAAGATAAAAGCATTCTCTCCACGAAACGGCATGATAGATTTAAAAGATATTGAAGGTGCAGAAGAAGTAAAACTATTCATTGACGGAACTTGTGTGAGAAAAATAAAAGTACTAAGATTTTCCGAGTAGGAGGATATTATGAGAAATAGAATAATAGATATTGCATCATCTGCCATTGTTATCTTCATACTCTGCATATCGACACAGTCATATGCCCAGGTCATGAGTGACTATACGGCATATCCCCCTTTTGTAACTAATGCAGTTCAACCCAATATCCTTCTAGTACTTGACCACTCAGGCAGCATGCAGTTCCCTGCCTACATAGGCTGTGACTTCAGCAGTTATGACAATAAACGTGCAGAATGCGGCACTTCAAATTCAATAGATGACCCTGAGTACGCCTACCAACGGTTCGACGCTTCCGGCGATGATTTTCTTTATTACGGATATTTCGTAACCGACAAATATTACAAACATACAGGCACTAAATTCGAACAGGACGCAACATGTACAACATACACTAAGGGAGATGCAGAGTACTTAATCGGAGATGCTGCATCAGGCTGTATGTCCGGTAACCTTCTTAACTGGGCCACGATGTCACGGATCGACCTCATGAGAAAAGTTCTAATCGGAGGCAAGTCTCTTTCAACACAGGCAAATGCTCATACATTAAGACCGGAAGGCGGCTGGAGAACATATTCAGACCATACACTTGGCTGCACTTTTAATATTTCTGGAGGAAGTTATCCTAATCTTGACCATGATATCGCAATCAGTGATTACAATTGCGGCACGCTGGAAGTCAAATCAACGGGTTCATATATTTTCGGAACAAGCGACAGCTTTCGGTACATATACCAGAGTGTCAGCGGGGACCTAGATGCAAAATTACTTGTTACACGGCCGCCCAGCGAAACTGGCGAAACCTACGCAAAGGCTGGATTAATGGTACGGGAAGACACAACTGCTGGAAGTGCTCACTTTAAAGTAATGGCAACTAACTCTGCAGGTCTGCAAATATCATATCGAGGGACAGCCGGCGGTGATACTACGCTTCTTGGCGCCTATGTACCTATTAGCTATCCTGTCTGGGTACGGGTTATTCGTACCGCAAGCACCAATACATTCACTGCTTATTACTCCAGTGACGGAACTACCTGGACAACACATGGCAGTGCAAACGTAGTGATGAATGCCAGTGTCCTGCTGGGCATGGCATCTGCATCCTATTCAACTACTACGTACGGTTATTCTTATTATGATGATTTTATATGTGACATATGCACTGATGATGATTTCAATGATGGAACCTTTGATACTGCAACCTGGACCTCAATTGACATAGCTACTACTCTTGCCGGAAGTGATACAGAAGCTTGCAGCGGAGGATGTGCAGTAGGCACCCTGGCTAGTGGCAGCATGAAGGTAGATGTTCCGGATCATGAAAAGAGAGGCATTATCCAAAACCTGTCGGACCAGGACAATGACACTCAATGGGACGACAACTCTCCCCGCTTCGGTGTAATGATTTATGCCGGTGACAGCAGAGAAGGTGAAATGAAAGTGGGGATTGACGGCTCCAATATGTCTTCATTTCTGACATCACTGCAAGGGGAATCTCCTTACAGTGGAACTCCTACAGGGGAAGCCTTGCGGGAAGCTTATGACTACTTCACACAGATCAACAATTATAGTTATGAAGCCAATAATTCCTTTATAGGTGGCCAGGGCTCCACAAAAGACCCTATGTATGACTCCGGTACCTCAACAGACTGCCGCAAGAATTTCGTTTTATTAATATCCGATGGGGAGTGGAACGGAAGCGTAGACCCTGTGATTCCTGCAAGAGAAAATTATGTTAATGATTGCCGCTCCGACCTTGATGGTGAACAGAATATAGCAACCTATGCAGTATATACGTTTGGTAATGATGACAGAGGCAGACAATCTCTTCAACAGGTCGCGATGTTCGGCAATTTTGATGATTATGACGATGATGACTGGCCTTATAACAGATCGGCATATCCGGCTGACAGCAGAACTGAGGTGCTTCCCGCATCGCCCTGCGATCCAGCTTCTACAATGGATGACGAGTGCAGGGAGTGGGACAATGACGGTCCGGCTGGAGTTGCTGACGGCATACCTGACAACTACTATGAAGCCTCGGACGGAAATGTTCTTGAAGCAAAACTAATAGAAGCTATTTCCGATATCCTTAAGCGTGCATCTTCAGGAACTGCAGTCAGCGTACTTGCTACTTCAGGTGAAGGTGAAGGAGCTATATATCAGGCGTACTTCTTCCCCCAGAAACTTGAAAATCTGGAAGAGAGAAAGTGGCTTGGATACATTAAAGCGCTTTTTGTTGATAGTGAAGGAAACATGAAAGAAGATACTAACGGCAATGATCGTATGGATGCTACGGACCTGATAATTCAAATGAGCTATTCAGATACCGAGGGGACTGAAGTGTATAAATGTACCGATGTAAACGGTGACGGCAAAACCATTTCGTGCCCTACTACCCCAGAAAATCTGGAAAGCATTGGTGCTATCTGGAAAGGCGGAGAGCTTCTCTGGGCAAGGGACCCTGATACCAGGATCATTAAGACTACTACTGATGGATCCAGTGTAATTGACTTCTCGGTCGCTAATGCTGCAACACTTGAACCTTTCCTGAGAGCATCGGACACTACAGAAGCTGAGAATATTATCAAATGGATCCGCGGCTCAGATTTGACGGGAGTTGCCGATACCGGACATGCAAGCGGATACCGTAAACGGGACATTACTATAAATAATGTTTCCAATGTCTGGAAACTTGGTGACGTAGTATATTCAACGCCAACAGTTGTAGGTCCTCCTATGGAAAATTACGATGACCTCTATCTCGATGCATCATACAGGGAGTTTGAAAAAAAGCATGATAACAGAAGACACAATGTTTATGTCGGAGCGAACGACGGAATGCTTCATGCCTTTAACGGTGGATGCTTTGATAAGGTGAACACTGAATATTTCAGTGATGTTTCCGGATCTTCATGTGTTAACAGCGGCACATATACTCTGGGACAGGAGCTATGGGCATTCATCCCACAGGCAATACTGCCTCATCTAATGTGGAATACTCTTCCTGAGTATACGCATGTTTATAGCGTTGACCTAAAACCCAAAGTAACGGATGTGAAAGTTTTCACGTCGGACACTACTCATCATATACAAGGCTGGGGTACGATACTCATCGGAGGATATCGTTATGGCGGCAAAGATATAACCTGGACTTCGGGAGGTACATCATATACACGAACTCCTGAATTCTATGCTCTTGATATTACGGATCCGATTAACCCGCAACTTCTATGGACATTTTCTCATAGTGATTTAGGTCTTACCATGTCATATCCATCAGTAGCAAAAGTAGGTGATACATGGTATGCAATCTTCGGAGCCGGACCCACAGATTTTGACTCTTCTTCAAATCTTACTTCTTTTCAGGACGGTAATATTTTTGTACTGAAAATAAACGGTGGAGAAAATGGCGATGAACCCGGATACGTCACTACATGGACAAAGGACCTAAATTACTGGATAATACCGACGGGCAATACAACATCGCTTATGGCAAACTCAATAACGGTTGATTATGACCGTATTGATTACGCGGTAGACGTTATCTACATAGGAGAAAATTACAAAACAGGCAGCACCTGGAATTCCAAAATGCGCCGTTTAACTACAGCAAATGGAACTGTAACCAACCCGAATTCATGGGCGTTTTCAACGCTATTAGATGTTAGTGGTCTTAGCGGCAGCAGTGACATTTCACAGAAAATTACGGCTGCACCTTCTGCAACATCCGATGACAAGGGTAACCTGTGGTTGTTTTTTGGAACTGGTCAGTTTTACGGACTGGACGATAAAAACAACACTGATACCGGTGCTTTTTACGGTGTTAAGGATTTTTGCTGGAACGGAGGCTGTAACACGGATTCTTCATCTTTACTGGATGTCTCAGGGGCTTCCGTAGATATTAATGGAAATGTCTCCGGCGTTAATACAAGTGCATGCGCTGCTGCCAGTACTACATCTACCTGGACAACTCTGGTCGCGGCTGCGAATGCCTGCGACGGCTGGGCAATGTATTTCAGCACCCTGGGAGAAAGCTCGGACTTTCTTAACCAAACGCTTAACCATGCAGGAGAAAGAGTCTTTACAAAGCCTATTGCACTGGGTGAACTTGTGGCCTGGGGTTCATATATTCCCGGAACAAGCGTATGTTCATTTCTGGGTGAGAGCAACGCATATGCAGTCAATTACAAAACAGGAACAGCTTATACCTCCTATTTATTTGATACACAGAAAGAGCAGACCAATCCGGCAGATGAAGTTGCAAGAGTTGCAAATCTCGGAATAGGTATGCCCTCTTCTCCAAGTGCCCATATACAGGAGGACGGCACTATCAAGATATACTTTCAAAACTCAACCGGCGCTGTCAGCACTGTCGGACTCAATACCCCTTACAAATTGAAAAGCGCGCCCTTAGGCTGGAAAGCTGAACAAATACCGTAAATGAATATTAGAATATTTCTATTTATATGTTTATATGCCTTACTGTTTGGTTGTAGCGACGAACCTTCTGTTACTGATTCTACGAAGGATGATAACCGCAATATCAGTAAGCAATCAGTAGAAGAGAGTCCTATGCTAAGCATAAGACCTGCCGATGCTCCGGTTAAATCATTTATAACTCTCCGTACTGCCGATAAATCCATAAGGATGTCCAACATTCGATGGTACATTAACGGCAACCTGGACAAATCATCCAAGAGTACTCGTTTCAAAACCGATAAACTATTCAAAGGCAACATTGTTCATGCTGTTGCCACAGTTAACAATAAGGAACATAACTCCAACGATATCATGATCAGCAACTCTCCGCCTGTGATTATAAGAGCCGAATTATCACCTGCTGTACCGGATGTAACTTCAAGGCTGACTGTTAAAACCAAGGCTGAAGATGCTGATGACGATTATATTTCCTACAAGTATAATTGGCTACTTAACGGTAAATTTGCCGGTGAAGAGAGTTTCCTTGAGACTGATTTTAAAAGGGGTGATGCTATTAAAGTAGAAGTTACTCCTCGGGACCCCGACGACGCAGGCAATCCAGTTGTTCTGAAAAGCATTATCTTAAATGCACCGCCTGTATTCATAGAAGGCCGGCATGAATATAATGGTCAAATCTATCGCTATTACATATCTGCTTCTGACCATGATGAAGACGCACTTACTTATAGCCTTCTGGAAGGACCTGAAGATATGAGCATAGACTCGGCAAGTGGATTAATAACATGGAAAGCAGGAGTTGATCAAGCCGGCATATATGATCTCAAAATATCAATTAGTGATAATCATGGCGGAGAAATACATGTGCCGGTCACTACTGTAGTCGGAACTCAATAACTAAATATTTCTCATCCCATACTTATTCTTTTCGACCGGCAATATAATTCCTCGCCCTATTCGTAGTATGTAGCTGATGCCGTTTCATTCTCCCATACGGTGACTGAAGTCATGTTACACTGATGACTCTCAACCTTTTTCTTCAATGACTCATACATCCATTTTGCGATATTTTCTGAAGAAGGGTTTATCTCCGTAAAAGGGAAAACTTCATTCAGAAAAGCATGATCAAGCGGCATTGTCACTTCAACTGTCATTGCCTTAAGGTCATGAAAATCAAGCGCCATTCCTATATCATTCAACTTGTCTGAAGACACAGTTACCTGTACCCTCCAGTTGTGACCGTGCAGTGACTCACACTTGCCTTTATATCCCCTGAGCTGATGGGCAGCGGCAAATTGTGTTTCTATCATTAAATCGTACATATATCCTCCTGAATCGTATTCGAACTAAAAACTAGTCTTGTTTATATAATAGACAAATTCGCTGGTTGGTTCAATATAGTCGGATTATTCCGTCAAATTATTAATTCCCTGCTTTTTTGGACATGATATAAAGGCGGGGTGATTAGACGGATTTATAGTGAATCTATAGAATCATCCGATCATTAGTCGTTATCTTCAAACTTATAAACAAGTTCTCCGTCTTTTGTGAATCCGTATTCTCTTGCCCTTTCTTCAATCATTGAAGGGTCACGCTCGACAACCTCGATTTCGTTTTTAATACTGCTGTTATGCTGATCAAGCACCTGGTTTTCAGCCGACAACCTGTCTCTTGTCTCCTTAAGTTCCAGGTATCTAATTAATCCGTTGTCACCCATGATTAAAGTAACTGTCAGATAAATAGTAAAGAGAATACCGAAGGTCATCAATATAAGATGGTATCTTTTGTTCTTTTGCTCTACCTGCTGTCGACGTACATTTCTCATATATTTCAGGCGCTCTTTATCATTATAACTCATAACTTGAAGATGTTATAAATTATAAAATGTAGCAATACCTCTGTACACAGAAATGCTGCCAAGCTCTTCTTCTATTCTTAGCAGCCTGTTGTATTTTGCTATCCTGTCGGTCCTTGATATAGAGCCTGTCTTAATCTGTCCTGTGTTCATGGCAACTGCAAGGTCCGCTATAGTGGTATCCTCTGTCTCTCCAGAACGGTGGGATACCACAGCAGTGTATCCGGCCCTTTTTGCCATCTCAATGGCTTCCAGTGTTTCTGTTAAGGTCCCTATCTGGTTTAACTTAATCAGTATTGAATTACCTATGCCCTTCTCTATTCCCTTTGCGAAAATCTCAGGATTTGTAACAAATATATCGTCACCAACAATCTGGACCTTCTGGCCGATTTTTTTCGTCATGGCCTCCCAGCCCTTCCAGTCATTTTCCGCAAGACCGTCTTCAATGGATATAATTGGATATTTCCCGGCCAGCTTTGCATAGTAGTCGATCAAATATGTCGAAGTAACAGACTTTCCTTCCCATTTATATTTGCCTTTGCTGTACAACTCGGAAGCTGCAACATCAAGAGCAAGAAGTACGTCTTTACCCGGTTTATAGCCAGCTTTCTTAATAGCTTCCATAATAATTTTTATGGCCTCTTCGTTAGAGTTAAGACTGGGGGCAAAACCACCCTCATCACCAACAGCAGTATTCAGCCCCTTTGAATTCAATAGCTTCTTAAGAGTGTGAAATATTTCAGCACCCATTCTCAGCGCTTCACTAAAATTCGGAGCACCTGCGGGCATCACCATAAATTCCTGAATATCAAGGTTGTTGTCAGCATGGGCACCGCCATTTAAAATATTCATCATGGGAACCGGCAGCTCACGGGCATTTACTCCTCCAATGTAGCTATATAAAGGCAGCTCCGACTCCATGGCAGCAGCCTTGGCCACTGCAAGCGACACGCCCAGAATTGCGTTAGCACCAAGTTTTCCCTTATTTTTTGTACCATCCAGTTGAATCATCAAATTATCAATATAAGGCTGATCACATGCTTCGAGTCCGAACAGCTTGGGAGCTATTTTTTCATTAACATTTTTCACTGCTTTTCTGACGCCCTTACCGTTATATCGTTTGTCTTTATCTCTAAGCTCAAGGGCTTCTCTCTGTCCCGTTGATGCGCCTGACGGAACGATGGCCCTTCCGAATGCACCACTTTCGAGTTCTACATCTACTTCAACTGTCGGATTTCCTCTGCTGTCAATTACTTCTCTTGCAAATACATCAATAATATCGCTCATTCACAAACCTCCAGTTTTTGTATATTAGAATCTTGAAATAGTAGTTTTTTCTCTTTTAATGATGCCTCGATAAAGGCCTTAAAAACAGGATGAGGATCAAGGGGTCTTGATTTAAATTCAGGATGGAACTGACAGCCGAAAAACCATGGATGGTCTTCGATCTCAACAATTTCAACCAACTGCTTGTCAGGGCTTGTACCGCTTATTTTGAGACCATGTTTAACCAGGGTATCCATATATTTATTATTGAATTCATACCTGTGCCTGTGTCTCTCAAGTATTTCTTCCTTGCCGTAAGTATTATATGCCATAGAATCCTTTGTCAGCACACATGGGTACTCACCCAGCCTCATCGTTCCGCCCTTGTCAGAGCTCAGATCTCTTCGCTGCACAGTCTTGTTCCTAAAATCATACCACTCTTCTATAAGGTAAATAACAGGATACTCTGTTTCCCTGTCAAACTCAGAACTATTGGCACCGCCCATTTTACATACATTTCGAGCAAACTCAATAACTGCACACTGCATGCCGAGACAAATTCCAAGAAATGGTATCTTCTTTTTTCTCGAATAATTTACAGCTTCAATTTTCCCTTCAATACCTCTCTCACCAAATCCTCCGGGAATTAATATGCCGTCTACGTCAGCAAGATATTTATCAGCGCCGGCATTTTCTATGTCCTCGGCGTCCACCCACTCTATTTCAACTTTTACGCTGTTGGCAATTCCGCCATGAATCAGTGCCTCCATAAGGCTTTTGTATGCATCCTTCAACCCGACATATTTCCCTACCATTGCAATAGTAACAGTGTCTTCAGGCTCTTTGACTTTCTTTACTACATTAGCCCACATTGAAAGGTCGGGCTCCTTTGTATCCAGAGACAATAGTTTTACTGCAATATTGTCCATTCCTTCACCATTCAAAGCAATAGGCACTTCATAAATGGTTTCAACATCCCTGCAGGCAATAACTGCATCGACTTCCATGTTGCAATGCAGTGCAATTTTCTTTTTGAATGCATGAGAAAGAGGCCTGTCTGTACGGCAGACAAGGATGTCCGGCTGAATACCAATTGCCCTTAACTCCCTTACACTGTGCTGGGTAGGCTTGGATTTCAGCTCTCCCGATGTAGGTATGTATGGAACCAGGGTAAGGTGTACATAAATAACATTGTTACGCCCGACATCATATCTGAACTGTCTAATCGCTTCAAGAAAGGGAAGGCTTTCAATATCACCGATTGTGCCGCCAATTTCTACAATTACAACATCATAATCATCATTAAGGACCTTGATTGCATTCTTTATTTCATCAGTTATATGAGGAATTACCTGTACAGTATCGCCAAGGTAATCTCCCCTTCTCTCTTTAAGTAGAACATTGTAATAAATTTTGCCCGTTGTAAAATTATTTTTTTTAGATGCACGTGTTGATATAAACCGTTCATAGTGACCCAGATCAAGGTCGGTCTCTGCTCCGTCATCAGTTACAAATACTTCTCCATGCTGAAACGGGCTCAAGGTTCCGGGGTCCACGTTTATATACGGATCCAGTTTCTGGATCGTTACTTTAAGTCCTCTGGCTTCTAAGAGCGCTCCCATTGCAGCTGCTGCTATTCCTTTTCCAAGTGATGATAAAACTCCGCCCGTTACAAAGATATACTTAGCCATTCTTCCGCCTTCCTTAAATCGTCTATTGTATCTATACCATGAGTTTCAAACTCTGTTTCTCCAACTTTAATTTTCATTCCACAGGCAAGGGCACGTAACTGTTCGAGCTTTTCTATATGCTCCAGTCTGCCCTTTTGCATTGCCGTAAACTTTTTAAGCTCCTCTTTTCTGAAACCGTATATTCCAATATGCTTTAAAACCGGTGTATGATTTTGATCTAATGCAATATTGTCAGCGTTTTTCCATACATCACGATAATAAGGAATCGGTGATCTGGAAAAGTATAAAGCGTAATCGGCATCATCTATAACGACCTTCACTACATTGGGTGATAAAAGGTCATCGCTGTCAGTAATTCTCTTAGCCAATGTACTTATAGACGCATTATCATCATTGTACAACAGATTAACTACATCATCAATCATTTGCGGGCGTATAAAAGGTTCATCACCCTGCACGTTTATTACATATTTGCAATCTATATTTTCTGCGGCCTCTGCTATTCTGTCAGTCCCGCTCTCATGGTGAGTAGAGGTCATTACAGCAGCGCCTCCGAAAGCAGTTACGGCATCATGAATCCGGCTGTCATCAGTTGCAATTACAACATAATCTATCATGCTCGCATTGGTAGCATGTTCGTAAACATGTTGAATGATTGGTTTCCCTCTTAGTAGAGCAAGGGGTTTTCCGGGGAAGCGTGTAGCGTCAAACCGTGCTGGAATTATC
>PIVU01000400.1 GCA_003354025.1 Nitrospirota bacterium
GGGATATTAATTTCCACATCCTTTCTGAAACTCTTAAGATACGAAATAATATCAAGCAATTCCTGTTTCGATTTCCAGGGTATCTTGGACATATCAGTATCAGCCAGTACTGAAGGAGGATCCTGGAGCCACTTAATAAGCCATTCCTCGGATCGTCTCATAGTAACCTGTGTAAGGTCAGGGCCTATGGAGCCTCCTTTATTGTCTATACTGTGGCATAGGCTGCATGAACGAGTTTTAAAAGCTTCATATCCCCTGCATGCGTCTCCTGTTTCTTCTGCATGAGAATGGGGCATGATTAAAAACAGGATAGCGAAAATACATATTGAAGCAACTTTCAACGGCCTATAATTTAATGTTAGCTCTTTCATATTGGTTCATTTTTTATACTTCATTTTTCCGTCAGGTGTTAAGGGGACATTCGTGCTGAATAAGCTTACAAAGTTTGCTAAATCAGTTGCATTCTGGCTGTTCTCATCCATCGGTTTACCTTTAAGAAATGCCTTGATGCATAGGTTATTCATCCCTTTAAGCGAAACGACCTTCCTTTCCGGTCCTCTGGGTGCCGGGAAATGTGCTGCCGCACCTTTCAAACTGGGAATCTTCGGCCTCATGATCATTCCCTTATACTCCATCTCAGCCTTTCCACCTGCAGTGCCGCCCCTGGGATGACAGCTATTGCATGACAACCCCGTTACTCCAAGAGACGAATCACTATATAGTTCCTCCCCGTTTTCCAGTGAGCTCTCAAAATTCGCCTTCCCCATTTTCATCATTTTCTGCATCATATCGCCCGGTTTATCTTCGGCTGTAGCTGAACTGTTTAGTCCGGCAAACAACAACATACAAAGCACGATAAATATACTTGCTACTATCTTTATCATTTTATTTACCTCCACACTCGGTTGTCATGAGTAACTCTATGAATTTACAGAGTTATTATTATGAACTTATAAAAAAATTATAGTTCATAATCGTAATATGTCAAGGGATGGTCTCATATCTGCCATCCCATCAAATTTCATTGTATGAGGCCAATTTCTTTCTTTTTTAAGCTTTAAGTGTTTCTTGCCTAAAATATACCGTGCATTCCGGTTAAAGTATGTAAGCCCCATTACATCCTGCAGGTTCCAAAAGCATGAAAATATAATCAATAATGCTTAAACTAGATGGCATGAAAACAAAACTGTGGTACCTGAAAAACCTCGATATGTTCAGCCACATGCGCGATAAAGAGATGCATAATGTTATCCAAAAGACATCGTCCATGAAAGAGATCAAACGGGGTGAAATATTATATCTTCAGGGGTCGTCTGATAAAAGCATTTACATCCTGAAAAAAGGCGCTGTCAAGATAAACAAGTTAAGCCCTGATGGAAAAGTTATAACTCTTGATATTTTTAAGGGTGGAACATTGTTTGGAGAGATGGGTGCAGTGGAAGAAACAGACAGGGACGAAACAGCAGAGGTAGTCGAAGACGGCTTGATCTGCATAATGAGTAAGGCCAACTTCGAGGAAATGCTGAAAATGGCCCCTGGACTTTCTATCCGCCTTAACAAGATAATCGGATTTCGCAGGAAAAAGATAGAAAACAAATTACTCGATCTTCTATTTAGTTCTGTTGAGGAGCGTCTGGCAAAAATGCTTGTAAATCTTCTTGATGATTTTGGGGTTACTGACAACAACTCTTATATTTTAAAAATCAAACTAACGCACCAGGACTTGTCCGAACTGATAGCTTCTACACGTGAAACCACAACAGCTACTCTGGGGATTTTCAAGAAACAGGGTATAATTGATTATGAAGGCAAGTACATAAGAGTACTGGATATTAACAGGCTGAATGAATTAGGCAGCCACTCCAGTACTTATTGAACGTCATAGTTTGCAGCTCTTATTC
>PIVU01000401.1 GCA_003354025.1 Nitrospirota bacterium
GAGATGCATTTTGTCATACATGGCAGTTATGCTGCCCTCTGGTGATAACAGGACAGAGCTGTTGGCCAATCGTGAATTCTCCTTTGAAGCTATTGCACCAAGAAGCAGATAATTATCATAATCTCTCTGAAATTCATTAATTTCTTTAGTGTATATTTTACTCCTGCCGTAGACGAACGGAACTGCTGTCTCCGGCCATACAATCAGGTCAGGATTATTGGAAGATATTTCTGAAGTCAGCCTCTTGTAAGTATCAATAACATCACGTTGAAAGGCATAGTTCCATTTTTTGTCCTGTGGAATATTCCCCTGCACAACACTGACTTTGACTGTATCTCCCTGGGGTTCATCATTCAGTTTTCCCATTCCGTAGAATAGGGACGATCCTATTACTATAATCAGAACAACGATTCCGCATGACAGAGATTTTCCGGAAACATTAAGATCATTTCTTCTCGAATAAGCACTTATGACATCGAAGAGAGCGCCGTTGAAAGCAATTAACAGAAAAGATATACCGTAAATGCCGGTAATGTCTGCGATCTGAATAACAGGAAGGAACTTGTATTGTGAATATCCCAGCAGTGCCCATGGGTAACCTGTGAGTGCGTATGTACGGATATATTCCATGGTGACCCAGATAACCGGAGCTGTAATCATTGCGGGCAGCCTGAAATTAACAGAGATATAATTAAACAGAAGGGAAAACAGTCCTGTATAAAGCGACAGATACAGGCAGAGTAAAAACATTATTAGAATGCTTACATACAAGGGCAGATAACCGTAGTGATACATTGAATGATAAACCCAGTAGATTGTGCCTAGGTAGAAAGCCAGTCCGCTCAGAATCCCGATCAGGAATGCCTGCTTTGTGTTTTTCCCCCGCAATGCTAATAGAAGCGGCACAACAGCGAACCAGGCAACAGGATAAAAGTCAAAAATAGGGAACCCCAGAGACAACAGGATTCCCGATATAATTGATAAAACAAAATCGCTTTTAATTGTCGTAGCCATATTGAAAAACAGTAATGCTTTTAGTCGTAATTAAGGTGAAGAGGTAAATATTTTTTACGAAATCTTGACTTTGAAAAAATGTATGGGTTATTATCTCTATTCAGGGCTGTTAGCTCAGTCGGTAGAGCAGAGGACTGAAAATCCTCGTGTCCTTGGTTCAATTCCGAGACAGCCCACCATTTTCTTCCCTGTAATTACTTTTCGTCTTCAGGCACGCAGACAGTCGGTTCCATGCCTTCGCCCATTTTCTTTTCTTTGGGAAGCAGCATGAATTCGTCCCTGCATGCGTCTGGCCTGATGGATTCAAGGTCGAATATACCGACCCGTTTTTCCAGCATTCTGGCAACCCGGGACATGGCAAAGCTTATGCACCAGAACCCTATGCCCATACTTGCATACGCCGCATACATTTTACTGGGCTCTCTCTGGCTGATAATTATGCCAGCCTGTGTCAACTCGATAATCCCGATGATAAAAACCGTTGAAGTATCTTTGAATAAAGACACAAAAAAGCTCACAAATGAAGGTAGCATGATTCTAAAGGCCTGAGGAAGAATAACATGTCTCATTGCCTTATACCGTGACATACCGGTTGACAGTGCGGCCTCAAGCTGTCCTCTTGGCACTGCTATGATTCCTGCTCTCACAATTTCAGCCTGATAAGCTGCAGCATAAATAGCAAGCGAAACCACCGCACTCCAGAAAATAGTCACGTTCCCGCCAAACAGATAGGGAAGGAAAAAATATATCCAGAAAATTATCATGAGCAGAGGTGTTGCGCGGACAGTCTCGATAATGGCCATGCTGGGCAGTTTGATATACATTCGGCATGAAAGCCTGCTGTAGCCCAATAAAGCTCCGGCTCCAAAGCTTAATCCTATTGCC
>PIVU01000163.1 GCA_003354025.1 Nitrospirota bacterium
ACTTATTGTGATAATATTGAGGTTGCACTATTATTATATAAATCAATTTTTAGGAGAGTATAAATAATGAGAATCGCCATTGGTATAGATATCGGGGGAACTAATACAAAGTATGTGCTTGCCCAGGAAGATGGGACCGTATTAAGCAGTTATAAAAAACCAACCCCCATATCTGCAGATAAAAATAAAAAAATTGAAGAGTTACTGGTAGATAGTCTAAGAGAGTTTCTAAATACTGAATCTGCAAAAAAAGTAATTGACGGGGCATCGGAATCATCATCTATTGCCGGCATAGGTATAGGTATTGCCGGCCTTATTGACAGGAAAAGCGGAAAAATAATTCAGTCGCCAAACATGTCTAAACTCAACGGAGTCCCTCTGAAAGATGTCTTTGAAAAGGAGTTTTCACTGCCTGTTGTTATTGAAAATGATGCAAACATATACGCTTACGGTGAAAAGTGGGTCGGTGCCGGCAAAAAGTTTAACAACTTTGCTGTCGTAACGCTTGGCACCGGTCTTGGCGGAGGCCTGATATATAATGGAGAATTGTATGAAGGTCCTATGGAAATAGGCCATATGGTCATCGTACCAAGTGGGCGTTACTGTACTTGCGGCAGCTACGGATGCCTTGAATCCTATGCATCAGGAAGGGCTATTGTTGATAATGTTGTCTCCGCTCTGGAAAAAGGCACTGAAAGCCTGCTTTCAAAATGCTGCGACGGCAACATTTATAAAATCACCCCGGAAATCGTATTTAAAACAGCTCTTGAAGGAGACAATCTCAGCAGGGAAGTATTCAGGGATTTGGGACAGTTCCTTGGTATAGGCATGTCAAACCTGATGAACATACTGGACCTCGAAGCAATAATCATAGGTGGCGGACTTATCGGCGCATGGGACCTGTATATTGATAAACTGAATAAAGAAGCTTCAAAAAGAGCTTTCAAGCCTCTCTCTTCCGTCCCTGTGCTGAAAAGTACATTAACAAAAAATGCCGGATCTATCGGTGCAGCCGGCTTTCTATTCAGCAAAATCGCATCAAATCCTACAGGAGCGGACCAGTAGCCCGAGTATTTTAAAATGTCCTCAAAAAACATAAGAAATTTTTCAATCATTGCCCATATAGACCACGGCAAGTCCACAATCGCTGATAGAATACTGGAGCTTACCGGGGCCCTCTCACAGCGCGAAATGACCACCAAGCAGGTACTTGATTCCATGGACCTGGAACAGGAGCGCGGTATAACGATCAAGGCCCATGCCGTAACATTAAGCTATGATGCTAACGACGGTGAAACCTATCAGCTGAACTTAATCGATACCCCGGGGCATGTCGACTTTTCCTATGAAGTGTCCCGCAGCCTTGCATCATGCGAGGGAGCTTTGCTTATTGTCGATGCCTCCCAAGGGGTTGAAGCTCAGACCCTCGCCAATACCTATCTCGCCGTAGAGAATAACCTTGAGATACTCCCTGTTATTAATAAAATAGATCTTCCCGGAGCAGATCCGGAAAAGGTAGAGGAGGACATTGAGGATTCAATAGGAATTGACTGCAGTGAAGTTGTCCACACATCGGCAAAGGAAGGAACCGGAATCCCGGAAGTGCTTGAAGCTATTGTAAAAAAAGTCCCTCCTCCCACCGGTGATATAAACAAGCCGCTAAAGGCCCTGATATTCGATTCGTGGTTTGACAACTATCAGGGCGTCATAATATTAATCCGTGTCTTTGACGGTGAGATCAAAAAAGGCACAAAGATGCTTTTCATGGCAACAGGCGCAACCTATGAAGTCAATGAAGTAGGGATATTCACTCCCAATAAAAAAATCGTCGACAGCCTGAAAAACGGCGAAGTCGGATATGTAAGCGCAAGCATACGCAATGTTGATGACACAAAGGTCGGTGACACAGTAACGGACGCAAATAATCCTGCCTCAGAGCCATGCCCCGGCTATAAAGATATTAAACCGATGGTATTTTCAGGACTTTATCCGATGGAAACCAACCAGTATGAGGACTTTAAGGATGCACTGGAAAAACTGCTTCTGAACGACTCATCATTTAATTATGAACCAGAGTCTTCAACCGCCCTTGGTTTTGGCTTCCGCTGCGGATTTCTCGGGCTTCTGCATATGGAGATCATTAAGGAGCGCCTCGAAAGGGAGTTCAAACTCGCACTTGTCAGTACAGCCCCAACCGTTGTTTACAAGATAAATAAAACAGACGGAGACATTATATATATAGACAGCCCCGCAAAGCTGCCGGACACTTATGAAAGCATTGAAGAGCCCTTTGTGAAGACAACCATACTGGTTCCTGCAAAGTTTATCGGCAATATCCTTGAGCTTTGCCAGGAAAAAAGGGGAACACAAAAGGACTTTGTATATATAGGGAAAGAACGTATCATGGTGACTTATGAGTTCCCTCTTAATGAGATATTGTGGGACTTTTATGATAAACTTAAATCTTCCTCAAGCGGCTATGCCTCTATGGATTATGAGTTTTTGGGCTACAGGGCATCCAAACTTACAAAGCTGGATATCCTGATTAATAGTGAACCCGTTGATGCCCTCTCGCTGATTGTCCACAAAGACAGGGCCTATTATCAGGGAAGACAGATCGCCGAAACACTGAGAGGGGTAATCCCGCGGCAGATGTTTGAAGTAATTATTCAGGCAGCCATCGGGAGTAAGATCATTGCAAGGGAAACCATCAGGGCATTGAGAAAAAACGTCCTTGCAAAGTGTTATGGCGGTGACGTATCACGAAAAAGGAAACTGCTGGAAAAACAAAAAGAAGGAAAAAAGAGAATGAAGCAGGTCGGCAGGGTTGAAATCCCCCAGGAAGCATTTCTTGCCGTTCTTAAAGTAAAATAAAGGCTGCAAAATTCATGAGGAGAAAATAACGTTGGCTTCCAAAAAAAGGTACAGAAAAACAAAGACAAGAGAATGGATAGAGGCTATTGTCATTGCAGTTGCCCTGGCGCTTCTCATCAGAGCATTTGTTGTGCAGGCCTTCAAGATCCCTTCGGGTTCCATGAAAGAAACCCTTCTGGTAGGTGATCATATCCTGGTCAATAAATTCATATACGGGACAAAAATTCCCTTTACCGACAGCAGGGTACTGATTTTCAATCCGCCAAAGAGGGGTGACGTCATTGTGTTTTCATTCCCTAAGAATAAAGAAATCCCTGAATGTACCAGTGTCGGGAAAAATATTTCGACACGTGTCGGCAATGTATTCAGCAGCGGCAATCCTTTTAACCTGTTTAAAGATGACTGCAGAGACTTTATAAAAAGAGTTGTAGGTGTCGGCGGAGATAAGATAGAAATCAAGAATAAAGTGGTATACGTTAATGATGTAGCGCTTGCAGAAGAATATACTGTGTTTAAAGATGGTAGCAGTAATGACAATAGCCCCCGTGATAATTTCGGACCATTTACTGTCCCCCGTAACAGCTTTTTTGCAATGGGTGACAACAGGGACCAAAGCTATGACAGCCGCTTCTGGGGCATAGTGGATATAAGTGAAGTTCGCGGCAAGGCATTCATAATGTACTGGTCATGGAACAGCAATGGATCATTCCTGGATAAAGTCCGATGGAACAGGATTGGGAAACTTATTAATTAATGTAGGGGCAATTCATGAATTGCCCTTACGGTTGGACAATACGGATACCGATTTAAGAATATGTTCACAGGTCTTGTAGAAACATTAGGATCTATCTCTTCACTGACACATACCGGCAACGGTATACGACTGTCAATGAAGCCCGAGTCCGACTATGAGGTTAAACTCGGTGACAGTGTTGCCATAAACGGGGTCTGCCTGACCGTTACAAAACATAGCGGAGATATCTCCTTTGATGTATCACCTGAGACAATGAAGAGCACTAACCTTGGAGAATTAAAGGTAGGAGACAGAGTCAATCTTGAAAGGGCACTTAGATTATCGGACAGGCTGGGCGGGCATATCGTATCAGGGCATGTCGATAATAATGGAAAGATTATCAGCAGAAAACCTGTTGGTGAATATACATTTTATACATTTGAAGCTCCACCGGAGATATTAAAATATGTTGTAAAAAAAGGGTCAATAGCAATTGACGGAATCAGCCTTACCGTGAATGATCTTGACAGCAGATCATTCAGTGTGGCCATTATACCCCACACTCTTACCGCTACAAATCTCGGCGGAAAGAACATAGGGGACAAGGTCAATCTTGAAGTCGACATTATCGGGAAGTACGTTGAAAAACTTCTTGGCAAAGAAGGTTCCGGAAGCAGCCTGATGACCCTGCTAAAAGAGGAAGGATTTACCAATGACTAAAAAACAGACTAAAAAGAAAGCCGCACCAAAAGCAAAAAAGATAATATTCAATACAATCGAAGAAGCCCTTGACGATATAAAAGAAGGTAAAATGGTCATCCTCATAGATGATGAGGACAGGGAGAATGAAGGAGATCTTACAATAGCTGCCGAGATGGTTACGCCTGAAGTAATTAATTTCATGGCAAAATACGGCCGCGGGCTTATTTGCCTGTCCATGACACCTGAAAGGATCGAATATTTAAAACTGCCGATGATGTCTGACATGAACACATCAAAATTTGACACTCCGTTCACTGTGTCGATTGAAGCAAAAAAAGGTGTGACAACAGGCATTTCCGCAGCTGACCGGGCCAAGACAATTCACACAGCAATAGACCCCAAATCAAAACCCGACGATCTTGCGAAGCCGGGGCACATATTCCCTCTGAGAGCACAACCGGGCGGAGTGCTGAAGCGCGCCGGACAGACTGAAGGCTCCGTTGATCTGGCAAAGCTTGCCGGTCTATATCCTGCCGGAGTAATCTGTGAGATCATGAACGATGACGGCACTATGTCAAGAGTGCCTGAGCTTACAAAGTTTGCAAAAAAGCACGGTCTGAAGATGATCACAATTAAAGACCTGATTAAATTCCGGATGCTCAACCAGTGCCTTATTACCCGACAGGCCGAAACAATACTTCCGACACAGCACGGAGGCGAGTTTACGGCAATTGTCTATGGAAACCAGGTTGACGACGTCGAACATGTGGCGCTTGTCAAGGGAGATATATCACCCGATGATGAAGTCCTGGTCAGGGTCCACTCTGAATGCCTGACCGGTGATGTCTTTGCTTCAAAAAGATGTGACTGCGGTGGCCAGCTTCATAAAGCTCTCGAAATGATAAAAAAAGAGGGCAAAGGCGTACTCCTTTATATGAGACAGGAAGGCCGCGGCATAGGGCTTGCCAATAAGCTGAAAGCATATGCTCTTCAGGATGCTGGTTTTGATACTGTTGAGGCAAATGAAGCACTTGGCTTTAAGGCTGACTTAAGGGACTATGGTATTGGAGCCCAGATGCTTGTTAATGTCGGCGTGCGTAAAATGCGCTTAATAACCAACAACCCAAAAAAGCTTATCGGGTTGGAAGGATACGGATTAAGTGTCGTCGGCAGAGTGCCTATCGAAACAACGGCCCACGAGAAAAACATAAATTATTTAAAGACCAAGAAGAAAAAAATGGGGCATTTGTTAGAAAATATATAACTAAAAGGATCCCAGGGTTCGAGGGTCCCAGGGTTCAAGTGAAAGACTGGCTCACTTGAATCCTTGACCCCTTGAATCCTTGACCCCTTTATAATAATTGGAGGATATCATGAAAACATACGAAGGAGAACTTCAGGCAAAGGGACTTAAATTTGCAATAATAGTCAGCCGTTTTAATGATTTTATAACCGGAAAACTACTTGATGGGGCTATTGATGCACTTGTACGACATGGTGCTACCGAGCAGAACATAGATGTCATAAAAGTACCGGGAGCATACGAACTTCCTATTGCAGCCAAAAAGGTTGCAGACAAGAAAAAACATGATGCTGTTATATGCCTTGGGACTATAATCCGCGGAGCAACACCTCACTTTGATTACGTAGCTGCCGAGGCTTCAAAAGGTATTGCAACCGCTTCAATGGATTCCGGTATTCCAATCGCTTTTGGAGTGTTGACCACCGACACTATTGAGCAGGCCATTGAAAGGGCCGGGACAAAAAGCGGCAACAAGGGCTGGGATTCAGCAATGGTAGCCATAGAAATGGCTCAACTGTTTAAGAAATTATAATTATACCTATTCAAAACCTGCAGGGGCGGTTCATGAATCGCCCCTGCTTTTTTATCTAACTTATGAAAAGAAGACGATCACGAGAGTATGCACTACAGCTCCTTTTCCAGCTCGAGCTTTCAGAGAGTGAACTGACCGGAGCTGTTTTGGACAAATTCTGGGAACCTCTTAATGAAGACGAGGAAGTAAAGTCGTTCACCCTGGATTTGGTGAAGTCTACTCTATCTCACATCGACGAGCTGGATGAAATTATTCAGAAGTGTGCAAAACACTGGTCTCTCGAAAGAATGGCTGCTATAGACAGAAACATCCTGCGTGAAGCAACATACGAACTGCATTTCAGAAAAGACATCCCTGCTCAAGTCTCAATTAATGAAGCCATTGAGGTCGCTAAAAAGTTTTCAACACAGGAGTCCGCTTCCTTCATTAACGGCATACTCGACAAAATCTCCCGCAACAAGAAATCCGGCAAATAGTCCAGGCCACTATCCCTCAAGTAGAAATAATCATTCTTGTGATATAGTATTACTTCACAATAAAACAATAATTATTATCGGGTCGACAGATTCCAAGATTTAAAGCGGCAGTGATGTTTGAAGCATGCCTTTCACTAGAACCCTTGAACCCTAGAATCCTCGAACCCTTCCTTCAGGAGGACACATTGATACCACGTTATTCAAGACCGGAAATGGCAAAAATCTGGGAGCCTGAAAACAAATTCCAGAAATGGCTTGATGTTGAAATAGCAGCATGTGAAGCATGGGCAGCATTAGGAGAGATCCCTAAAAAAAGTCTGGCAACCATTAAAAAACGCGCAAAATTCAGCATAAAGAGAATCGACAAAATTGAGTTAAAGGTAAAGCATGATGTTATTGCATTCTTGACTTCCGTTGCCGAGAATGTAGGTCCTGATTCAAGATACATACATAAGGGCCTTACATCTTCAGACATCGGCGACACTGCTTTGGCACTTCTCATGCGAGAAGCAGCTGACATCATAATTAATGATATACAGGATTTAATGAAAGTCCTGAAAACAAATGCCATGAAATATAAGGAAACCCTTCAGATGGGAAGGAGCCACGGCATACACGCTGAGCCAACAACTTTCGGCCTGACTTTCGCATTGTGGTATGAAGAGATGAAACGTAATCTCGTAAGAATGAACACCGCACGGGATACAATCAACTACGGACAGCTCTCCGGCCCGGTCGGCACATTTACAAGCCTTCCTGCATCGATTGAAAAATTCGTCTGCAAAAAGCTCGGTCTCAAGGTTGACCCGATAGTAACACAGGTCATTCAAAGAGACAGGCACGCGGAATACATGAACACCCTGGCTCTTATCGCCGGAGCAGTTGAAAAAATGGCAATAGAAATGAGGCACCTGCAAAGAACCGAAGTCCTTGAAGCTGAGGAACCTTTTGCAAAAGGACAGAAAGGATCGTCAGCAATGCCGCACAAGCGCAATCCGATCGGCAGTGAAAACCTCAGCGGTCTCGCAAGGATCGTCAGATCAAACACTATAGCCGCCATGGAAAATATCCCCCTTTGGCACGAGCGCGACAT
>PIVU01000402.1 GCA_003354025.1 Nitrospirota bacterium
CATATCGCTATAAGCGTATCCTCGGATCAACTACCATATAAAGTAAATCCGAAATAAAGGTTCCTATTAATACCAGTACTGCTGCGATAAAATTTATAGTGAGAATGATCGGGTAGTCTCTTGCCAGAATTGCTTCATAGCCCATTCGTCCCATGCCGGGCCATGCAAAAATCGACTCAATTATTACAGACCCTCCAATGAGTCCGGGCAGTATTAACCCGAACATAGTCACAAAAGGAAGCAGAGCATTCCTGAAGCCATGTTTATAATAAACCTTGTCCTCTGAAAGCCCTTTTGACCTTGCTGTGCGTATATAATCCTGATGAATGACCTCAAGCATCTGCGCCCTTACATATCTGGACAATAATGCGATGCCTCCCAGCGCCCCGAGCACAGAGGGAAGCACCAGGTGCCATGTTCTGTCCATTATCTGATGTATCCAGTCAGCACCGGCCATGCCGAAGGTGTGCATGCCGATTACCGGAACATTGAATGTCTTGACTACAAAAATAATAAGCATGTATGCAAAAAAGAAACTCGGTATAGATATAAGGACATAGGCGAGAAATGTTGTGGACCGATCAAGGAAGGAGCCCCGTTTTATGGCCGCATGTATCCCGACAGGAAAGGAAAGGCACCATGTTATAAGCGTGCCGACAATAAACAGCCAGAGACTGTTTATGAAACGTTCATTGATTTTTCCCAGTACCGGCTGGTTGTCCTTCCATGATTTTAACTCCCCTGAAAACAGGTTTTTATAAAAAAGATAATACTGTTCGTGCAGAGGCTTGTCCAGGTTGAACTCCTGTCGGAATTTCACAAGATCTTCCTGTGTGAATTTTGGATTGAGCGGATCGATCTGGCTTGGCTCACCCGGCGCCAGATAGACAACCAAAAACGATATGATTGATATGAAGAACAATGTCAGTAGTTTTTGAAAAAAACTTCTTATAGTAAATGAAAACATAAAACAGTTACTCCGTATCAAACACCGGGTTTTCCGCGAGCTTGATCCATTTGTTGAAATAAAAGGTGTAATTTCCCGTGGGGGTCGGGGTTATTTTTTTGATCTTCTTTTCCCCTGATTCTGTACGTTCCATTATTGCTATCTTTTTATCCAGGACAGCGGTCCACTTTCTTACATATAAAAATGTGTATGGCTGTTCATCGGCTATGATCCTGTGGAGCTGGTGACTATACCGGACCTGCTTGTCAAAGTCATACTCCTGCCTGATTTTGATAATAAGGTCGTCAGCCCTTATGTTTTTGAACCCGACAAAGTTAAGCTGCTGCGGGTTTGTCTGACTTGAATGCCATATCTGATATAGGTCAGGGTCTATACCCATGGACCACCCCAGAATAAGGGTATCGAAATTCCCGGTGTTAACATGTTTGCCTATAAAAACTGTCCACTCCACAATATCGGTTTTTACGTCTATCCCGATTGCCCTCCATGCATCCTGCGCAATGGCCAGGATACTTTTTCTCTGGTTATTGCCGCTATTCGTAATAAGGGTGAAGGCAAATTTCTTTCCATCCTTTTCCAGCCAGCCATCTTTATTTTTCTTCCATCCAACCTCTGCCAGCAGCTTAAGTGCTCCTTCCGGATCATAAGGCAACGGCTGAATGCTTTTGTCGTAGTGCTCTGTCTGCTTAACAAAGGGGCCGGTAATCTTCTCTGCCTCATTGTACAGCACATGTTCGATGATTTTTTCCGCGTCAATGGCCATTCCCAGCGCTCTTCTTACTCTTTTATCCTTAAAAAATTCACGTCTCATGTTGTAGCCGATGTAGGAGTACCCCTGGGAAAGTCCGGAAAAGTTTTGATATTTAGTGTCATTTTTCAGACGTGCCACCTGATGGGGCTCTACGCTGTAACTGTCAATCGCCCC
>PIVU01000403.1 GCA_003354025.1 Nitrospirota bacterium
ACCTCGTTATAGGTGTTGTTCAGCTCGAGATATTCAAGAGCAAAACTTTCACGGACCTCTTTATCCAGCCTTACAGCACGTCCATTGACGGTCTTTACAGGAACAATATGTGCCGCATATTTGCCGTGACTTCCCTCAGGCCTGGTTGATTCTTTTCCGGTTTCAATATTGACCCAGACAAAGGAATAGTCCTTATTCCTCACATGGCAAATCTCACAGGCCATAATACCATTATGCATATTAAGCATGGAGCGAGTGTTCTTCTCTTTCTTATGAGGATACGTCCCATGGCATTTCAAACAGAGCGGCGGGTCGGTATCCAGCTGATGGATCAATCGTTGAATATACTTGTCAGTAACATGAAAATGTCCTCTGGGTATCGGATCGCTGTGCTGCTCGATCTTATTTATCATCTCTTCTTTGCCGGTGAGTTCGGTTACTGTCTCTGAAACCTTCGGATGCATTGAGAAGTAATCCGGGACATAGACCCAGTGAGGGTAGTAGGCTAACTGAAGAAGCCATATAGCGAGTATCACAAAAGGTGTGACATAAGCTCCCTTTGTCAGAAAAATAAGAGATCTCTTTAGTAAACTATTGCTTTTTTCAACAGGCATAGAACCGGAACTTTCATCCTGCAGGGGTTTCTCTTTTATATAAATATCTCTGAGCTCAGGATCATCCATGATCCTCCTGTAATGCAGAGGATACTCTTCCTTCATCTCTTCATCATCTATGACCCCTGTGATCCAGAGGTCGCCTACAGGAAACCTATGGGGCCTCAAATGAACTTCAAAAAGATGCCAGACGATTATCGCAAGTGAGGCAAGGATAGCCTCCATGCCATGCACAATAGCGGCAATATCAAGAAAGATCTTGCCCCATTGAGTTTCTGTCCATAGCATTATCCCGGTGGTTGACATCAAAACGGTGCCTGCAATAAGGGAGTAATACTCGATCTTATGTTTATAGCAGAACCTGTCAAACTCAGGCTGATCTTTTCTTATGCCGATAAAATACAGGATATTTTCATACATGCCCCTGATATCACCAAGCCCTATCTTCATGTCCTTTATCCACCTGCGGCCGGCGGCCTTAAAGAATATATAGTAGACATGGTAGATACTTACCAGTATCATGGCCACGCCTGCCACACGATGTAATACCTTCCGGATAAAGAAGATCTTCTCGCCGGCATTCCCTAAAACTATCACAACCTCTTCAGGTATCTTCACCATAAATCCGGTGATCACAAGGACAATGAAGGAGATCAGAAATATCATGTGCTGAGCTCTTTCAGAGAGGTTCAGGCGTACAAAATACTTTTTGCCCTCTTCATCCCCCCCCCTGCCGGCCATGCTGCTGTCGGGTAAATACCTGAGTGCTGCCGCTTTATGCTTCTTTTTCGTACGCCTGTACTCAAGCAGCTGGTGAAGGAGCATAAATCCTATGACACCGCCTATAAGCACCTTGTAAAAAAGCTTTAATATCTCAAGTATGTACCAGGAAAGTATCTCATCCTCCATAAGGCTCTTCTTTGACCTTTTGAACATCAGGGCCTTGAACCTCTGCCCGGCATCCAGAACGCTCTCCTTTGTTAAAAGCTGGGCCTTCATGCTGTATGCATGTATCTTCCCCTCGGAAAAATCGGGCGTGGCACCAGGATGACAGGTCACCGTCCCTCCCTCACCGCTGCAGGTCTTCACACGGTTCTTAACGTGAGTGGATGAAAATGGATCTTCTTCAGGGCGTATATCATGGGGTGAGTACCCCTGGGGAACATGACAGCTGATGCAGTCAGGGGCGTTTTCAACACTATACTTGATCAGTTCCCAGTGAAAGGAATCCTTAAACGTATCAATAGTTTCAAGGCCATGGCGATACATCAT
>PIVU01000016.1 GCA_003354025.1 Nitrospirota bacterium
GGGCTCATCCACTGAGCATCTCTTTTGGCAAGATAGTCATTGACCGTAATTATATGGACGCCCCTGCCGTCGATGGCATTCAGGTATGTTGCAAGAGTTGCCATGAGGGTTTTCCCCTCACCGGTTTTCATTTCAGATATTGTCCCCCGGTGCAGGGCTATGCCGCCTATTAGCTGCACGTCAAAATGACGCATATGCAATGTGCGCAATGATGTTTCCCTGATAACTGCAAATGCCTCCGGCAGCATGTCATCCAGGCCTTCGCCATCATTAAGCCTGTTGCGGAACTCGACTGTTTTTGCCTTCAGTCCATTATCATCCAGAGCGGAAATACTCTCTTCCAGAGCATTAATCTCCTCCACAATGGACCAGATTTTCTTAATTTCTCTATCGTTTTTTGTGCCGATTATTTTAGTAATAAATCCAAACATAGCTATTATTATACCAAAAACCCTTTCTATTAACTGTATGAACAAAATACTATATATCTTTACATTTTACAACCACGGCTTGACTTCTAAGGCATAATGTTGTGCATGATCATCTTTATTAATTACTAAATTGACAGTTCTCATGCAAGGCTACTATAATTTTCTCGTATGAAGGGAATTATCGGAAAAACAATTATTTTTCTATTCGTTATCTTTTCGGGCATTTTTGCCGGCGGCTATATTGCGCTCGTCCGGGGTGTGCCGCAGATTGAGGAAATCAAAGATTACGTCCCCCCTGAAGGAACAAAGGTGTATGCTGACGACGATACGCTGATAGGTGAGTTCCGAATCGAAAAAGGGGTGTATGTCCCGATTTCAAAAATACCTGAATCCGTTATCAAGGCTGTTGTCGCAGTTGAAGATGCACGATTCTGGATGCATAAGGGTGTTGACTATATAGCTATAGTGCGGGCCATTACCAGAGATGTACAGGCAGGCCGTATAAAAGAGGGGGCAAGCACTATTACCCAGCAGCTTGCAAAAGTAGTTTTTCTGTCCCATGAGAGGACTGTTGTAAGAAAGCTAAAGGAAGTGATTCTGGCTTTCAGACTTGAAAAGAACCTTACAAAAGAAGAAATTATCGAGTTGTACCTTAACAAGATTTATTTCGGCCATGGAGCATACGGCATAGAGTCGGCTGCACGCTCTCATTTCGGCAAATCCGCTGCGGATCTTACACTGGCGGAGTCTGCGCTGCTCTGCGGCCTCATCAAGGCACCAAGCAGATACTCTCCCTACAGTAATCTCGATAAAGCAAAGCAAAGACAGCGAATAGTCCTGAGGCGCATGCAGACTGTTAAGTATATTACAAAGGAACAGGCTGATAATGCGTATGAAGAGCCGCTTTACCTGTCAAGCGCCAGACAGGAAAAGTTCAAACCTAACTACTTCCTGGAGTATGTAAGAAAATATCTTGAAGACACCTTCGGCGTTGAGATGACCTATAAGGGCGGTTTGAAAGTATATACAACTCTGAACACTGACATACAGCGTGCTGCTGTTGACGCTCTGAAGTGGGGATTGCGAAAACTTGATAAAAGGCAGGGCTACAGAGGACCGCTCGGCCATGAGGATATTGATGTGGCCCGTGAACTCCAGGAACAAGAACCTTTCAAAAGAGTTGTGATGAAAAAAGGGGACCTCATGACTGCAACTGTATTGAAGGTCTCTGATTCAGAAGCAACAGTAAAGACACGGGGTATTATTGGAAAGCTTTATAGTAAAGATGCAAAATGGGCGAGAAAGATAATTGACTCCAAGGGCGAGTTAATCAAAAAACATTCAGCGCTTCAACTGAAGAATATCCTGAAGCCCGGAGATGTAATACATGCCAGAGTGACAGACGTAAGCAGGAGTACTCCCGTATTTAAGCTGGAACAGGAACCAGTGGTCCAGGGGGCTATTGCTTCCATTGAACCGTCGACGGGGTATATACGTGCAATTGTTGGAGGATATGATTTCAGCAAGAGCGAGTTTAACCGGGCCGTCTATGCAAAAAGACAGGCCGGATCAGCATTTAAACCTATAATCTTTGCGGCCGCCATGGAGCATGGCTTCACGCCTGCAAGCATAATTGCTGATGAACCGCTTATATATGAAAGCAAGAAGTATGGTGACTGGGAGCCGGAGAATTATGACCAGAAGTTTCACGGAGCTACCAGGCTCAGAGAAGCCCTGGTTCACTCGAGAAATATTGTTACCGTCAAGCTCCTTGAAGAAGTCGGAGTAAGTAAAGTGATTAAATTAGCCCGTAATATCGGCATCACAAGCAACCTTCCCCAGAACTTGACCCTCGCCCTCGGGAGCCTGAGTATCAGCCCGCTTGATATGACATCTGCCTTTTGCGTGTTTGCCCAGAAGGGTTTAAGGACTGAGCCTATTGCAATAAAGTATATCCTTGACAGAGACAGCAATGTGCTGGAAAATAACCGGCCCCAAAGAGTACAGGCAATTAGCCCCCAGGCAGCTTATTTAACTACGTCAATGCTTGAGGATGTGGTAAAAAAAGGGACAGGATGGCGTGCCAGAGCGCTGAAGCGGCCCGTTGCAGGAAAAACCGGTACAACAAATGAATATGTCGATGCATGGTTTATAGGATACACTCCCGAACTGTCCACAAGTGTCTGGGTAGGGCATGACCATGTCAAGTCACTGGGGGATGAAGAGACCGGGTCCAGGGCAGCGGCCCCGATCTGGGTGTCCTTCATGAAAAAAGCTCTTGCTGAAATATCACCCTTTGACGGAAAAGATACCGCCGCGAAAGACAAAAAGAAATTTGTAGTACCTGACCGCATTGTAACAGCGGTCATTGATCCGCTGACCGGACTTTTAGCTACCAATGAATCTAAAAAAATGGTAGAATTTTTTAGTGAGGGGTCAGTTCCCACAGTTTACTCAACAGAACTGTACAGAAACCTTCTATTAAAACAGAAGAAACAGCTGGCCAAGATCAAGAAGAAAATAAAGAAGAAGAAAAAGAAGAAGAAAAAAAACAATAATTAATTAATCTGTTTCACCTGTAAATGGAGGTCATTATGAAAGTAACAGTGTTGATCCTTTTGGTTTTTTCTATATTGTCTTTTTCATTATGTATCGCCGCTGAATCCCCTGTTGAGAAAGCATACAACCTGTATTACCAGGGGAAGTCAGACAAGGCCATAGAGCTCATGGAAGATTATATAAAAGACACTCCGGATGCTTCTGCATACTATTTTCTCGGATATGTATATTATGAAAAGAACGAGATAGACAAGGCTATGGAGTTTTTTTCCAAGTCCTTTAAACTCAGATCTTTTTACAGCCCATTAGAGGAGAAACAATAGTCAGTTCACTGCAAAAAAGTCCGGCACCTGACCATTTGGTAACACTATTTAGTCAACCCATACAATAGAAGTATCTTTCCGGCACAGAGAATGATTTTGCCAGTCTGCCCCTTTATCCTTAAAGTCAGAACGGTAATGAGCACCAACACTGTTCTTCCTTGAATAAGCCGATTCAGTAACAATGTCTGCAACAGTCAGCATATTTTTGAACTCAAACCCCCTTCTGTCTCTAAATGCACTATCAATTAAATGCCGTTGCCTGGAGAGCCAGTTCCTGGCAGCGGTAAGAGATTTCTCACACCTTATTATGCCCACCTTGTTCCACATAATTTGCCTGAGAGAACTTCTTTTCTTATCAATGTCGAAATCAGTGTCAGCCCCGGTTAAGATTAACTTACTATCCATACTAAATTCTGATGAGTCAGGATGACCACTAATTTCTGAGGCATATGCAACAGCTCTTTTCCCGGTTCTTGCTCCATACACAAGTCCTTCAAGAAGACTGTTCGAAGCAAGACGGTTGGAACCATGAATTCCTGTGCAAGCCACCTCACCGGCAGCAAACAGTCCCTCAATACTCGTTTCACCGTGAATGTTTGTTTTGATTCCGCCCATAATATAGTGAGCGGAAGGACATACGGGGACCATTTCTTCGGTTACGTCAATATTATATTGCAGACATGTTGTGTATATGAGAGGAAACCTCTTTTTGACAAAATCTTTTTCAAGGTGTGTTAGGTCCAGCAGCACATGTTTCGCACTTGTCTTGACCATTTCAGAAACTATTGCCCGCGTAACAGCATCCCGTGGAGCAAGTTCAGCCATTTTATGATAATTGTTCATAAAACTCTGTCCCTGAATATTCTTAAGAACAGCACCTTCTCCACGCATGGCTTCACTAAGCAGAAACTGGGGAGCTCCGGGGAAATACAATGTCGTAGGATGAAACTGGATAAATTCCATATCCATAACCTCAGCACCTGCCCTATATGCTATTGCCAGGCCGTCGCCTGTTGATATCATCGGATTAGTAGTCCTGGAGAATAGTTGTCCTGCTCCGCCGGTAGCCAGCAGCACAGATTTGGCAAAAACATGAATAATCTGATCGCCCCTTAAAACAACGGCCCCGACACATCGGTTATCTTTGACAAGCAGATCAAGTGTATAGGCAAAGTCATAACGTTCAATTGTGGAATAGGAGCGGGCCTTTTTAATAAGCGCCCTCTCGATCTCTTTACCTGTTGAGTCGCCTCGTGAGTGAAGGATCCTCCTTCTCGAATGCGCGCCTTCCCTGGTATATGAAAGCTTGCTGCCGTCCTTGTCAAACTCAGCACCCCAGGACATCAGCTCAAGGATATACTCGGGGCCTTCCTCAACCATTATCTGGACAGCTTCCTTATTGCAAAGCCCGTCACCAGCATTAATGGTGTCGTTATAGTGAATGCTGACTTCATCTTCATCGCTTAGAGCAACCGCAATTCCGCCCTGAGCATAGCCGGTAGTGCTTTCAGTGGCTTTGTCCTTTGTCAGGACCAGTACACTCCCTTTTGATGCTAGTTCAATCGCAGCTCTTAAGCCGGCAACACCGCCGCCAATAACTAGAAAATCAACGGTTTTTACGGAAGGAATCATGATTGTAAGAATATTAATGTATTTGGATTGTTAAGTCAATTCACTCTGGAAGTACGATTTTTCTTGCATTTATCAGGCCGTCAGGGCATAATATACGGCTGTTTATGACGATAATCATAGATATGGTTATTAATATTTGTTATTAATGAAATTAAGAATGCATATATACAAAAACAATAGGGAGACCGGCTTTGGCCGTATAGGACTAATCCTGGGCCTGCCGTTTATTGTCCTGGTCCTGGCCTTTGCTGTGTATAAATTATTCCTAATAGATGACCCTGAGGTAAAGGGGATAGAAGCACTGGAACTCCTGTCCGCTGATAAAACAGTCACTCTTACGGGCGCTAATATAAAGAAAATAGTGATTAATATTTATAAGGATGGACAGACAATTGAATTGCTCAATGATTCCCCTGATTATTCCGACAAAACATACTCTCTGCAAATCAAACCGAAAGAGCTAAAGTTAAAAGATGGGCCAGCCGTTATAAGTATTGAGGCAAGCGCCGGTCTTTTAAAGGAAATATCCTACGAGATCAGCACATTAATAGATACTATGCCTCCAAAACTGGATGTATTAAGGGCCCCGTCTGTTATTGAGCAGGGGAGTGCAGGGCTTGCCATCTTAAGGGTAAAAGATGCTGCATCAGTCTTCATTAAGCTGGGGGACCTTACCTTCAAAGCATATGAAGCTGAGATAGAGGAAGATATGGAGAACGACTTTGATAACACAGAGGAAGATACAGGCCGGCCCCGTAAGGCGCTGCTGCCTACTTATTATGCATTCTTCCCTGTTCCTCACGATACTGAAACAGCAGGTACATACTATGCAATTGCCGAAGACACTGCGGGAAATCAGAAAGTTAAATCTCTTCCGACAAGAATGAAACTGAAGAAATATCGGACGTCCCGTATAACAGTTGATGACGAATTTATTAATACGGTAGTAGCACCTTTGCTCAACAAAACCGATATAGAAGACCCTGCCGGAGCTTTCAAAGAAGTCAATGAGGACTGGAGAAGAGAAAGTCGCCATAAAATAATGGAAATTGCTAATGAGGCAGAGTCAAAAGTGCTGTGGGAAGACCGTTTTTTACAAATGAGAAACAGCAAGGTTATGGCAACATACGGTGACCGGAGAGAATATATATACGATGGTGAAGTCATAAGTAAAAGTGCCCACCTTGGATATGACCTTGCATCATATGCAAATGCTCCCTTTGAGGCCGCTAACACAGGCATTATCAAATATGCCGGTGATCTCAGTATATACGGCAAAACGGTAATCATAGACCACGGACTAGGTTTAATGAGCATTTACGGCCACTTATCAGGAATCAACGTAGAAGTGGGAGATGCTGTAAAAAAGGGTGATATAATTGGAAACACAGGCTCTTCCGGTTTGGCCGGGGGAGATCATCTCCACTTTGGAGTACTGGTCAACGGATATGAAGTATCTCCTTTGTACTGGTGGGATTCAAAATGGCTGGATGTTAACATGCTGGACTATTTAAGTTATTGAAAAAAAGGATAGACAAAATATTCGATAGAATATACAATCATAAAATCAAAAAAAGAGGTGTTAGCGAATTATGGATCGTCAGGTAAAAAAATCAGAAGTACCATCATATGAAATTGTTGAGGAAAAGATAAAAGAGATCGACGGATCGATTATCGTATTCCGCATATTCTACATATTCATGCAGATAGTATATAAATTTCAGCTCATTAAAAATGACAAGCTTTGCACAATTGAAATCCCCAGAAAGCTGCTTGAAGGATTGAAAGGCAGAAACGGGATTTTGGAAGATGAACTGAACAGGATCCTGGAAGCTTATCTTGTACAGACTGACTGCTGGAATAAAGTATAGTTGATAAGAAATCGCTTTTTAAGCCTGTTTTTAATTTAACGGAAAAATGCTGATCCAGCAAGATTTTTTTGTATTTTTCGACCTTCTCGGAATCGAGTCGTACCGACCTGAAAATCATGGTGACATTTAGGATAAAATTTGCAGTAAGGCCTGCCTGCGGAGCAGGCAGGCCTTAATATTTGCAGGAACTTCCTGTTTCATAGTCTGTTTTAAGTCATGCCAGGACATACCTACTACCGACGCCTCTGTTATAAAACTGATTATCTTCATCTCCCCGCCACACTTCGGACACTCCAGCGGATCTACCTCCCATATCTTCTCGGAATCGAGTCGTACCGACTTGATACATTCTCTCCACGTCTTTGACGGTATCCGCTTCGGCTCATATTCAGACACGTCAATTATCTCTACGTCCGCATCATGTTCTAACTGCTCATCTCCCATCCTTACCATCCCCTGCTTCAGACGCATTCCCCTGGACTTGTTTTAGTACCATCCGTAATATCGAACCATCTGAAACGATTAAATTTCCTCAAGGGGTTTTAAGTCACTCTTTGGCACTACATAAAACGTCCCGTTTTTATTAAACAGCCCGTCTGTGACAATTGCGTGAAGGTGAGGATGAAATTTCTCAGGATAATTCCCAAACGTATGAATTGTCATTACAAGTCCGGGAATACCGGTTTTCAATCCAGTAGCATTTCTCAAGAAAACAAGAAGGCTCTCATGGGCACAGCGGCAAAGCTTTGATAGTAAACCTCTGTTATGTTTGAAGTACTCACGGAGCATTACAGGTATGGTAAATACATACTGCCGCTGGGGAACCGGATACAAGACATTTTCTTTCAGCAGTTCACCAAAGTGTATGACCTTTTTGGCATGGCAGGATGGACAGAACCAACGGCCCTTGCAACTAAATGAAAGCAGGTACTCATGCCCACAATCAGCACATCATACCCTGGCAAATCCCTCTTTAAGATCGCCACATCTTAATTATTCATAGACCAATTCTTCGACAATGGGGCGGCAATGGGAACCTTTGGAACAATATATGATATAGGCCATACATCAGGGCCCATACTCGCCGGAATTTTAATAGCACAACTTGATTATTTATATGCCTTCTGGATTATGAGTGCCATACTGTTAACGTCTATTCCCGTATTCATGGTCGGAGTGAAAGTGTAACGTCGTCCAAAGAGAATTATGAAGGGTCTGCTTATACCCAGGCAACCCTGTCTCTCCCCGAATCCTTTGCCTTGTACAAGCCTTCATCAGCCCTCTTTATTACCGCGTTTATATCGTCATCATTCTTTGTTAGACATGAGATGCCGATACTTACGGTAACATTGCATGAGGAGCTTCCAACTTTAAACGGGGTTTCTCTTACTGCCTTCAACAAGGCTTCAGCACGCTTAAGGAGCTCATTAAAATCAGTATTCAGAAGGACTATGAGGAATTCCTCACCGCCATATCTTCCAACAATATCATACTGGCGCGTATGCACTTTTAAACATTCGGCAAGACTTCTCAATATCTCATCACCAACCAGGTGACCGTATGTATCATTAATGTTTTTAAAGTGGTCAATATCGATCATTAAATATCCTATGGAAGGGATAGACAAATCCTCAGAAGTCTCCCGCTTTATTCTGACGAACTCTTCCTCAGCCCTGCTCATCAGATACCTTCGGTTGGATATGCCTGTGAGAACATCAGTGGCAGCCATCTTCTCAAGTGAGTCGTAGGCCCTGTTTAGTTCCTTTGTACCGTACCGCATCAGGGCAAAGAGTATCCCGAATATCACGAACAGGGTCAGGCCGATTCCGGCCAGCGAGATGCGGAGTAACTCGCGCAGCTCTGCCCTGTAGTATGAGATATCGGCATATATCTCGTATGAGCCTACTATGCCGTGTTCTTTATCTTTGACAGGCAGGTACGTCTCTACAACATCTATATCGAACCTCTTCTCTCCCTCCAGGTCCATAAAATCATTTTTCCTCACTACCTTCGAATCCACTTCACCATTCAGAGCAGCATCAAGGTACTCATTGTCTTTGTCTTCCCTGCCAATAATCGAATGGTCAGTGCTGTAAATTATAATCTTGTCTTTAGAAAACACCTTTATTTTCACAAGACCCAAAGGCGGCAGGTAGTTCACCATCCTGCGATCGAGCAGTAGGAAGTCCTCTGGAGCAACTCTTAGTGACATCGCCCCTTCTGAGCCACTTACTCTAATAATGTCTCGCTCATTCTTAAAAATAACTTCTCCGATACCGATCGAGTTCTTTATCGCTTCATTCACATTATATGACACGTAAATATCGCGTATGCCGAGATTGACAAGAAAGAGAAACAGAACGAAGGACAATAGTGAAACTATTGTATACAGTCGCATTAGATTTGATGGATTGTTGATCTTTGAGAAAAGCTTATACTTTAATTTCATTTTAAGTTGAATTTCAGTGTTTGGACAATTTTTTATTTATATTATGTTTCGGAATATTTCGTTATATCTTTAATTGAATTGGTCGCACCAGAGACTGGAAGTATGGTTTTAGCATTATGGATGGTCTTGATAAGCTTCTTTTATAGCCTGTAAAACAGTGCCATTGAGTTTAAGATGGGTGCAATCTGTTTTATCAACAGCCATGAAAGGTGGAGTGAAAAGGTTTAGACCTGCTACAAGATTAGTTGATAAGAAATCGCTTTTTAAGCCTGTTTTTAATTTAACAGAGAAACCGATGAGCCGGCAATATTATTATGGTTTCGATTTTCCTGAAATAAGAGGACTAACTACATATGCTATTTATTAAAAAAAACAACTTCATCAAGCTGCTTCCGGCTCCCCTTCCCCTTTGTCTCCGCAGGATATCCCAGAGCAATGACCGCCATTAGCTCATGATCTTCAGGACCCTGAACCAATTCCAGCACTTTATCTTTGCTTTTCAGGATCTCACCAAGCCACACAGCACCGAGACCCGTTGAATGAATATATAGAAGCATGTTCTGGATGCATGCCCCGATGGCCTGGCAATCCTTAGTCCTGTCATAGCTCGAGGAGTTGTCGAGAAAAACCGCGATCAGCACATTGGCCCCAAGAACTATTTTAGAGTAGTGTGTAAGGCCGGATATTTCAGTTTTCAGATCGCTGTCCCTGATAACCGCGAATTTCCATGGCTGGTTGTTCAGCCCTGAGGGTGCCCGGGTGCCGGCCTCTATTATCTTATTAATGAGATCATCGGAAACCGGCTTATCCGTAAATTTTCTTATACTTCGTCTTGTGCTTATTAATTCAAAAGCATCCATGATATTGACTACGCTGAAACCTGTTTTTCTTTCTTAAAAAGCAGATATTTATTAATAAACTCATCAAGACCGCCATCAAGAACAGCATTCACATTTCCTGTCTCGCAATCGGTCCTGTGGTCCTTTATGAGCTGATAGGGCTGCAGGGTATATGATCTTATCTGACTTCCCCATGCAATGTCTTTTTTCTCACCGATAATTTCATCCAACTTCTCGTCCTGCTCCTTTTTCTTTATAGCATAAATACGCGCTTTGAGAATCTTCATTGCCGTGGCCCTGTTTTTCTGCTGGGAGCGTTCATTCTGACAACTTACTACAATATTCGTCGGCAAATGCGTAATCCTTACAGCGGAATCCGTTTTATTTACATGCTGTCCGCCTGCACCTGATGCCCTGAAAGTATCTATTCGTAAATCGTCATCGTCAATTTCAACCTCAATATCCTCACTAACTTCCGGATATACGAGTATGGCGGCAAATGATGTGTGGCGTCTTTTGTTAGCGTCAAATGGGGAAATCCTGACCAGGCGGTGGACCCCGGCTTCTCCCTTCAGGTATCCGTATGCGTACTCACCGCTAATAGTCAGAGTTGCGCTCTTTAACCCTGCCTCTTCACCAGGCAAATATTCAACAACCTCAACCTTGTATCCGCTTTTCTCGGCCCAACGTGTATACATCCTGAAAAGTATCTGTGCCCAGTCCTGACTTTCCGTACCTCCTGCGCCGGGGTTAATAGTGAGGATGGCATTGTTACGGTCACCTTCGGATGAAAGAGTACTCTTTAATTCAATATCATCAAGATCCGAAAAAAGCTTTGTAACTCCGTCGCCAGCATCCTCAAGCATACCTTCTCCGTCTTCTTCCTCAGAAAGTTCAAGAAGGATGTGCAGATCTTCATATTGTTTTTCTATTGTAAAAAAAGGCTGGAGGGAATTATCAATACCCGATTTTTCCTTCAGTATTACCTGGGCCTTTGAAGGATCGTCCCACAAATCTTCAGCTTCAAGTTTCTTTTCAATGGTCTTTAAATGTTCCTGCTTTCCAGGGACATCAAAGATACCTCCGGAGGGTAGTTATTCTTTCTTCAATCTCACTCAGTTTATCTTTTAATTCATCGTAAGTAATCAATGTAAAGCCTCCTGTCTACTATAAATAACCCTTGTGTATATTCATTTTATTTACTGGCATTATTATACATGAAAACGGGATGGAGAGGCTATAGGGGAAGGGGTCAAGTTAAAAAGATGATGACCATCGAAACAGCCTGGAAATTGTGGACATATGGCTTTTAGCGAAATACATGGGCGGCAGGCATGAACAGCGCATTCATCAGATCGAGCAGGAGACATAGCATAACATTGATATATATCATCTGTTCGTAATGACAAGCCCTTTCAGATTGAACTTATCTTTAATATCCCTTAACATAATCCCCCCCTGCTCTCGATGCATTACACCGGGGATCCTGATGATATGAAAATTATTAACAACAACTATATACGCGCCAGGGTAATACTCCTTTAAACGAGGCAGCATTTCATTTGAATATTCAGGGTTCTTCCAAGCTCCAACCTGGACCAGAAACGGAGCTTCAGCAGTCGGGGGAACTATTTGAGAAATTGGCGGTTCTTCAATAATTATCGGCTGCTCCGGTTGAATTGGTTCAATTTCTTCAACAATAACTGGCTCTTGCAGAACCTGTTCAGGAAGGCTTTCCTCTATATTGCCCCTCTCTCCAAACAAAAATATAGCGGCAAGCAGCAGTAACAGAAGGATTATAATTTTTACTATGGGCTCATATAGCGGCTTCTTTATTCTCCTGTCAATCTTTACAGGAAATGTGTGGTCCAGGACTGAACGTTCTTTTACCTTTGCATAATCACCGTCCTTACCGTCTTCAGCATCAAGAGTCAGCTGCTCTTCGGGCAAGGAAGAATCCTGAGGGGAACCTTTTTCAAATACCGGTTCTATCCCATCTGCTTCATCCTTATCTGCAGGATCGTAATACATGCTTGTATAGTCATCGGATTTGGTTGTTTCACGATACTCACCTTCATATCCATTATCATCAGTAAGATAGTTCAGGGGTACATGTCCCATAGCAGAAACTGCTTCATACATCTGCATGCGCGTCTCATCATCGATTTCATTAAACCTTATGCCTATCAAGTAACCGAATTCACTGTTTCTCTTTTTCCATACAATTGCGCCTGCGGCTGAAACATAGAGGTTACTTTCAGCATTTTTAAACCTGAAATCAAGGCTTTCTCCCGGTTCAACATCAAGGTCCTGTGATTCAAAACTGAATCCGTCGCCGGCAAAATCTCTTGTTATTCCCAAGGAAGACATAGATGACTGCAAGACTTTAAACTCTACTATGATGCACATGTCCAGTCTCTTGCTTTTCCTGCGTTCAACTATCATTGATCATTATTCCTCGTGTAAAATTAATAAAAACTACTACGTCAAAACCTGAAGTATTTAAAAATAAATGCATCATAAAGTCAAGATAATTCCGCAGTATTCCAACAATAACTGTTCACCCAGATTATTGCAGCTTACCTGACAAGTAAATCCTGAATATAATATGACAAAAACTGTGGAAACAAGAATCCCCTCGAATGTCCGGAGACTATTTTTTAATAGTTTTCGGAGGTACAGAGGGTTTCTTGATTTTTCTTAAAGCGAGTTTGGCCGGTTCTGTGTTCGGATACTTCTTAATAAGCTGCTCAAGAATGGTCTTGCCAACATCCTTATTCCCTGACTGGTAGAAAGCCAGGCCTTGTTTCAGCAATGCCCCGGGAACTTTGTCGCTTTTCGGATTTTTATCAAACAGCTCCTGGTAAGCAAGTATTGCATCATCAAAATTCTCTTCTTTGTAATAGGTTTCACCTATCCAAAAACGTGCATTATCTGAATAATCATTTTCAGAGAAGTCCCTCAACAGAGACTGAAATTTCTCTCTTGAATCAACTAGATCCCCCTCCTTAAAATCCTGATATGCTGACATATAGAGGGTTTTCACAGATGAATTGCCGTCATCTTTTTTAGCAGCTGCTTTTTTCACTTTCTTTGCTTCTGCTTTTTTGAGCTTCCTTGCTTCTTCAGCCCGTTTTTGCTGATCGGCTTTTTCAGCCTCCTCTTTTTTGGCCTGTTCAGCCAGGAGCATTGCGCGGTCTTCCTTTTTCTTTATATCAGCCAGCGCAAATTCAAGTTCTTTCATTTTTGCCAGCAGTTCATCTTTACTTTCAATCAGCTCGGAAGAACTTTTTTCGGAAAAGTATCGTGCTTCCTCAAATCGGCCGGTTAAAACCTGAAATTCTGATGACAGATTCTGCACCTGAATTAATAGGTCTGAAACAGTCTGAGATGTCGATTTCTGTGAGTCTTCCAGGCCGTCAAGCTGTTTATTGATCTTCTCCATTCGGGCAGTAGACTTTGAAGTTTTCTTGAGGTTACTAACTTCATCCCGTAAAGTGTTTACGTCATACTGTAATCTCCCGGTGTCCTCCGTTGAAGCACACCCTGAAATAACAAGCAGAGAGCATAAAGCAAAGCTTAAAGAAAAAAATCTGGAAAATATTTTATTTGTTCGTAAAAAATCCATATATCCTCTTGATAACTGAAGACCATACTAACACTGGCCAGGCGGGTGCCTGACCAGGTCTATAATTATTTATTTAGTAATAACAAAGTGGGCCCTTCTGTTGCTCTGCCAGCATGAATCGTTTGAGCCCATGCATACAGGCTTCTCTTCCCCATAGGTTATTACCAGCATCCTTGAAGATGGTATACCGCGGGCTAACAAGTATTTCATTGCCGCCTTGCCCCTATTTTCACCGAGTGCAAGGTTGTACTCATTGGTTCCCCTCTCATCACAATGCCCCTCAATAACAATGTTCACACTCTTCTCTGCGTTGAGAAAATCCGCAACTGAATCGAGTATCACCCTTGCATCAGGCCTTATGTCGTATTTATCATATTCAAAGAGAACGTCTTTGAATACAGCTGCTGCCTTTTCTTCGGCTGACAATCTTTCCTCTTCTACACTTTCCTCTTCTACAATTTCAACGGGCTCAACAATTTCCTCTTCAGCCGGGGTCATGACCTCTTCCCTTACCTGCTCGTCTACGGGCTGCTGGTCTTCTGCCGGGGTCCTTGTGTATTTCTTTTGACATCCTACTGCAAAAACCAGTATTAGAATAATGAACAATCTTTTCATAAAACGCCTCCTTAATATATCTGCGCTATTTTAAATATGGTGACCACTTAGGTGACATTGCCTTTAGGTATTTTTTGGTAATTCGCTTTTGTCCTTCGCCATTAATACGCATAACGTAAATCCCGCGCTTTCCGTCCCTGTCGGAATCGAATGCAATAAAAAAACCATCGGGTGAAATCGACGGACCTTCATTGTTACCCTCAAATGTAAGCTGCCTTAAATCTTTACCGTCAGATTTTAACACGAATATTTGATTTTTGCCATTTTTTCTTCCTACATATGCTATCCGTTTTCCATCAGCAGACCAGGACGGAGATGTGTTGTAGGATCCTTCAAAAGTAAGCCTTTTTATGCCGCGCCCTTTTATGTCCATTGTATATATTTGAGGAGACCCTCCCCTGTCGGATACAAAAGCGATTTTCTTGCCGTCAGGCGAAAAAACAGGTGAAACATCTATACCATATGATCTTGTCAGCCTCTTGAACTTCTGACCGAACATATTCATGGTGTATATTTCAGAACTGCCTCCTTTGGACGATGAAAAAGCAACCAGATCATCGGCAGAAGTCCCACCGACAAGATTTAGTCCTTTAGATGAGAAAAGTACCATCTCCTTACCCCGTTTGAGGTCTCTCAGGTATATTTTCCACTTCCTCTTCCTCTCGGAGGCAAAGAGAAGAAACTTGCCGTCCTGGGACCAGCTGTGACTGGATGTTAACCCTCGTGAAACAATTTTCCGGGCATTGAACCCATCCCAGTCCATAACACGAAGTCCTTTTCTTCCTGATTTTTCACTGACAAGATACGAAAGCTTTGTCCTGAATATCCCTTTTCTGTCAGTTGCGACATAATAAATATCATTGGATATGCTGTGCGCCATAGTACGAAGACTTGCCTTTTTGGATACAGTCAATCTCTTTTTAAGGACTTCTTTCCCTTCTACCAAGTCCTTAACAGAAAGAATCACTTTTATATCATTCGAGATAGAAACATCCAGAAACGCCTTAACTTCAGCCCCGGGCACATCAGGATCAACAAACTCAAACATTCCGGTCGTTTCCAGGTCATTCTTGATTATCCACTCAAGTTCTTTAGATTTTGGAGGGCCCTTGATAATTATGGACACAGGAAGCTGCCGGACAGATGGAGAGGCAATATCAATATAGACTTTAGCATCAACACTATCGGCCAAACCAAAACAAAAACTGGCAATTACAAGGAGTAATATACATGCTTTAACTGACTTAAGTCGTTCGCTTATCACCGGTAGCCGTTCGTCATTCGTAGTTCGTAGTTCGTCACTCGTCATTCGTCGTTTGCATTTTCTCATATTCGAAATCTAAATCCTACTTCCATTTCTACCGGCGGGGACGGCAGCGGACTAGCCTTTATTATAGCTTTTGAAGCAGATTGGTCAAATATTCTGTTCCCGGATGATTCCTCAATATAGTGAGAAACTATCTTACCTGTGCTGTCTATTTTTATAGACACCACTACCGAAAGATCATCAATATCAAGATCAGGGTAAACCCATTCTTCCTGGATCTTCTGTGCAATTAAAGCATAATATGACTCTGAATCACCAGACACCTGGGTCCCGAGGATTCCTGCGCCTGTTGCCAGAGTTACTGTCTTCCTCTTTTTAATACCCTCAATCGCCTGCTCAACTGATTCCTCAGCCTCCCTGTCCCGTGCCCTGTCCTCTTCCCTTGATTTTTTCATTTTTGCAAGGGCACTTATAGCACGACGCCTCTCAATTTCTTTTGATACCTTTTTTGTTTCAACAGGCTCCAGTGATACGCCCTTTTTTGCCTTGACCCTCCGTCTGGGAGCCGGTTTAGCCTTCACAACGCTACTGCTCTTTTTTGACTTCCCCTTCTTCTTAACTGCCGGCCTTCTTGACGGAGCCTGTATCTGAGATGGAGTTACCACATTAACAAAATATGTTTTATATTCTCTCTCTTTTGATTTCAGGGGTATTGTTATTAATGTAATTAAAAGAATGTGCAGTACTGCAGAGGTAATAATAATTATTTGTAGATTAGGTTCTCTCCCGATGGGCAGGGCCTGTCTCATTTAATACGCGCTTTAGGCTCTGTAACCATCCCCAGCTTTTCTATCCCTATTTCCTTCAATTCACCCATAACAATCACAACATTGCCGTAGGGAACGTCTTTATCAGCCTTAAGATATACTTCCTTATTTTTGCTTTTCGATAGTTTTGCAGTTAACTCTTTCATGGTAAGAGAGGCCTTATTCAGATAAATCTTACCATTTTTCCTGATAGTAACAACTATCCTCTCTGTAGCGGCCATTTCCTTCCCCTTTGCCTGCGGGAGGTTAATGTCTATGCCCTGTTGAAGAAGGGGGGCTGTTACCATAAAAATGATAAGCAGTACTAGCATAACGTCTACAAAGGGGGTTACGTTAATCTCCGAGAGAGCCTGTCTCCGTCTGTCCATTATTCCTCACACAATATTCTATTAATTCCTGAGAGAAGTCTTCCATCAATATTATACTGCGGCGCGCCCTGCTTAAGTAATAGTTATAAGCTACTACTGCAGGAATGGCTGCAGCAAGGCCGGCTGCCGTAGCAATAAGAGCTTCAGCAATACCCGGTGCAACTACAGCAAGTGATGCGGCCCCGATTCTGCCGATTCCCATAAATGCGTTCATAATTCCCCACACAGTTCCAAATAGTCCTATAAAAGGAGCCGTAGATCCTGTAGTGGCAAGAAAAGTCAGGTGCCTTTCAAGACGGGCTGCTTCAGTCGACTCAACTCGTTTCAGAGCGCTCCTGATCTCCTCCCTGCTGGCGCCTTCAAGAGAGTACGCCGCCCGGAACAGGTTGGCCAGAGGACTGAGCATTAGCCTTTTTGTTGATTGATACAGGGCGTCCCATTGCTTGTTCTTCAAGAATGCGTTATGAAATTGTGCGGACTCCTTCTCAACCCTGGAAAGAAGCCTCTGCTTGTAGAAAACGATGGCCCAGGAAACTATTGAAAAAAACAACAGCACCAGGAGCACAAATTTTACAACAAGCCCTGCTTTTAATATTAGTGTTAGTACTGTATCACTGCCCATAACTATTGAAGTTTAATAGAACGATTGCAAAAAGTCAAAAATCAGGAAAAACACATTTATATATAGGGTATTCCATCTGTTTACCAGCCACTGCTGTTACTCGAACCATTTATAAATTTAACAAATATACTTATTGATTGATTGACAAATCAACCATGCTATGGTAATTTTTCAGGACTTTATCGCACTTGAATTCATTAAACCCATTTTTTTTATTAGGAGCTTAAATGCTAGATATTAGCCCGCTTTGGTTTTTGGTCCAACTCGCACAATTCCTGTTTCTTCTCGTCTTTTTAAATAAAGTATTATTTCAGCCTCTTTTAAAGATTTTCAAAGAAAGAGAAGACAACACCAGCGGAGCGCTTGAAAACGCCAAGGCCTTAGACAAAGATAAAGATGAGGTACTGGCCAAGATTGACGCTAAACTGTCTGACGGCAGAGTCCAGGCAAAGAAAACTTTTGAAGAATTGGCCAAAGAAGGCTCTGATGTGCAGAAGGGCGCACTTGAAGTAGCCCAGAACGAAGCAGTAGAAATAAACAAGAAAGCCAAAGAAGAGCTTGAAGCCGCAACAGAAAAAGCGCGCGCTGGATTAAAAACAAATATTGAAGCTTTCTCCAAACAAATCGTTGAAAAGTTGGTAACAGTATGAAAATATTAAATAATTCAAAACTCAACATTAAAAATATCAGCATTGTAGCTTTAGGAGTCAACGTTCTTATTGCCACATCCGCATATGCAGTCGGCGGAGGCGGCGGTGAAACACATTTCACATGGAAAGACTGGGTCTGGCCTATTATTAACTTCGCCATCCTTGTTGGTGTAATGGTTAAATTCGGCGGCAAGCCAGTGAAGGAATTCTTCCAAAACCGCACAGCAATGATCGAAAAGTCCCTCAAAGAAGCAACTGAAGCTAAAGAGCTTGCTCAGAAAACACTTAATGAAGTCCAGGCAAGATTCAAAAACACAGATAAAGAAATCGAGAAGATCGTGGAAGCGGCAAGAAAATCAGGTGAAAGCGAAAAAGAAGCTATTATTGCTGAAGGCGAGCGTTTGAAAGAGAAGATCCTTGAGCAGGCCCAATCAAATATAGACTTTGAATTACAGAAGGCAAAAGAAACCATTAAAGCGGATGCAGCGCTTATGGCCCTGGAAATTGCCGAATCACAAATAAAAGAAAAACTGGGACAGAAAGAGCAGGAAGCTCTTATTGATGACTATATAAAAAGACTTGAGGCGAAAAATTGAATAAAAATCAGATTGCAAAAAAATACAGCAAGGCATTACTGAGCAGCACCGATATCTCGGACATCCCTAAGATAGTAGAAGAGATGAAGGCTTTTGCAGAACTGCTTGAGACTAACAGGCAGCTCAAACTCCTGTTTGCAGGACAGATCTTCTCTGAAGATGAAAAAGGCAAGGCATTCGCTGCACTTCAGCCTCTTCTAAAAATGTCCGCTGGAACAGAAAAGTTCCTTAAGCTCATCATCCTGCACGGTCACCTCGCTGCAATCAAAGAAGTTATTTCAGCTTCAATCAATGTATATAACGAAACAGAAAAGAAAGCAACAGCGGTTGTTATTTCTCCTGTTGAGCTGGACACAAGTTATACCGACAGGTTAAAGACCGCCTTAAAAGAATTGACGAAAAAAGACGTAGATATTGAAAGCGAAGTCGACCCATCCCTCCTAGGAGGCTTTATAGTAAAAGTCGGCAGCACTATCTATGACAGCAGTATTAAAGGCCAGCTCCGCATGTTAAAAGCAGAGCTGATGAGATAAACATAATAACTGAGAGTTAAGAGACAAGAGTTAAAAGGTTAAGTAACCCCATTTTTTAACTTTTTTTACCTTCAACTTTTTAAGTATTGAACTATATTCGGGGGTGAATTAATGGATGTATCAAAGCTTGAAGCTAACGAAATAAGTGAGCTTATAAAAAAACAGATTACCGACTTTGAAAAACGTGTAGACGTAAGCGAAGTCGGAACAGTCGTCAAGGTTGGTGACGGTATTGCCAGAATCTATGGCCTTGATAACTGTATGGCATCAGAACTTCTCGAGTTTCCGAACGAAGTTTTCGGAATGGCGCTTAACCTCGAAGAAGATTCAGTAGGTGCCGTTCTCTTCGGTGAAGACACACTCATTAAAGAGGGCGACATTGTTAAACGTACCGGCAAGATCATGTCAGTGCCAGCTGGTAAGGAACTTCTTGGAAGAGCTGTAAACGCTATCGGCCAGCCGATTGACGGCAAAGGCCCTCTCAATGCATCGGAGAACAGGATCGTTGACGTTGTTGCTCCCGGTATTATTGACAGGCAGCCGGTTGGCGAGCCCATGCAGACCGGTCTTAAAGCAGTTGACGCAATGATCCCGATCGGAAGAGGCCAGCGTGAGCTTATCATCGGTGACCGTCAGACTGGAAAGACCGCAATCGGTATCGATGCAATCATTAACCAGAAAGGCACCGGCGTTGTCTGCATCTATGTTGCTATCGGTCAGAAACGTTCAAACGTTGTCCGTGTTGCTAAAAAGCTCGAAGAAGAGGGCGCTTTGGAGCATACAATTATTGTATCAGCATCAGCGTCCGAACCCGCACCTCTTCAGTACATCGCACCTTATACTGGTTGCGCAATGGGCGAGTACTTCAGGGACAACGGAATGCACGCATTAATCGTATATGATGACCTGAGCAAACAGGCTACAGCTTATCGGCAGCTTTCATTGCTGCTCAGACGTCCTCCGGGGCGTGAAGCATTCCCTGGAGACGTTTTCTATCTCCACTCAAGGCTTCTTGAAAGATCTGCCAAGCTTTCAGATGAACTTGGCGGTGGTTCTCTTACAGCGCTTCCGATTATTGAAACTCAGTCGGGTGACGTTTCAGGTTATATTCCTACAAACGTTATCTCAATTACTGACGGACAGATATACCTTGAACCTGAACTCTTCTACGCCGGTGTAAGACCTGCTGTTAACGTTGGTCTCTCGGTTTCCCGTGTTGGTGGTGCTGCTCAGACCAAGGCGATGAAGCAGGTTGCAGGTACTCTGAGACTTGACCTTGCACAGTTCAGGGAAATGGCTGCTTTCGCACAGTTCGGTTCAGACCTTGATAAATCAACACTTGCACAGATAGAACGAGGCAAGAGAATGGTTGAACTGCTTAAGCAGAACCAGTACGTTCCACTTTCATTTGAAGATCAGGTCATCGGACTGTTTGCCGGGGCAAACGGATACCTTGATGATGTACCGGTTGAAGCGATCAGTAAGTTCGAAGATGAATTACTGAAATTCATCCGCGGCACAAAAGCAGACATAAGGTCAGAGCTTACAGAAAAGAAAGCATTCGACGACTCATTAAAAGAGAAACTTATCGCAGCAATAGAAGAATTCAAGAAAGGATTCCAGGCGTAAAGACGGCGATCAGCTGTCAGCTGTCAGCGATCAGTAAATGACAGCCAAGCACTGAAAGTTTAATGCGAATACTATGGCTACTTTAAAAGATATTAATAGAAGAATCACAGCAGTTAAAAGCACCAAGCAGATAACCAAAGCCATGAAGATGGTTGCTGCCGCCAAACTCAAGAGGGCACAGAACCGGATGATCGAAATGAGGCCTTACGCGGACAAGATGAGCGCTGTTCTAAGCAGTCTCGCAGGAAGCGGCGAAGAGCTGCATCCATTGCTCGTACAGAGACCCAGGCAAACAGTTGAAATACTGGTAATGACAAGCGACAGGGGATTATGCAGTGCTTTTAATACAAACATCATGAAGGCAACAGAGAAGATCATAGCCGAGAAAAAAGCCGAGAACATCAATGTCAGCCTCAGTGTTGTCGGGAAAAAGGCAAGAGATTACTTCAAGAGACGCAATGTTGAGATGCGCAATGCATGGATTGATTTATCAGGGAAGCTCGTATATTCCGATGTACAGACAATAGGCAAGGACCTCATCGATCATTATAACGAAGAGGCAGTAGATGAAGTCTATGTTGTATATAACAAGTTCGTAACGGTAATGAACCAGAAAATAACCGTATCCAAGATCATGCCGATGGATCCGCCTGAGGAATCAGAAGAAGCAGACGAATCATCAATGTCTTTCATTTATGAACCATCCCAGCAGGAAATTCTGAACGAACTTCTTCCCAAAAACGTAGAAGTCCAGATTTTCAGGGCCTTGCTTGAATCGCAGGCTTCAGAGGAAGCTGCCAGAATGACGGCAATGGAAAATGCTACTCAGGCAGCAGATGAAATGATCAGTTCACTGACCCTTCAGTACAACAAGGCGAGGCAGGCATCTATTACTGCTGAGCTTATGGATATTGTCGGCGGTGTTGAAGCGCTTAAAGGATAGTACTTAAATAGATAAAAGTAGTTAAAAGGTTGTTCAAGGCCGGTTTTTACCTGCTTTGAACAATTATTCAACTATTTATATTAAATAAGTTTGAACTTAGTAATCATGGAGGTTATATATTATGAATGAGGGAAAAGTTGCTCAGGTCATCGGTGCTGTTGTCGACATAGAGTTCGATAACGAATTGCCGGCAATTTTAAATGCTCTTAAAATTGAGCAGGCCGGTGACAAAGAAAAAGGCTTACCTGAAATTGATCTTACACTCGAAGTAGCAAGCCATTTGGGTGAAAATCTTGTAAGAACTATTGCCATGCAGACAACTGACGGACTTGTCAGGGGAACGAAGACAGTTGATACAGGCTCGCCAATCACTGTTCCTGTTGGAGAAGAAACACTCGGCAGGATCTTAAACGTTGTCGGTGAACCTGTTGACCAGAAAGGCCCGGTCGGCGAAAAGATGAGACTGCCGATTCACAGGGAAGCCCCTGAATTTACCGAGCAGGATACATCAACACAGGTTTTCGAGACAGGCGTTAAAGTTTTCGATCTTCTCGTTCCATTTGTAAAAGGTGGAAAAATGGGAATGTTCGGCGGTGCTGGTGTTGGAAAAACCGTTGTTATTATGGAAATGATCAACAACATCGCCCTGGTTCATGGTGGTGTGTCGGTTTTTGCAGGCGTTGGAGAAAGAACAAGGGAAGGAAACGACCTTTACCTTGAAATGAAAGAATCAGGCGTTTTAGATAAAACCGCACTTATTTACGGACAGATGAACGAGCCCCCGGGCGCTAGAGCACGTGTTGCACTTTCAGCTCTAACAGTTGCCGAGCACTTCAGGGACCAGGGACAGGACGTTCTTATCTTCCTTGACAACATCTTCAGGTATACACTGGCCGGTGCAGAGCTTTCAGCTCTTCTAGGCAGAATGCCTTCTGCTGTTGGATACCAGCCTACACTCGGTACTGACATGGGTATTCTTCAGGAAAGAATTACATCAACAAACAAGGGCGCTATTACATCGATGCAGGCAATTTATGTTCCTGCTGATGACCTTACAGACCCTGCGGTTGCTACAGCTTTTACTCACCTTGACGGAACGGTTGTTCTTTCAAGAGGAATATCCGAGCTTGGTATCTACCCTGCGGTTGACCCCCTTGACTCAACATCAAGGATTCTTGATCCTCTTATTTTAGGGGAGGAGCATTATGCTGTTGCAAGACGGGTACAGATCGTTCTCCAGAGATATAAAGAGCTTCAGGACATTATTGCTATTCTGGGAATGGAAGAGCTTTCTGAAGATGACAAGATAACAGTTGGACGTGCAAGGAGACTTCAGAGGTTCCTTAGCCAGCCTTTCCACGTTGCTGAAACATTTACCGGAACACCTGGTAAGTACGTAAAACTCGCTGACTCCATCAAGGGCTTCAAGGCCATTGTTGACGGTAAGTACGATGACATGCCGGAGCAGGCTTTCTACATGGTCGGTGCAATTGAAGAGGTTGAAGAAAAAGGAAGAGGACTCGGCTGGAACGGATAAACATTCTAATCCGCAGATTATAAAGAGGAATATAAATGGCAGAGAAATTAACATTAGATATCGTTACACCATACGGACATGTTTTCACTGAAGAAGTGGACGAAGTCATTGCCGCAGGTAATGAAGGTGAGTTCGGTGTTTTACCGAACCATATTTCATACCTTACAACTTTGAAGGTTGGAATGTTAACGTACAAAAAGGGCTCTGAATCAGGCCATTTCTTCGTAAACTGGGGTTATGCTGAAGTCGGCCCTGAAAAGGTCACAATACTTGCAGACAGCGCAGAAAAGTCTGATGAGATAGACGTTACGAGGGCACAGGAAGCAATAAAACGTGCAGAAGAGCGCCTGAAACAGGCTGAAACAATCGACGAAGCCAGAGCAACGGCCGCATTAGACAGGGCCATAATGAGAGTCCAGGTATCTGAGCAGCATCATACTAGATAATATTCATTAAGTTAATTAGAAAGCACGGTACATAATGTATGTATCGTGCTTTTTTATGGCCTTTTGGATGGCAAATAGAGCATTTGTTTAATTAATGCTCTATCGAATATCCTTTTTCATTCCAGGTCGAATAACCATCTCTCATCCAGATAACATCTTTGTATCCAGCTTCAGCTGCTTTTTGGGAAGCATAGTATGATTTCCATTCCGTCGGACCGTCACTGTGGAAAACAATTGTTGCCTTTTTATTCAATGGCAATTTATATAAATTGAATTCACCCACAGACTGGCCGAGAGAACCTTTTGGGGTCCATTTGTAAGGAAGTGACCTGGCCTGTGGCAAATGGCCCTTTCCGTAATTCAATGCTGTTCTCATGTCATATACATGAATGTCTTTCTTTTTAATCATTATCTTTACAATATCAGCAGATGCCATCAGGACTCCTTCAGGTGGAGTTGTTGGGGTAAGCCCATTATCTGCCAGTGCCAAACTGACCATTGCAAGTACAATAATAAGTAATGCTGAATATATCTTTTTCATCTTCCCTCCCTTGAAAACAATAAACTTATCTATGGCGTTTACTGCAATAATGATATTAACGGCATTTACAGTTAATATCTAAATAGGGATAAGGAGGATTAGAGACCGGGATAAACCTATTTATTATCAGGTTTTCGTGAGTCCCAACAAGGTTAGATTTCAAATAAATTCACTAATCAAAGCTAAAGTGTAATAGGCCCTCCACAGTCGTAGTGCAAACATGTTACACTACATATTAATGTCGGTTCTATTGCATATCAAATGCAATATGGAGACCGTATAAAAAGGAGGATTCACCATAGCTAATAAAAGACGAGTAATGCCCAGAAGGGTCATTGACAGGACCCGTATAAACAACATGATACGGCTGATCAAGGCGAAAGAGATCCGGGTTATTGCCGATGAAGGACAGGTCGGCGTAATGGATATTGAATCAGCATTGAACCTCGCCAAAGAACGGGACCTTGATCTCGTGGAAATCAGCCCCCAGGCTGATCCACCGGTCTGTAAGATTATGGATTACCGGAAGTTCAAGTTCGAGCAAGGCAAGAAAGCCCGGAAGACAAAAAAACAGCAGGCAACTGTCACCCTCAAGGAAATCAGGATGCGCCCTTCAATTGATACCCATGATTACGAATTCAAGAAGCTTAATGCGCGGAAGTTCATCAAGCACGGGGACAAGGTTAAAGTGACCATGCGTTTTAGAGGACGGGAATTTAGCCATAAGGAACTGGGAGCGGATGTTCTTAAAAAGATGGCTACTGAAATGTCGGATATCTCAAAAATAGAATCCCATCCTAAGATGGAGGGTCGCCAAATGGTAATGATTCTCATGGCCTTATAACATCTCCCTCGCAGTATTCATGGTAGTTGAAGTCACCCATAGTCCATGCCTTGCAAAACTACCTTAACACTATAGCGTGCATAATGCGGAAATAGCTGCTAATGCCACCATCGGGTTGGCCATTGCTGCGTATAAGATATTTTTCCGTCAGCTCTTTTGCGCCCAGATCAGATACAACACCAAGCCCGCACTTTTCGACAAAAGCTTGTGCTTTTCCCGCTTTTTTCAAAACATCTTTTATAGCTTGTGTGTTGAGGGAAGATCGAGTTAAAAAAAACCTACTTCCTTAAGCTGCTCATGAAAGCGATAAGCCCTGCTGTCGTAACCTGCACCGACTCTGCTGTCCATCTGCCTATTTTTGCTATGCATATTTACCCTCTTATTCATTTATCACCAACCTTGTGTATCTTTAAAAAGTTAGTCTTCCCGTAGGTCTTAACTGGTGAGCTGGCAGTGATTACGATTAGATCTCCCTTTTTTACCAGTTTCAGCTTTATCAGGGCTGCTTCTACCTCATAAACCATCTCATCGGTGTTTTTAAGCAGTTTCATATAATGCGGTTTGACCCCCCAGTAAAGCGGTATTTGTCTCAATACATCTTTATCAGGGGTAAAAGCGATTATAGGTGCAGAAGGCCGGAACTTTGATACGAGAAGGGCTGTGGACCCTGAACGTGTAAAAGCCGTAATACATTTGGCCCCCACATCGTATGCAGCTTTGACTGCTGCATCTGCAACCGCGTGACTCAGCCTGTCTGTCGCAGTCTTATTATAGATGTCTGGAGAAGCAATACTTACGGGAATTTTCTTTTCCGTGGTCACGATTATTTTATTCATCATTTTGACTGTCTGCACGGGATATTTTCCGGTGGAAGTTTCAGCCGACAGCATCAGGGCATCTGTGCCGTCAATAACTGCATTAGCCACGTCTGTTATCTCAGCTCTTGTCGGTCTTGCATGTTCCCGCATGGACTCCAGCATCTGAGTTGCCGTTATAACAGGTTTCCTCATCTCATTGGCCCTGCGTATAAGTTGTTTTTGTATAACAGGGATTTCATCCTGCGGAACCTCAACTCCAAGATCTCCCCTGGCAACCATGATTCCGTCGGCAGCATGAAGTATTGCGTCGATATTAATAAGAGCTTCAGGCTTTTCTATCTTTGCAATAACCGGGATATTTATGTTTTTATTTTTCAGCCACTTTTTTACTCTTGTTATATCCCCGGCATTCAGCACAAAAGAAAGAGCAACAGCATCAATACCTTTTTTTACGCCGAACTCAAGATCACGCAGGTCCTTGTCGGTAAATGAGGGCAGAGAAATAGTTGTCTCAGGAAGATTAACGCCCTTGTTGGCAGTCAATATTCCGCCTTCTTTGACTGTTGCAATTAATGATTCTGTATTTTTCCCCTTAACTATAAGTTGTATTAGTCCATCATCAAGGAGAACTTTCTGCCCTTTTTTAAGGTCATTGAGGATAGCAGGATAAGAAATAAACAGCCTATCCTCTGTTGATACACCTTCTCCTGGTTCAAGGAATATCTTCCGTCCTTTTTTTAAACTTATGGAATCATTGAAAACATTTCCGATTCTGATCTTTATTCCCTGCAGGTCCTGCAGAACCATGACCGGCTTATTAAGCTCCCGGCTGACTTTTCTGATAGAACGGATATATTTTGCATGACTGTCATGTGTGCCATGGGAGAAGTTAAGCCGCGCGATATTCATTCCGGCCTGAATCAAAGACGCAAGCGTTTTTGGGGCTGATGTGGACGGACCTATTGTGCAAATGATTTTTGCTTTTCTCATTTAATATACATTCAAAAATACAGGTTAAACAGATCTCTTTGTCATTTATTGTTAATGTGACAACACCCTATGTTATATTGTGTGAACTACAAACCAGTCCTTTTTCTCACACCCTGCATTTCCATAAGATTTTCCAGCATCTCAAAGGGCTGTGCACCTACCAGCCTCTCTTTATTCAGCACAAAGGTGGGCACCGCAGTAATCCCGTTCTTTTTCGAAAGCAGCCAGTCCTCATCCACATCTGCCTTAAATGTCCTTTCGACTAGAATTAATTCAGCTTCTCTACGAGAGAGTCCGGCTGAAACGGCAAGATCCAGAAGAGCGGGAATTTTAGCAATATTTATCCCGTCAGCAAAGTAGGCTGAGAAAACTGCGTGGTGAAATGAATCTCCCTTATCATTGCTTTCAGCCCATTTCCCCAATTCTTGAGCAAGACGGCTGTTAAAGGTCCTGTCGCGTTCACCGAAAGGCAGCCCAGCTTCATTAGCTGCTTGTATTACACGGCCTTTCATATTCTCAATGTCTTTTCTGCTGAAATTAGGGAAGAGTTGTTCAATGAGCGTTCCCTCTTCAGGAGTTTCGGGGTGAAGGGGAAAGCCCCTCCAGCGGACATTGATTTCATATTCCTTTTTCAGTCGTTCAATACGCCCGGTAATGAAATAGCACCAGGGTCATATATAATCGGAATATATTTCAAGTAAATTGTTCATGGGGCATTATAAAACATCAGTGCAGAATAGGCCATACAGGGAAGATTGTGCATACTCGACTCCGCCTGCTGTCCAGTCACCTTATGCGTCTATTAATTTAATTAAGTAGACAGGGGAATACCCGCTATTCCATAATGGTGAGTAGGAACAAACATCGGAAATCCTGACTATTCAATCATTGACCTCTGGTCATCAATCATTTATTTCATAACAGCTCAAATTAAGGGAAGGAGAAACAGGTGAAATTTCTTCAGACACTGGTCTTTGTTCTGACATTTACCATAATGTTGGCAGTAGTTGCTGTAATGGCTACAAGTTAAGAGGTCAAGCCTGACCTCACGGATTATCCACGCTCCAGAAATTTATGAACGGCCGTTCTGGGAGTTTTTGTTAATTTTCGAATTAGCGTAAATGGTATTGATGCAATATTGTACCGTCTATCAATATCGTCCAGCATAGCAAGCCACAGCTTTGCCGTCATTTCAGAATCATATAGCGCCCGGTGAAAAACACCGTCAGCAGGAATATTCGCATACTTAACCAGGGTACCTAACTTATGATCAGGTGCGTCTTGATAAATTCTTCGGGCCACAAGCATTGAGCATGCGAATTGCCCTGAGTAGTTCCTGGATATTTTCCCAAGCTCTGAATCCAGAAAACGCTTATCAAATGAAGCATTATGGGCAACAAGGTTATGACCGCCAATAAAATCAGCAAATTTATGCATTACCTCCTTACAGGGCAGAGCATCCTTCAACATTACATTTGTGATACCGGTATAATCCTCAATAAAACTGCTAATAGGCCGCCCAGGATTCATTAATTCCTGAAAGTGCTCTTTTATCTCGCCATTTTCAATTCGTACAGCCCCTATTTCAATCGCCCGATCTCCATAATCAGGAGAAAGTCCCGTAGTCTCAAAATCCAGTATGACAGCAGTATCAGCCCTGGACATATTAACATCTCCTTTTTCTTTACCTTAGTGGCACAGAGGCCTGACAAGGATGAAACTTCTCACAACATTCCTAACGAACCTTAATACCCTTAAATGATTCCAGGAGTTCGCTGTTAGTTGGATATTTCTGAAGCATCTCTAACAGCTTTTCCATAGCGTTAACACTATTCATCGATGCCATGCCCCGATACAATAATTCGAGGCACCTGTATTCTTCCGGCCCATACAATAGTTCTGCACGCCGGGTAGCACTCTTTGACACATCTATTGCCGGGAACACCCTTGTCTCCGCCAGCTTTTTTGAAAGCACCAGTTCCATATTACCTGTGCCTTTAAACTCCTCAAATATAACATTATCCATAGCACTCCCTGTATCTACCAGGATCGTCGCAATGATAGTAATCGAGCCCAGCTCCTCTACATTACGTGCTGTACCAAAAATACGACGAGGTACTTCAAGTGCACCGGCACCCACTCCTCCAGACATGGTACGCCCTCCACCCCGGTGCTGAGTGTTGTGCACCCTTGCCAGACGCGTTAGTGAATCAAGCAATATCATTACATTGTGCCCTGCAGCAGCTTCCTTAAAAGCCTCTGCGATAACCTTATCGACAGTCTTGATATGATTGTCATAACTATGGTCCATAGATGATGAATATACATTGGCAGAAACACTACGCGTAAAATCAGTCACCTCTTCTGGCCGCTCATCAACAAGCACACAATAGACCTTCATGTCAGGATACCCGCTTGTTACGGAATTACAGATATTCTTTAAAAAGGTCGTTTTACCAGACCCTGGGGATGATACAATAAGAGCACGCTGCCCCATCCCTATGGGACAAATAAGATCAAGAGCGCGGACAGACAAATCATCACTGCCCTTCTCAAGAATAATACGCTGATGCGGATTTACTGCTGTACCGGCAAGAAACTTTTTCTCGTCAGGTGAAGCAACTCTGCGCGCCGGTGCATGCGAACGCTGCGGTGGCCGTGATTTGCCACGCCGTGATTTAGATCCATAGGAACTCATATATACTCCTTATTATTTGTTATTATTAGCTGGTCTTTATCCTGGAGATTTTACAATGCTTTTATTCAACTCCCAGATCTTTAAATACGGAGTATCTAGAGGACTTTAATTAACCTTAATAATTGTATCAGATATTTCTTTTTCAAGCATCCATTCTTTGTCTATTGCATATAATATAGCGATCCAAAATATTACAGCAAAACCAAGTAAGGTTCCTACTTAGTATTATATTTCACATAACGATGAATTGATCGATGTTAGCCATGTAGCGAGTTATCCAGCCCAAGACCTGTATTGTAACCTATAAACTCAGGTTTCTACAAAAAGCACCAGCTGTTGCACATTCAAATGCACTGATTTTCTGTGTTCTATACTTATGTTACATAGTTATTGCTCCCTTTCTGCAAAGTGAGGGGAGTATTGCGGTTTGTCTTCTGATATTGCTAAACTCTATGAATAATATAGAATAATCAAAGGAGAATTGGACCATGAAAAAACCAGCACTAAAATTCTTTCATACGTTTTTACTAATCAGCTGTTTATTTATCTTTGCCGGCTGCTCCGTCACGACAAGATCAGTTTCTCCTGAGGAAAAACTTCATTACGATGAGGCATTTGATTCTTCTGACAAGCTTTTGATTGTTGAGAATCTCCTTGATTCCCTTCTTATGAAACCGCCTCTTGCAGGAACAAGTAACAGGCCTGTGATTATCGTCTATGGTGTTGCGAACAGAACATCGGAGCATATCAGTACAAGTGGTATTACCGATGATATACGACAGGGTCTGCTGGAGTCCGGAAAGGCAAGGCTTATAAATGAAACCCAGCGTGATAATATTGCCAAGGAAACAGATTACCAGTATTCCGGGAAAGTCCAGGCAGATACAAGAATCGCCAGGGCCCGTCAGGTTGGAGCAAAATATATGCTGACAGGGACACTGAGATCGATCGAGAAAAAAGAGTCCACTCAGGTACGGCTTAGAAAGAAATCTCTTATGTATTACAGTCTCAATCTTGAACTGACAGATATAGAAACGGGATTGATAGAATGGACAGATAAGGCTGAAATAATGAGAGAAGCCTCCAAACCGTTTATCGGATGGTAAGCTGATTCAACCGATGCTGACCTTCTCCAATTTACATCGCCTCCTTTCTCCGGTCAAATGAAACAGGATAATTGCATCATGAGAGGCCTCCACCGCGTTCCTTTCAATAAGCGTATTTATGCAGCTCTTATGATGGGTATTCTATTGATTGCCACAAGCTGTACTTCAGCGCACATAAGGAACGCAAGGGCTGAATTTTACGGGGGAAGCCCGGAAAAGGCCTCTATGATTCTTGATAAGGCAGGAAATATTTCTAAAAGAGACCGGCTTCTTTTCCTGATGGAACAGGGACTAATTCTGCATCATCAGGGGCTTTACGAAAAAAGCACATCGGTGTTGCTGGAAGCATCAGAATTAATTGAGCAGCAGGATATTATAAGTGCAGGACGCCAGGCCGGTTCACTGGTAACAACCGAATGGTTGACCGAGTATAAAGGAGAATACAGTGAACGGTTATGGGTCCATACGTATTTAATGATTAACTTTCTTCTTCTACACCAGAATGAGGATGCACTGGTGGAAGCAAAGCAGGCCCTTCAGGTTTTCGACCAGCACCCTGAAGCTCTATCGGATGATTATTTTTCAAGAGGGCTGATAGCGCTCTGTTTTGAAAACCTCGGTCTCATTAATGATGCTTTCATTGAATACAGGAAACTTGCTGAGCTTATGGATGATTCTGGACCGGTAGCAGCGAAACTGTACCAGCTTGGGACAGAACTTGGTTATCATGAAGAAGTGGATCAATACAGAGAATCTGTACCTGGAGAAAAACAGGACCTTACAATTGAGAACCCCTATGCTGAACTTATTATATTCATTAGTCATGGCAGGGCCCCTGTAAAGATTCCCGGCAATATATTTATCCCTCCTTCAATACGATTCTCATTCCCCCAATATGCAGATAATGAAAACAGCGTTTTAGACAGGGTAATTATTAATCAATCTGCGGGATCCCAGGGGCATTCAATATCAACTGATGTAGGGAAGGTGCTAAGGGCATCTTTTAAAAAGCGTTCTGTCATGCTAATAGCCAAAGAAACAGCGAGGGTCGTAGCTAAAGAGGCTATTTCACAGCAGGCCGGGAAAAATGATAATGATGCTGCTGAGTTGGCTGTTCGGGCAATTTTATTTGTGCTGGAGGAACCCGACACTCGAGGCTGGCAGACGCTTCCTGCCGGACTGGCAATGATACGGCTCCCGCTGGAACAGGCCGATCAGAATATGACAGTATCAATAGGCGAATTAAACAAAACAATCAGCCTTGCTGATAAAGAGATCAGTTCAGGCCGAAGAATTTATAAATCAATCAGGCTGTATAATTAAGACAGAGTGACCCTCTGTTTAAGTAAGGAGAAGAAATGAATAAAAGAAATATAATTATTTTTACTTTTACTCTTTTGATATCTGTAATGATCGGACACTTCAACACTGGCAGTGCTGAAACAAATGATTCCTATAAAAAGGTTGATATTGACGTAAATAAGGAAAACAGGGAAGTAGGGTTAAAGCGCCTGGAGCTTATTGACAAGGTTCTTTCCCAGGACCTGATGACGAAAAAAAGAAGCATGGTGCAAAATATTGAGTCCCATTACAACGAGAAGACAAAGAAAATTATTGACAGTATAATTTCGCCGATCTTTGAAAACAAGGTCTTTACTCATATTGATGTAAATTTCTTTTCTCCTGATTTTGAGTCAGAGGTAAAGGCAAATCAGAAGGTCTCTGTCTCGATTATCATTAAGAGGGACGGCTTTAACACGTGGGTAGAGCAGAATTCTTCGGAAGAGGACGCGATGAATGCGATGAAGCAGTTAATCGGAAACACCTTTAAAATACCGGTTGAAAACATATCCATTTTAACGGTGAACTAATCGATAGAACAAAATTTGTAAGTATCACCGGGATACTCATACTTTAAATTTCACTGCTCTATTCAGAAAATGAAAGTTGTTCTAATTCAACCGCCTGTACAGGACTTTTATGAGACCGAGATCCGTCTCCAGCCGATCGGTCTCAGCTACCTCAAGTCTGCTGTTCAAATGCATGTACCTGAAACAGATGTAATTATTAAAGACTATCACTCCGGATACGGCAGAAAAACCATCCCTCTCCCGGCCGAGCTTTCCTACCTTAAAGATTACTACCCTGTTGCCGATAAATCGCCATTTTCTCTCTTTCACCAGTACTACCACTTCGGCGCCTCCTTTGACCTGATTGCGGCTGAGATTCGGGACCTGAAGCCGGACCTGGTCGGTATCTCATCGCTTTTCACTCCTTACTTTAGAGAGGCCCTTGAAGCAGCCCGGGTTATAAAGGATTTAATTAACATCCCCATTGTTATGGGAGGCCCTCATGTCTCGGAAGCCCCGGAGGCGGTCCTGAACAGCTCTTCGGTGGATTATGTAATACGCGGAGAGGGGGAGAAGCCCTTAGTTGAATTAGTACGGCACCTGCACGGATTGATACAGCTCCAGGATGTGCCCGGACTGGGTTACAAAAAAGAGAGCACATTACATTTCAATCCCGTTAAGGATAACTATCGGGTAGATCAACTGCCTTTCCCTGATCTGAGCGATTCTCTGCCGGCACGTTATCACATAGCAGGAAAGCCGCTCACATTTATGATCACGTCCCGTGGCTGCCCTCACCATTGTTCCTTCTGTTCAGTCAATATGACTTTTGGTGACAGACACCGCCGACGCTCAGTCAACAATATTATAGAAGAGATTAAGCAGCGCTATCAGGAGGGGTATCGCGTGATTGATTTCGAAGACGACAATCTCACTTATCACAAGGATGATTTCAGGGAGTTATGCCAGAGGCTTATGAAATTATATCCGGACCGTGAGATGGAATTTGTCGCCATGAACGGGATCAGCTACATGAGTCTTGATGAAGAGATACTTGAGCTGATGTTCG
>PIVU01000164.1 GCA_003354025.1 Nitrospirota bacterium
GGAGGAATGGAAATGTTTCAGGAATTTAAGAAAAAAAGGGACCGGCTTCAACTCTATACATCGGTAGCATTACCTGCAGTTATAATAGGCGGCTGGCTATACCCGCCTCTGGGTTTTGCACTGTTGATATGTATGTTTGGGTCAATCGGCATTGCAATCTATAAAGGGCGGGCCTGGTGTGACTGGATGTGTCCAAGAGGGAGTTTCTATGATCTGTTCCTTGAGAAACTGAGCAGGAAGGTGACAATACCGGCCCTGTTCAAGACAAACTGGTTCAGATCATTAATCCTTACTGCGCTGATGCTGACACTGGGGGGTCAGATATATTATGCCTGGGGAGATTCATATGGCATTGGGATGGCATTCGTAATTGTTCTTACCGTCACAACAATTATAGGAATAGCACTGGGGGCTTTATTCAAACCGAGGGCATGGTGTCAGATATGCCCTATGGGCACCATAGGCAGCTGGATTTCCAGTGGGAAAAAACCGCTGAATGTGAGTGAAGAGTGTAAGGATTGCAAGCTCTGTGCAAAGGTCTGTCCTATGCAGCTTCAGCCTTATGAACATAAAGCAGGTGACATGATCGATGGCGACTGCATCAAATGTTCTTCCTGTGTAGCTGCATGTCCGATTAGCGCTCTGGAGTTTAAAGATCAAGTCAAAAAAGCAGCATGATTTCGTTTTCTAATAATGGAAATAAACAAAAAAACAGGGGATAGAGATTTAATCTCTACCCCCTGTCTGTAAATTAACTGGTTACGCTTCTTATCCGCAGGATGAACCGCAGCTTGAGCCTGAGCCGCATGATGGTGCTTCTCCGCCGGTTAATACAAACCCCTGTTTATCTCCATCATCGACAAAATCTATTTCCATGCCGTTCATCTTCTCAGCAGTTGCTTGCTCAATATAAAATTTTGCACCATTTTTTTCGATAACATTGTCACCGTCTACCGGATTTTCAACGATATCTATTCCATAAGATGGGCCGCAGCAGCCGCTGCCTGCAGTAAAAAACCTTAGGCCCCAGTCTGTCTTTCCCTCTGCAGATAGAATTTCTTTTGTCTTCTCTGAAGCTGTATCAGATACAGTTACCATTACTATCCTCCTTAATTATCATCTCAATGCATAAGACTTTTCTTCTAGAATAAAGGAAAATACACGAAAACGCAAATAATTATACTAAGGAAAAGCGGCTGATTTAATGCAGTTAATGAATGTTAATAATGAAATTAGCTTTGCTTGCCAATAGTTAGACCTTGTGTTTAGTCCCGGCGTATAATGAGAAGGATGCTCTCAGTGGAGGAATGAAATATCTGATTGTGGCAGGAATAATAGGAGTATTATTAAGGAAGCAGAACAACCAGTAATCTTGATAATCGACTTTTTATTTGTTCTCCACATTTTTAAGTTGACAGAAGAAAATGATGTAATAAAATGTATAGCAGGTAGTGGAAAAACTTATAGTCACGTTATAATTATTTTCTTATAAAAAGATATTTGTAATGAGAGGACAAAATCGTTGAACGTAAAGAAAAAAAGCACGGTTCTTCTTGTAGATGATGACAGGTATGTTCTTGAGTCTCTTGCCGATATTCTTCTCGAACAGGATTATAATGTAATTACCTGCAGCAATGCGATAGAAGCTGAACGTTATATCAGTGAACATGTAATTGATATTATTTTGACTGATATCTGTATGCCCGAAGTTACCGGTCTGGAATTGCTTCAAAGAGTGCATAAGTCAGACCCTCAGCTTCCTGTTATATTAATGACCGCCTTCGCTGATCTGAGTATAGCCGTAGAAGCAATTAAAAGCGGGGCTTTTGATTTTATTGTTAAGCCCTGTCATCCCGATTATCTGAATCACTCATTAAATAAAGCCGCACAGCATAACAATTTCCTGAAACTGAATAATCAATATAAATTATATCTTGAAGGCATGGTGAAAAAGAGGACAAAAGAGCTTGTTCAGGCAAGGCAGGAGTCAGAAGATTTTGGTACAGACATTGTGGAACGGTTAACGACCATAGCAGAATTCAGGGACACTGAGGCCGGGGTACATGTTAAAAGAATGGGTTTTTTTTCGGAGCTGATTGCAGAGCATCTGGGAATGCCTGCTGACTTTATTAACTCATTGAAGCGGGCGAGTCCGCTTCACGATATAGGCAAGATAGGTGTATCGGACTACATTTTATTTAAACTTGGGCCACTTACACCTGTTGAGTACAATGTGATAAAGACACATACTACTCATGGTTCAAAAATTCTGGAAGGATCATCTCACCCTGAGCTTAAAATGGCCGAATCCGTTGCATTCTGTCATCATGAACGATGGGACGGCACCGGCTATCCCAGAGGACTGACAGGTAATAATATCCCCATGGAAGGCCGGATAGTAATGATTGTTGATCAGTATGACGCATTGAGAAGTGAGCGGCCATATAAACCCTCTCTTAACCACAAAGAAGTATGCAGAATAATTACCGGCGGAGACGGCAGGACTATGCCGGGACACTTTTCCCCTGAAATACTTGATGCATTTATACATATGGCCCCCAAGTTTGATGCTGTATTCTCTGAGCTGAATAATCACTGATTTTTACTCAAGTTGCTGTCTAAAATGTTACAATCTACAGTGTGAATCAGGCGGTTTCCTCAATCATAAAAAAAGTCCATGAAGTTTTTAAAGAACGTGGCGCAAGTCTTTCAGCAGCCGAGTCATGTACGGGAGGACTAATCAGTCACTACGTAACTTCAATGCCCGGTGCGAGCGTGTTTTTTCTTGCAGGAATCGTGGCATATTCTGTTGAAATTAAAAAAAATGTACTGAGAATATCGCAGGAGACAATTACTGAGAATGGAGTTGTAAGTTCAGAAATAGCATGTGAAATGGCTGAAAAGGTCAGAACGTTGACCGGCTCTGATTATTCTGTGGCAAGTACCGGGAACCTTGGCCCGTCTGTGTTAGATAATAAAGATAAAGGTCTTATTTACATAGCAGCTTCCAAACCTGGCAGGTTAGTGTCCAGAGAACTCAGGTTGGAAGGTGACAGGGAAGAGAATAAAGAGGAAGCTGCAGTTGAAGCCTTGAGACTGTTGCTTGAACTAGTGGAAGAGTAATGCAGTCTGTACATTTTGTGAAGGATAAATAATGACAAACATCCCTGACAATATTAAACAGGAAATAAAGGGACTGGTCAAGGACCTAAACTACCATTGTTACAGGTACCATGTGATTGATTCACCTGTAATCTCCGATCAGGATTATGATCGTATGTACAGGCGGTTGAGTGATCTGGAGGAGCAGAATGCCTTAATTCTTCCCGGGTCTCCCACCCAGCGTGTCGGGGCGGCGCCGCTCGACAAGTTTGATAAAATTAAACATAGGTCGCCCATGCTCTCTCTGGGCAACGCTTTCTCTCATGATGAGGTAAGGGACTTTGATCAGAGGATCAAAAGGTTTCTGAAATCAGATGAAGCGGTTGAATATACGGTTGAACCGAAATATGACGGTCTTGCTATTGAGCTTTCTTATAAAAATGGTGTGTTGCATAAAGCTTCAACAAGGGGAGATGGGGCAGTTGGAGAAGATGTTACTCGAAATATAAGAACGATAAAAACGGTTCCCCTCAAAATAGAAGGAGACTTCATCCCTGAAGAAATCGATATACGCGGGGAAGTATATATGGACCTGAAGGAATTTGAAGCCTTAAACAGGGGCAGAGAAGAGCAGGGCGAGCCTGCTTTTGCCAATCCCAGAAATGCGGCTGCTGGTTCGATACGCCAGCTCGATTCTTCCATTACCTCAGGTAGAAAGCTTCATCTTGCATGCTATGGTGCAGGGTATTATGAAGGAATTGAATTCAAGAGCCAGCTGGATTTTATAGGGTGGCTTAAAGAAGCGCATTTTCCGGTCCCTGATAATATTAAGCATTCAGACCGTATAGAAAAAATAATCGATGCTATCAGGAAGATTGAAGAAAAACGTGATGACTTCTCATTTGAAGTAGATGGAGCGGTATTAAAAGTCAATAACTTTGCTTTGCAAAACGAGCTGGGTATTAAAACACGGGAGCCTCGATGGGCGACGGCCTATAAATTTGCCGCGCACCAGGGGGTTACCAAAGTAAATGATATTGTTGCCAGTGTTGGCAGGATCGGTACTATTACGCCGGTTGCATTTCTGGCCCCTGTTGAAATTGGAGGTGTAACAGTTTCACGGTCCACTCTTCATAACTGGGACGAAATAGAAAGAAAAGATATCCGTATTGGTGACACTGTTGTTGTTGAACGTGCTGGTGATGTAATACCTCATGTCATTGCCGTAGTAAAAGACAAGCGTACAGGCAGCGAAATATATTTCCCTCCTCCTGCAGAATGTCCTGTTTGTGGCGCCGCAGTAGAAAAAGAGGAGAACGAGGTGGCCTTTAGATGCATTGGACTGGACTGTGCCGCGCAAGTTCAGGAGCGAATTAAGCATTACAGTTCAAGGGCTGCTATGGATATAGAGGGGCTTGGAGAGAAAAATGTTGAACTCCTGTATTCAAAAAAACTGGTCGGACATTTCAGCGACATATATAAATTGAAAAAAGAGGACCTTCTGGAACTTCCCCGCTTTGCTGAAAAGTCCGCACAGAACCTTATAGCCGCAATTGAGAAAAGCAAGACTACTACACTTTCGAGGTTTCTCTATTCTCTTGGCATTATCCATGTAGGAGAATATGCTGCAAAGCTTCTTGCAAGGAACTTTGAGGGAGTGGAGAATTTATTTCATATAGAACATGAGAGAATTGTCTCGATAAAGCACATGGGTGAAAAGATTGCATGTTCAGTAGAGAGATTTTTTAATGACACTGAAAATCTTCAGGCACTTACAACTCTTAAGTCCCTCGGTCTGCATATCTCAAATCCGGACTATGAAAGCAGTGAAGCCGGAGTACGTCTCTTTGAAGAACTTACCTTTGTAGTGACCGGTACAATGCCCAAGCCGCGAAAAGAGGTTGAATCGCTCATTGAGAGCATGGGAGGGCATTCATCCGGTTCAGTATCAAAGAAGACTGACTATCTTGTGCTTGGTGAATCACCGGGTTCGAAATTTAAAAAGGCACAGACTCTCGGAATAAACATTATTTCCTATGAAGACCTGTTGAAAATGATTGAGTCGGAAGGCCCCTTTTAATTTATGAAGAGATCGGTAATCATTTTTATGGTGTTTCTCTTTTGCAGCTGCTCCACAATGCCTGAGCATTTTATCCGTATGGATTACGGAGCATCCATAGCTTTTGAGGAAATACTGAAACGCATTGAAAATGAAAGGGTGATCTTTGTCGGGGAGATTCATACACAACCGTCGAGTCATCGTGTTCAACTGGAAATAATTAAGCATCTGACAGCTTTGGGGAAAGAAGTAACGATAGCTGTAGAAATTTTCCCTGCCTCTCAGCAAGCATCTTTAGATGAATGGGTAAGCGGTACTATTACTAGAGATGATTTCACGAAGGTTTTCAAAACCACTGTTAACCTGCCTTTTGGGGCATATGAAGGTATTTTTGAGTTTGCAAGGCAAAATGAGATACCAATGGTAGGAATCGACGCTGTAAGGAAAGCTATTGCGCATGTGTCAAAAAATGGAACAGATGAAGCACCGGCTGAATTTCTGGAAAAAGTGAAATACTCCGAATGTAATGAAGATCCGCAATACATGTACCTGCTGGGCTTTTCCGGGGCACGTCATTATCATCAGTCAGGCATGCCTTTTCTGTGTGAAGCTCAGCGGCTGCGAGATGCGGTAATGGCATATAATGTGTCCAGGGTTCTGCAAAAAAATAATTCAACTGTTGTAGTTATGGTCGGGCTGGTTCATGCTGCTAAAGTTGCTGTCCCGAACATGCTGCAGCAGCATGTTGCTGTGGACTATGTCGTTCTAATGCCTGAGGAAATCAAGACTATTACAAACAAAAATCCTGCCCTGGATATTGCGGATTTTATATGGTATTGAAGGAAAACCCTTGACCCCTTGAACCCTGGAATCCTTGGACCCTTCTTTACCCCTTTGACTTTGCCTAGTGAAAAAATGTATTTTTATATATGCCTGCTGAAAGTTATAAAAAGTGGATAGTGGTCGGGATAGTGGTTCTTTTTGCCGGAATTGCATTCTTTGCAATTATGACAACTGAAGATCCATACAAGCCCCAGAGGACGGTAAGAAAAGCAAAAGCTCCCTCTGCTCCCGGCGGCCCTCTGGTCGATGTAAACCCGAACCGTATCACCCCAATGGAGACAATAGTTGCTGATAATAATGACCCTCAGTCTCTTTCGATTATGGGAGACAAATTTTTTGAGAGCGGCAATTATGAGCAGGCAATTCAGGCCTACAAAAAGGTCATTGAACTGGCTCCCAATGATGTTGATACATATAATGACCTTGGACTTGCCTACCATTACACCAAGAGGTCCATTCTTGCAGTGGACACCCTTAGAAAGGGTACAGAGGTTATGCCTGGCTATCAGAGGATATGGCTGAGTCTTGGATTTGTTGCCGTTTCAACGGGTAATACCGAAGTTGGCAAGACAGCACTTGCCAAAGCTGCTGAACTGGACCCTGATTCCACAATGGGGCAGGAAGCAAAAAAAATGTTGTCCCTCGTAAAGTAGTTACCTCAGTTTTTTCATTGATATGAATAAAGGCAAGACAGGATAGGATTTCCTCGCGAAGATAATTCCTCTGTTGAATATGCTGCTAACGGGAGTTATTACCGGGATAGGCGATTAAAAAGTAACTATTGTAATCACTGAGAAATGCCTTAATATCTGCCGGTGTTGTAATCCCAAACTTTTCTAATTCAGAAAGAATTTCATTTTTAGTAAGATTAACCATTTTCTCCTCCTATGCTTGAATAACTGCATAAAGTGTGCCAGAAGTGAACCCTCCACTATTAAAGATTAAACTGAGTAAACATTGATAACCAATTTGACAAAAAGTGGTAGTAACAGGCAAATATTGTCACTTTATATTACTAACTGGCTGATAAATAGTAGAATTGTCCTTAGCAGTATGAGAAGCTAAATGTAATGCTGTGTGAAATAGATCACCTGATAGTGATTTAACGCACAATGAAAAATCACATTGTCAAAAGTAATGTGTCTTTTATTTGCTACAACTTGTAGCGTATTTTCAACAAAGAATGATTCCAGGATGGTCAGATGGAGATACTGAAAATTGACTTTTTACACTTGAATTTATTATATAAGAAGCTGCCCATATTTTATAAATTCTAATTCATGAGAGGTATAACAACTATGACAAAGACAAATCTTGAGTTCAAGACAGAAGTAAAACAGCTTCTGGACTTGATGATCCATTCACTTTATTCTCATAAGGAAATCTTCCTGAGAGAGCTTATATCCAACGCTTCCGATGCGATAGACAAGATACGCTATCAATCCCTGACAGACAGCCACATACTGGAAGGCGGGAGTGACTTAAAGATTAAACTGACTGCTGATAAAGAGGCCGGTACACTAACTATAAGTGACAACGGAATTGGTATGACAAAGGATGAAAT
>PIVU01000404.1 GCA_003354025.1 Nitrospirota bacterium
TCCGAAATGGTTTTCTTGCTCTTACCAAAAAGTTCCGCCATATGTGCCTGCGTCAGCCAGACGGTTTCGTTTTCCAGATGGACATCAATTTTTATCTGCCCTTCGGGGGTTTGGTAGATAAGGAGTTGGGAGTTATTCATGATAACCCTCCCCAGTCTTGATACCTGTCCCGGGACCAGCGCATATATTTCATTAATTCCCAATTAACTGTATCGGAATCAAACTGTTCGCTGTCATAGTCTCCACCAGACCACTCCATGAAGCTCACATGCTCCTCGTGTTTTGGGTCTTTCAGCGCCTTACAGAATTCATAATAGCCCGGCACGCTGCCCACATCTTCCGGCGGACAGGCCCTTGCACCATCAAGACAGGTGATTTCATTCCTCATTTCGGGGCTGAAATAGCGGTTCTCTTCGAGAGTCACCTCATGTTCCCAGCTGTCCCCGAAATCATACAGATACCGAAAGGTCCGGCCTTTCTGTTTTATCAAGTCACCAAGACGATATCTTCCACACGCAAGCCCGTCCTCTTTTGACTCCGGGTATTCTGTGTATTGTTTATTCCCGATGGTAAACTCATGAAGATGACTGTCAGTCCAGCCCATGACTATCTGAATGACATCGTGAAACCGATCAAGTGTTATACCGGCGGGCACTACAAACCGCCGCCATATTTCCGGTTTGATATCAAGTATTCGAATTTTCAGCAGATAAAAACGTTCGTTCATTTTTCAACCTCATATTTAGACCAGAAGCTTCGTTCCTTGTCCCTATTTTTATCGCAATTCGTAATTAATCATTTGTAATTGCTTTTAATTTTCCAAATCTCCGACTTCTTTCCTGAGTTCTTTTGAATAGTCGGAAAGTTTTTCTTCTTCCAAATCCAGCAAGTAAGCAAGATCAGCTGCACAATAACAAAGTTGCATAACTAATTTTTCAATATCCTCATCCGTCTTCAATCCTTCACTAAGTGCATACTTGACTGAATATCTAACCCTTCGCCTAAAAGATTCTGCCCTATCGGGGGTATCGATTACATCTATAGCATGTTGATAGTTTTCCATTAGAATAGCTGTTTGTTCTTCATCCCTATCTAATGCGTTAGCTAATTTGGCTTTGTCCCAACCTTCATTAACTGCTTGCTCTAATATAACAACATCCTGTGGCATCAATTTATCAAACCGGACATTTCCAATTCCCAGATGATCTGCGTAATTAGCATAACTATATCTATATATTTCAGCTGCTATTAGTTGTTTTCTGTTCATAATTGCCTTTCCTCAAAGTTGTGAGTGGGGTTGAGTATACCATCCTTATTGGTTGTTCTTCGTGATCCTTTTAGGGAGTTGGATATATAGTTAACTTGCCTTGGGTGCATTTTTGTAACTTCCCTAAATGAATGGAATATTAATCGATATGATAACACATTATCTGGATTGAATAATGTATCCAGTCGGTCTGATATCACTAGTGGACAACACCCATGCTGTTTTTATCGATGATTGCAATTGTCGCTCAATAGCTCGTATCAGGAGCAGACACGGTGCTCAGATAATAAACTATAAAAAAACCGCTAAAATTCTTTCAAAATAGCCTTATGTAAATTGTGCAGACCCATCCATTCTCTGACCTGTTGAAAATAAACTTTCATGACTCTATTTCGTGAACATTAAGTTCACAATGAATAAACTATTTGGTAATATTTTATAAACAATAGTTGTTATTATCAAGGGTTTGTGAATAATATTTTTCCAGTTTTTTACTGCATATTTTCTATTATAGCCCCAACCCATTAATTTACAGTCGTACACCTTCCCCTTGAAAATAAGATGTTGCGTAGTTATGATAGT
>PIVU01000017.1 GCA_003354025.1 Nitrospirota bacterium
AACAGATTTGCCGTTAGTTCATTTGTGAAGGCTTCAACCATGGACTCTTCGATTTTAAGCGCTGTCTTTAATGCTTCTTCAGAAGAAAAGGGATTGCGCTTAATATGTTGGGCATAACTTTCTATGTAGGCCAGGGTCTTTACTATCAGCTCTCCTTCAGGAACCAGTTCGTTTTCCGGGAGCAGATCAATCGCCTCAATATTGGCAGCGTTAGACAGCCAGTGAGAATGCTCCAGCTCATCCTGATATAGATCCTGCCAGAAGTTGCTGTCTTCAGGAAAGAGCTTAATAAATGTCCTGTATATTGATGCTACGGCAAGCTCTACATCACGGCAGCGGTTTAATATGTTTTCAGATTTCATAATTGGTATATCCAGGTTGAGGATTAAATAATAAAGGTGCCATTATCTTAACGGTGAAGCTGTTTATTTTCAAGGCGCACTGACTAAAGAGACAGCAGTGTTGGTATCAGCTCTTCGTGCCTTGAGAGGATTCTCTTGAACATTTCAACAATGCCTCTGCTGAGCACATAGATTGAGTGCGTATCAAGATATGCATTGGTTGTACCTTCAAAAAGTATCTTAAGTTTGGACTCATAATGCTCTTCCGGCTTCCAGAAGAGGAAGAGAAATGGTACTTTGGGAAGGGGATGAATAAGTATAGCGTAGTCAGCTGAGATTCCTTGAACTTTTTGTCCGCCGAAAATGTTCAGAAGATCAAAGAATATGTCTGTATGGGCTTCGGCAAGCTGACGTACCGGTTCTTCACATCGCCTGCTGAAGTACTTTGCCATGTTAGGTCCCTGATGGAGCTCTTCAAATGAGATCCATTTGCCGGAGAGTTTGCTGCTGCCGCCTGTCTGAATATATTTCAGCAGGGGCATCATGATCCATGTGTTAACATGAATGTCCGATTCAAGATTCCCGTTTTTGTCTACATAGAAATCCTTGCCAAGGCATTTAATGCGAAGTCTTTCATTTAGCAGCTCCGCTCCCAGTCCTTTTGCAACCTGACTGAAGTCCACACTTGCTACTGCTTTTTTTAGTGGCTCAATTGTTATTTCAACATCTTTGTCCCTGTCCCTTTTGACGACTATCTTATTCAGTTCGGCAGCTGTTTCCTGGTCAATTCCAGGGCAGTCTTCTACGTTCCTGTCTCCGTTGATCACTGCGAGAGCAAAGGCCATGCATGTGGGGACACCGCATTTGCGGCAGTTTGATTTATTAAGACGTTTGTAAATGTCGAGATGGTTTATCTTTGGCATGGTTAATTGTTCCTTCCCTATAGTCTATCCAAAAATGATTCTATTTCGGAAATAAACAATTCCTCTGAAACCAGAAACGCATCATTATGTCCGCCCTTTAAATCAACAAAAAGTTTTGAGCCAGATGACGCTTCAAATAACTGTTTGCCCAGCTCATATGGAACTATCTCATCTTCCTGGCTATGGAATGATAATAACGGGCTGCTAATATTCACGATTTTAGATACTGAGTCAAATCTGGTCTTATAGAGAAAGGTAGGAATAATGGGGAATACTCTCTGTCCCATGTCCCTTACGGATGTAAAACTGCTTTCGATTATTAACCCGCCTAATTCATTGCCAGTGGCAAGGTCAATTATTACGGCACCGCCTAGTGATTCTCCATAACCGACTATTTGTGCTGCCGGTATCTTCTTATCATTTATAAGATATCTATATGCAGCTTGAGCGTCTTTGTACAGGCCGTTTTCAGATGGGCTTCCGCTGCTGCTGCCGTATCCCCGGTAGTCGAATATAAATGTATTTACATGAAGCTTGTTGAAAATACTGATTTTCTCAAGGCGATGGCTGATGTTTCCGCCATTGCCGTGGGTAAACAATAATGTTGCCCGCGGTGATTCGGAGGGTATAAACCATCCTGTTATATTGATGCCGTCTTCTGTTATTATGTTGACGTTCTCATAAGTAAGCCCAATATTTTCAGGAGTCATTTCAATATTTCTGAAAGGATAATATAGGCTTTTATACTCAAGAAAGCGGACAAACATGAAAAGCAGGACAATGATTGCTATAGAAGCAAAAATGATTTTCATAATAACAAAGGACTCAAGCGAAGGAATATGTTTTTTCACTTGGACCCTCGACCCCTTGAATCCTTGAACCCTTCATAATTTACGGAATTACTTTATTTAAAGGATACTCGATAATTCCCTCTGCACCTACTGATTTTAATTTTGGAATTATATCCCTCACGGTTTTTTCATCTATGATGACTTCAAGTGCATACCATCCAGCGTCTGAAAGCTGTGAAATTGTGGGTGAATGCATGGATGACAGAAGCGTCATTACTCTCTTCAGGGATTTGTCGGGCACATTCATTTTCAGGCCGACTTTCTCTTCAGCTGCAAGAGCGCCTTTAAGCAGGAGAACTATGTTTTCCATCTTCTGCTTTTTCCATTTGTCTTTCCATGAACTTTTATTAGATATAAACCTTGTGCTTGATTCAAGGATGGTTTCAACTATTCTGAGATTGTTTGCCTTTAGTGATGAGCCTGTTTCAGTCAGCTCTACAATTGCGTCGGCAAGTTGAGGGGGCTTTACTTCAGTTGCTCCCCATGAGAAATCGATATCAGCTTTTATGCCTTTTGACTTGAGGTATTTTTTAGTAAAGCCCACAAGTTCCGTAGCTATTCTCTTTCCCTGAAGGTCTTTCACTTTTTTGATCTTTGAGTCATTGGGAACTGCTATGACCCATTTGACAGGTCTCAGGCCGCCCTTTGCATAATTTAACTCTGCAACTTCTTTCACATCAGCGCCCTGTTCAAGGATCCAATCCTTACCTGTGAGGCCTGCATCGAGAACACCGTCATCAACGTATTTGGCCATTTCCTGTGCCCTTATCAGCATTGCCTGAATTTCAATATCATCGAAATCAGGATAATATGAGCGTGAACCAACGGTTATGTTGTAGCCTGCTTTTTTAAAAAGGTTGAATGTTGATTCCTGCAGACTTCCTTTGGGTATTCCAAGTTTTAGTACTTTATTCATCTTCTATGTATTCTCCTTTACGTCTGCTATATTCTTTATTATGTATAAATGATACAGAGTGGCTTGGAAATATTCAAATTTAATCCATAAAGGGCAGGCACAAGACCGGCCCCTACATTTTACCGCGTCTTACACGGATGGTATTGCCGTGGGCTTCAAGGCCTTCAACGTCTGCTATTGTTTCAACGGTCTCTGCAAGGCTCATGAACCCGGGCTTTGAAAAATTCAGCAGACTTGTGCGCTTAATGAAATCATATACTCCCAGCGGTGACGAGAACCTTGCAGTACCTCCGGTAGGGAGGGTATGGTTAGGGCCTGCTGCGTAATCCCCCAGAGGCTCCGGTGTCCATTGACCAAGGAATATTGCACCTGCATTTCGGATTTTCGGGACCAGACCGGCCGGTTTGGCGGTCATTATTTCAAGGTGTTCAGGTGCAATGAGATTAGCGATATTAGCAGCTTTGTCCAGGTTTTTAGTGATTATTATTGCCCCGTATTTAGCGAGAGATTTCCTGGCTATGTCCTTTCTCTTCAGGGCCTTTAATTGCGAGGACAGTTCGGTTTTTACTGAGTCTGCGAGTTGCTTTGAGTCGGTTACCAGAATTGATGATGCTATTTCATCGTGTTCAGCCTGGCTGAGCAGGTCAGATGCAATAAACGATGGATTTGCTGTCTTGTCAGCTATAATGAGAATTTCACTCGGACCTGCGATCATATCGATCCCGACTTCACCGAAAACCATTCTTTTGGCTACAGCAACATATATATTGCCCGGGCCTACTATTTTATCTACTCTCTTAATTGTCTCTGTTCCGTAAGCCAGGGCAGCAACTGCCTGAGCACCGCCGATTCTGTATACCTCACGAACATCAAGCAGTTTTATAGCAGCAGCTACATATGGGTTGAATTCTCCGTCAGGAGTAGGGACGCATAGTGCAATTTCACTTACCCCGGCGACCTGTGCAGGGATTACATTCATTAAGACAGTTGAAGGATATGTTGCCTTGCCTCCGGGAACATATACGCCCACTCTGTCCAGCGGGTTTATGATCTGTCCAAGGGTTATTCCTTCCTCAGTGTATTTCCATGACTTTTCCTTTTGCCGCTGATGAAATTTTCTGATCCTGCCTGCGGCTTTTTCCAAAGCTTTCAAAAACTCTTTGTCAACTTTACCCGATGCTGAATTGATCTCTTTTCTGCTGACAGACAGCTGCTTCGCTTTGACTGAATCAAATTTGGCAGTGTATCGTTTAACTGCTTTATCACCCTGTCTCTGAACATCGAGTATTATTTTTCTCACAGTTTTCTGGATGTCATCTTCCAGAATGGAAATTGAGGCCCTTTTTTTAAGGCGGGCTATAAATGCATCAACCTGTGCTGTTTTTAATATCCTCATCTAATTCTCCTGATCTTTGCTCCCAGCATCTTGAGTTTTTCCTCTATTCTTTCGTAGCCTCTATCAATGTGATATACCCTGTCAATGACCGTTTCTCCTCCGGCAGCAAGACCGGCCAGGACCAGAGAGGCGCTTGCCCTTAGATCTGTTGCCATTACCTGGGCGCCTTTCAGGCTTTTCACTCCTTTGACAGTAGCGGTTGAACCTTCCACTTTTATATTAGCTCCCATTCTTCTCATTTCCGCTACATGCATAAACCTGTTTTCAAATATGCTTTCCGTAATAAGACTAGAGCCTTCAGCTATGGTCATTAAAGCCATAAACTGCGCCTGCATATCTGTGGGGAAGCCGGGATAGGGCATTGTTTTAATATCTTCCGCGATTATTTTGTCAGGACCTTTGACCAGCAACTGACTGTCCTTTGCTTCAATAGATACACCTGCATCTTTCATTTTATTGATAAAGGCGTCGGAATGAACAGGGTTGCAGCTGTTTATTAAGATCTCCCCCCCGGTTATGGCGGCTGCAGTTATAAACGTCCCGGTCTCAATCCTGTCCGGCACTATCCTGTAATTAAGGGGTTTCAGGCTGGTAACGCCATTTATTCTGATTAAGTTTGTTCCTGCTCCCTCAATGTCGGCTCCCATTGAAATCAGGGCATTGGCCAGATCCATTACCTCAGGCTCACAGGCCGCGTTCTCAAGCACGGTTAAACCATCAGCCAGCGTTGCGGCCATCATTAAGTTCTCAGTGCCTGTGACAGTCGGAATGTCAAAGCAAATTGTGGCCCCCCTGAGCTTTTTTGCTTTTGCATGTATGTATCCGTCAGTTAGAGTGAAGGTTGCTCCCATCTTCTCCAGCCCCATTATGTGAAGGTTGATTGGGCGGGCGCCGATTGCACAGCCTCCGGGAAGAGATACTTTTGTTTCTCCCATTCTTGCAAGCAAAGGGCCCAGGACAAGGACTGAAGCGCGCATTGTTTTTACGAAGTCATAGGGGGCTTCAATTGAGGATATATTATTGGATTGAAGAATTACCTCTTCATTTTCCTGATGGTATCCCATACCGAGGTGAGCGAGCAGCTTCCCCATTGTTGTTATATCTCTCAGGTCCGGGATGTTATATATATTGTGCTCTCCGGGAGCAAGGATTGAAGCAGCCATTACAGGGAGGGCCGCATTCTTGGCCCCGCTGACTGTGACTTCACCTTTTAATCTTACTCCTCCATGTATTGCGAGTTTATCCATAGAGTGATGAACGTTCCTTATATTTAGAATTTATGGTCATATGCTATTTTAAGACACTAATAAAATAAACGATATTGCAAAAAAATGAAATTTCAAATTTATCCAGGCTAATCAACACATAGTCAGAAAATTATTTTTGCGCAGATATTATCCTCTTGATTCCGGCATAATCCTCCTTCATACTTACATGGCTATAACCGGCCTTTTCAAACAGGACTGCAACTGATTCAGCGCAATCGTCTCCCAGTTCGAACATTATCATCCCCTCCTCTTTAAGATAGCGGCGGGCTTCAGTAACTATCTTTTTATAAAAATCCAGCCCGTCATTACCACCGTCAAGGGCATTGACGGGCTCCCATTCATTGATTTCAGGCTGGAGTGTTGCAATGACCTGGCTTTTTATATAAGGCGGATTTGAGATAATGAAATCAAATAACGAATCTTTCTCCAGCGGATCAAAAAGGTGTCCGCTAATAAATCTGACATTTCTGGCATTGTTTAATTCAGCGTTTTTGCGAGCATACTTCAAAGCATCCTCTGATATATCAACAGCAGTTACATCGCTATCCTGAAACGCCTGTGCAAGAGCAAGAGCCAGACAACCGCTACCTGTGCAAAGATCCAATATCGACGCTCGATGAGCTTTATCCCTGACAACTGACAACTGACAACTGACAACTTTAATGGCGTACTCCGCCATTAATTCCGTCTCCGGACGGGGGATAAGGACTCCCGGGCCGACATCTATTGTAAGTCCGAGGAAATCAGTGTGTCCAATAATATACTGCAGAGGCTCCCTCTTGATTCTTCTATCTGCCATGTTGTCAAGAGTCAGGCTCTGCTCGTCATCAAGCTCAGGGTTGTCTTTTAACAGGTCAACGAGATTCATATTCAGCCCGTGCCTGATCATAAGCTCAGCTTCCTTGTCGGAGTGTTCTATACCCCGGCGGGAAAGTAATTCTGATAGTTCCTGAAGTTTAATTAGAGCTTTCATATAGAATAAAAGGGGTCAAGGATTCTAGGGGTCGAGGGTTCTAGGGTGAAAAATAAGAAAATGTTATGTTTGCTGGAGCCCCCGTTTTTTAAAAATCTTTTAGTTTTTCGGCCTGGTAATGAGTATTAAGGCTGTCACTCAATTCGTCAAGATCGCCTTCAAGGATTAACGTGAGTTTGTGAAGGGTCAATCCTATTCTGTGGTCTGTGACCCTGTTTTGAGGGAAATTATATGTCCTTATTCTTTCGCTTCTGTCGCCTGATCCCACCTGGGATTTTCTCTCATCAGCACGCTCTTTTTCCTGGTTTTCAAGTTCCAGTTCGTAAAGTCTTGAACGCAAAACTTTCATGGCCTTCTCTTTATTCTTAATCTGCGAGCGGCTGTCCTGGCACTGTACGATCAGTCCGGTAGGGACATGAACTATGCGGACTGCAGAATATGTTGTGTTAACGCCCTGTCCTCCCGGACCTGAGGAGCAGTATGTATCAACCCGCAAATCCTTCTCTTCGATTTTAAGGTCAACTTCTTCAGCTTCGGGAAGCACTGCTACAGTTGCAGCAGATGTATGAATTCTTCCTTGAGTCTCAGTTGCCGGTACTCTCTGAACGCGGTGTGTGCCGCTTTCATACTTAAGACGGCTGAATGCGCCTTTCCCTTGTATAGACGCGACTACTTCCTTGACGCCGCCTACACCGGTTGTGCTCATGTCCATAACATCCACTTTCCATCGTCTGCCTTCTGCATATTTGCTGTACATCCTGAAAAGATCACCTGCAAAAAGTCCGGCTTCATCACCGCCTGTCCCGGCCCGTATTTCAAGAATAATATTTTTATCGTCGCGGGGATCTTTGGGGACCAGCAATATTTTTAACTCACTCTCAACATCAGGTTTCTTACTCTTTAACTCATCCAGTTCTGCTTCAGCGAGTTCCTTTAAATCTGCATCTTTTTCTGTATTGAGCATTTCCTCTGCTTCGCTGATTCCTGCCAGTATTTTTTTATACTCCCTGATTTTCTGGACCACATCTTCAATGTCTGACTGCTCTTTTGAGAATTTTTGACTTATTGAATAATCAGAAAAGACCTCAGGGTCAGAAAGTTTCCGGGTAAGTTCTTCGTATTTGTCTTCTATTTCCTGGAGTTTATCCAATAACATCGTTCTGAATTTCCTCCGCTTTATTACGTTTCGGATCCATGATGAGGACCTCTTTCAGGGCTTTAATGGCTACCTCTATCTGGTCATATGACGGGGCCCCGGTTGTGAATCTTTGCAGCCAAATGCCCGGCATTGACGCCATGCGAATAAATGGATTGTTCATTTTTTTTGAGGATAACTTTATAAACTCATATGACAAACCTGCAATAAGGGGCATAAGTACCAGCCGTGACAGGAATTTATCAATAAATGCCCAGTCCTTCGGTATGAGTGAAAATATTACAATACTTATCATCATAACGATCAGAAGAAAGCTTGTACCGCATCGAGGATGCAGAGTACTGTATTTGTCCGCATTTTCCGGAGTCAGCTCTTCTCCTGCCTCAAATGCGTGCACAACCTTATGCTCGGCTCCATGGTACTGGAATACTCTTTTTATGTCTTTGCTCGTTGTTATTGCAAGAATATATGTAAGAAAGACTGCAACTCTGATCACTCCGTCAACAAGGTTGAACATGATAGAGCTATCGTTTATTGACTGGAACAATATCCCTAGCCACTTGGTGGCGTACAGGGGAAGGAGGAGGAATAAGCCTATTCCAATAATAAAAGCTGTGATAACGGTGAGATACAGTGAAAGAGTAGTCGGGGTTTCTTCTTCATGCCCGGAGGCTTCCGCTGAATACAGAAGGGCCCGTATGCCGATGGAAAGTGACTGCACAAGAGCAATAACTCCCCTTAATATGGGCCACCGAAGGGGTTTGGGTAATTTTTTGATACGCTCTCTTTTTAAGACAATATCTTTTTCGGGTGTTCTTACGGCGATTGTATATGCATCGCCCGATCTCATCATGACGCCTTCTATAACAGCCTGTCCACCTACATCACTCATGTTTCACCTCATTTACTTATCGGACAGATTGAGCAGGTTGTTTAGATTGATTCTTTTTAATCTGTGCAAATCTGCGTAATCTGCGGATTTATGCAATAAAAAAAGGAAATCGCGCACCCTGTAAAATAATGCAAGAAGCGAAATTTCCTTTTTATTTTTGCTACTTATTGTGTTTTGCGTACTTTTTCTTAAACTTTTCAACCCTTCCTTCTGAATCGACCAGTTTCTGTTTACCGGTGAAGAAAGGGTGACATTTTGAGCAAATATCAACATGTATGGAATCCTGTGTTGAGCGAGTCTCAAATGACTCTCCACAAGCGCATGCTGCTTTGACATCTTTTATTTCTGGGTGTATTTTTTCTTTCATCACTACCTCCGACTTATAAATATAGCAGAGAGAGGTGTGATTTTGCAATAGGCCAATAATATATATAGGCAATTACCAGATTAATGACAGAAAAGCATCAAGGTCGGTCTGCAGGCGGTTGTATTTACACCAGATTACCATGCACTCTTCCGAACGGTAGCAATAACCCTCCTTAATAACGACATGGATATGTATATCAGTCCTTTCACTGTGAGGGCAGGGCACATGTAGTTTGCCCGTTTCTATATCGTAGGTTTTTTGCATGAACGGGTCTTTCATGCATATATTGTATTCTGATTTGGCGGATTTTGTAAATCGTAAGTTGCCCTGAGGAATAAACGCAGGGGTATCAGGAATATGGACAGGTCAGCATCAACTTAATGCTCTTTGCGTGTTAGAAGATTATAGTGCTCTTTCTGGAGTGTTTTTAAAAGTTCAGTATTTTTTTGTTTCTCTGCCTGTCTGATTTTTTGCTGAAGTTCCTGCAGGATAATAGAGCGTTGGTTATCTTTTAGGTTTTTTATACAGTCAGTCAAGACCTTTACGGGGTGTTCAAAATCTTCTTCCATGGATACTCTTGTCAGCACGCTTTTTTCTTCGCCTTCACTTATTGCTATTAGACTATTGAAGTCTGCCGGTCCGTTCTGGATTTTCAAGAAGATACTGCGAAGTGTCTGATCTTTAAAGTCATCGAGGGACAGTTTGCCTGTGATCTCCTCTGCTCTCTCCGGCAGCTGAAGAATGAGTTTTATTAAATATTCTTCATTTAAAGGCCTCTGTTTGGGCTTTGCCTGAACGGTCTGCCTGGTTCTGCCCTGTCCGCGGGTCATGATTTTCTTAAACCGCTCTCTCACTTTCTGCTCATTAACATTGATTTTGTCAGCCAGCATAATGATGTACTCGTCCTGCAGTATTTCATTGGGTATTTTGGCTATGATTTCAAAAGCTTCATCGGCCAGCAGATGCTTTTCGCCTCCCTGTTGTACAATAAAGTCTACGATGGAAAGCGGCTGTTCAAGCAGCTTGCTAAAGGCATCTTTTCCGTGTTTCTTCAGAAAACTGTCAGGGTCCTCTTTATCCGGAAATGACAATATTTTCACATTGGTTCCGGCTTCAAGCAGAATTCCAGCCGCCTTTTTTGCTGCCTTTTTTCCAGCCTGGTCACTGTCAAAAACAAGGATGACCGTTTCCGTAAATCGTTTTATTAATTTGCCGTGCTCAGGGGTAAATGCGGTCCCCAGAGGAGCTACGGCGTTTGTGAAACCGAATGTATGTGCTGTAATGACATCAGTGTAGCCTTCCATGAACAGGGCGTATTTGTCATGCTTAATAGCGTCCTTTGCGCGGTCAAGACCGTAAAGTACCTTGCTCTTATTGAAAATCGGGGTTTCTGGAGAATTCAGATACTTGGGGTCGGAGCCGTCAATGGATCTTCCGCCAAAGGCAATTACATCTCCCCTGAGGTCAAAAATAGGGAAGATTACGCGGTCTCTGAATGTATCATACTGGCCTTTTTGTCCCTGCACCGCAAGACCGGCTTTCTTAATCATTTCAGATGTGTAGCGCTTACGATTCAGAAAGTTCAGCAGTGCGTTCCAGGATTTTGGTGCATATCCGATGGAGAACATATTCTGAACATCTCTGCTGATTTCCCGTTTTTCAAGGTATGCAAGTGCTTTTGCGTTTTGAGGCAGATGCTGCTGAAAGAAGGAGAGGGCGTCTTTATGGATGTTGACAAGAGTTTCTCTCTCTCCCGCCTGAGCTGATGACCTTTTGTCCACCTTAAGCGTAACACCCGCCTTTTTAGCCAGTATATTAAGTGCTTCAGGGAAAGTGAGGCTGTCGTGGTTTACCAGGAATGTGAATATGTCTCCGCCGGTCCCGCATCCGAAGCAGTGAAAAATCTGCTTGGCCGGACTGACAGTAAAGGAAGGCGTTTTTTCAGTATGAAAGGGGCAGAGACCCTTCCAGTTCTGGCCTGCTTTCTTCAGATTGACATAATCAGATATCAAATCAACTATATCTATCCTGTCCTTTATCTCCTGAAGGGTGTTGTCGTATGGTCCCATTATGTGCTTTCTGCTTAGATTATTTATATATTCTTTTATTGATCGAGATATGAATAATCGGAGTGTGCAAAGTTAAAACGGCAGTCGGTTCGACTAGACTCCATTGGATAATATTTGAAACTATGTGCCGGAGTTTAGTCGAACCGACTGCCTCTGGACCTCTGTGCCTGATGTCTTTATTTTTTAATTCTCGAATGTCTCCAAAAACCGGAGCATGGCACTATTTTTAAACTGCCTTTTTTCTGGAGTTCATCGAGGACAAGGTTTATCCCTAAATTGTCGCTTGAGATGTGACCGGCAATGACTACATTGATATGATGCTTTTCCGCTTCTTTTCTGTGTGCTTCACCGAGGTGCATGCCTACTATGGTGTTGATTCCTGAACTGGCAAGACTCTGGAAAATGTCCTTTGATCCGCCGGTACCGCCGGTCATGTCAACAAAAATTTGCCCTGCGCTGCGGTCGTTTGATCCCAGGAGTATTGACGGGCCGGAATTGTTTCTGGCTGCTTCGCGGTACTCGGGAATATCTTTCAGAATTTGTATGACATCTCCGAGAGTGTCCGGTTTTTTCCTATCAAATATTTTTTGAAGGAAAGTTGTAACCATATTGTCAGCAGGGGTATGAGCGCACATGAAGGGTATATTAAGCAGTCTGGCTGCATCAGATGCCCTCGTGTGATTTGCAGGGGAAACGCTTCGCTCAACCTCTCTGATCCTGCCTTCAAGCAGGCTTTCCGCAATATTAATCGGTACACCGAACTTCCTGAGAATGTCAGCCTGCATGTACATGACCTCATGGAAATTGGCAAAGGCCTTTCCTTCGGGATGATGTCCAATTACAAGGTCGATCTTCTGTCCCTTTTCCGTGAGTCTGTCCGCAAGCATTATCTCGGGGCTTTCAGCATCAATCCCGACAAGAGCGGTTTTAATTTCTTCACTGCCTTTGCCGTGAAGGATTCTTGTATCAGCGTATGGATTAGAGAGGCTCTCTTCATCAAAGAACGCCTTTTCCTCTTTCTTTAAGCCTTTGAAGGTTTTTTTCTTTTTATCAAGGGATTTTAGAACTGTCTTTTTCCCGCGGGGATCCGAGTCAATTCCTGTTTGAACGATTAATTCGTAGATTTTTTTTAACTTCAATTATGCCTCCAGTATTTCTTTTACCAGGCCGCTTGCCATCTTACCGTCAATCTGTCCGCCGGCTTTGACCATTAATGCCTTCATTACCTTTCCCATATCTCCCGGTTCGGCAGCTCCTGTTTCACTTACTACCTCCTGAATGATTTTGCGGGCATCCTCTGTGTCGAGCTGCCTGGGAAGATAATCCTGAATAATGGCAAGCTCCCTTTTTTCCTTTTCAGCAAGCTCTGTCCTGCCGGCGCCGGAATACTGGTCGATTGATTCTTTTGCACGCTTGACAAACGACCGGAGGATGGAAGAAATCGCCTTGTCATCAAGTGATGACTTCTGATCGATTTCCAGGTTCTTTATAGAGGATTTAACCATCCTCAGTATCGAGACTTTGTCCTTGTCGCCGGATTTCATGGCTGCCTTCAAGTCTCCTGACAATTTTTCTCCCAGTGACATGTTTTTACCTCGAATTCCTGGATTGTTTGGCTATTTTTTTCTTGGCAGCGATTGACTTCTTTTTTCTTTTCACGCTTGGCTTGTCATAATACGCATTTTTCCTGACATCGGAGAGGATTCCTTCGAGATCGCACTGTTTCTTGAACTTGCGTAGTGCTTTCTCAAATGGTTCGTTTTTCCTTACTGTTACAGCGGGCATATAGTATCACCTCCCTCTCTTTTAAGATACTGCATAATATAACTTTCACAAATTATTAAAGCAAGACTAGTAATGCGCGCAGTTTGATTAACTGATTGATTTAATGATATTTATATGCTGCGGCTGATGTGTGCCCAGATAAGAGGGTACAGGTTGTGATATCAGCCAGTCATTATGCCAACTTACTTGATTATTCTATTGTCTTTATCAAGTCTGACGATTTTCGGTGAAAAATCGGCGATCTCTTCTTCTGTATAATAGGCATAGGAAAATATAATTATTAGATCCCCTGTTACGCCTTTTCTTGCAGCAGCTCCGTTCAGACATATAGTGCCGGAATTCCTCTCTCCCGGAATAATGTATGTTTCAAAACGTTCGCCATTATTCATATTACTAACACGTACCTGTTCAAATGGTTTAATCCCGGTGGCATCAAGAAGTTCCTGGTCGACCGTTAGGCTTCCCTCATATAATATATTTGAATCAGTAACCGTAGCCTGATGAATTTTTGATCTTAGCATGCATTTCAGCATTCTTTACTCTCCATTTCTTATTAATCAATCCTGAACCTTATAATACCAACATAACAAATTCGATATGCAGGATTCAAGTTATATACTCCAAATAACTAGTTAACACTTTAATAATTCATATATTTCAAAGGATTAAACGTGAAATACTGATGCATTTGGAATTGATTTGACATTTGAGCTTTGAAATTTGTTCTTATTCTATTATCTTGGGTACTCTGTAAAAGCCTTCATTCTCTTGCGGAGCATTTTGCAGGGCTTTGTCCCTTGGAAGTGAATCCCTGGGACTGTCTTCTCTGAACACATTGCTTATTGGCAGAATATGAGCTGTGGGCTCAACATTCGTGGTATCAAGCTCGTTGAGCTTTTCTATGTAGTCAATTATGCTCTGGACCTGTCCGGTAAAGAGTTCCTTTTCACTGTCGGAAATATTGAGTCTTGCCAGCATCGCTGCATGGTCTATATCCATCAGATCTTTTCCAGGTTGGCGAACTTGAGGGATAGTCTCTTCATGCCTACCGAAGGGAAGTTAACCATGACTTTTACATCGTCAGTCTCTCCATAGGTGTCCCGGACAACGCCAACTCCCCACTTGGGATGTTTGACCCTTGCTCCTGCAGCAAAGGGTGACCTGTTCAGTAAATTTACAGGAATTTTAACGGAAGATGAACTGATCGCTGCATCTCCCCTGGGCCTTTTCTCTATACAGTGGTAGCATCCTGATGGTATGTCAGTTAAAAACCTTGAAGGCTGCTGCTCCTGTACGCTTGTATAGAGACGCCTCTTTTTTGCTCCTGATAAAACGAGCATGTCCTGGGCCCTGGTAATTCCAACATAGAAGAGTCTGCGCTCCTCCTCAAGCTCATCAGGATCTTTTATGGCATGGAAATGAGGTACCAGACCGTCTTCAATACCTGCAAGAAAGACTACGGGGAATTCCAGTCCTTTGGCGCTGTGCAGTGTCATAAGGGAGACACTGTCTTCTGAACCCGATTCATCCAGTCCGCTGAATAGAGAAGCATTATCAAGGAATGACCGGAGGTCTTTGCCTTCAGCTGCGCTCACGAGTTCCTTGAGAATCTCAACTTTTCCTTCTTCAACCCACTCAAGATATCCTGATTTCTCATATATCATTTCGATGAGTTCAGAAAGGTTGATGTCCCTGTTTTCAATCAGTTCTTCGGTCATCAGGACAAAGTCTCTCAGTTTATCTTTCAGGGAATTTGTATAACCACTGTTTGTGATGATATGTTTCATTGTCTTGTATAGACCTTCTTCCCGTTTGCGGGCCTCGTTTTCTACACGTGTGACAGTTGTCGTGCCTATCAGCCTTGGCGGGCAGTTGACTATTCTCTTTAAACTTACAGAATCATCCGGGTTAGCAAGAACCTTCAGGTAAGAGATAATGTCTTTAATTTCTTTTCTCTGGTAAAAACTTATGCCACCGAATATTTTGTATGGCTGGCCCACTTCTCTCATGGCTTCTTCGAGAACTCTGGACTGCTGGTTGACCCTGTATAGAATTGCGATGTCTTTGTAGGAATACTTGCCTTTCAGATACAGCTCTTTTATGGATTGAGCAATGTACCGGGCTTCTTCCTTTTCATTGATAGTAGTGCAGTGATATATCTTTTCGCCTTTGCCCTTGTCTGTCCACAGTTTCTTAGGCATTCTGTCAGGACTGCCTGCGATTATACTATCGGCAATATCCAGGATATTCTGTGTGGAACGGTAGTTCTGTTCCAGTCTTATAGTTTTGGTTTTTTTGAAGTCCTTCTTGAAGTTTCTTATATGGCCGACCTCAGCACCTCTGAATTTATAAATGCTTTGATCATCATCTCCGACTACGCAGATATTCTTCTGCTTGCCTGCAAGAAGTGCTGTAAGTCTGTATTGCGATGCATTTGTGTCCTGGAATTCGTCTATCATAATGTGTGAGAATTCCTTCTGGTATTTTTTAAGAACTGCAGGGTGTTCCTCACACAGTTTTACAGTGAGCATTATCAAGTCATCAAAGTCCAGTGCATTGTTCTTCTTGAGTTCGTTCTGGTACCTTACGTATACTCTCGCAAATTTTTCATCGAAACCATAGCTGTCTTCATTCGCAAGCAGTTCATCGGGGCCTACGAGAGAGGCTTTTAAAGATGATATCTTTGATGAAATGCCCCTGTAAAGAGCTTCGTGAATCTTAAATTCCTTTAATATGGAACGTACCAGGTTTCCTGAATCGCTTTCGTCGTATATGCAGAAATCGCTGCTATATCCAATGTTATCAATTTCTTTTCTTAAGATTCTTGCAGATAAGGAATGGAATGTGCCGATCCATAAACCTTTTGTGCTTGTTTTAGTAATCGATTCAATTCTCTCCTTCATTTCCTTTGCTGCCTTGTTTGTAAAGGTCATGGCAAGTATAGATGTCGGAGCGATTTTTTCAGCGGCCGTCAAGTATGCGAACCTGTGCGTAATTACTTTTGTTTTACCGCTTCCTGCTCCTGCAAGAATAAGTAATGGTCCATTAGTGTGTAGTACAGCGTCTTTTTGCTGGGAATTAAGACCGCTGATCAGCGACTTTTTTGTCATTCCTCCCCCTTATAATTGGGATCTATGTGAGTTAACAAACTGCGGGAAACACAAGTCCGTTTAGATTTATTATTATATCAGAATAAATTGGAAAATTGTTGCTGAATTATTACTTCTTATCGATCAATTGTTAAAATTAATAACAATTATTCCACTGTAACGCTCTTGGCAAGGTTCCGGGGCTGGTCAACATTGCACTTTCTCAGCACTGAAATGTGATAGGCCAGCAGATGCAGCGGGATGGAGAAGATAATCGGTGACAGGTAGTTATTGGTTTTTGGCATGAGGACCACATGTGAAGCACGGGACTGGATCTTGCTGTTGCCTTCCGTGGCCACTGCTATGAGTTGTCCGCCCCTGCTTTTAACTTCTTCCATGTTAGAGAGTATTTTCTCCAGCACATTGCTGTCCGGAGCAAGAGCAAGGACAGGCAGGTCCTTATCGATGAGTGCAATTGGTCCGTGCTTCATCTCACCGGCAGGATATCCTTCAGCATGTATATAAGAAATCTCTTTTAATTTCAGGGCACCTTCAAGTGCGATAGGGTAGTTGATTCCACGGCCGAGATACAAAAAATCGCTTACTCGATGGAATTTTCGTGCAATTTTTAAAATCGCATTGTTACACTGAAGAGCTTGTTCGACTTTTTCAGGCAGTTCCAGCAGATCACGAAACAGTGATTTGATCTCCTTGGGTTTCAGTTTTCCCTTTGCCTTGGCTACTGCAATCGAAAAAAGGTAAAGGGCTGTAAGCTGAGTTGTAAATGCTTTTGTTGAAGCCACACCAATTTCAGGCCCGGAGTGAGTAAAACATACACTGTCTGCCTCCCTGGCTGACGTACTGCCCACTACATTGCATATGGTCATTACCTTTGCTCCCAGTCTTTTCGCTTCTCTCTGTGCTGCAAGAGTATCAGCGGTTTCGCCGGACTGTGTAATAACTATCATAAGGCTGCCCCTTGGAATGAGGGGTTTTCTGTACCTGAACTCTGAAGCAATATCCACTTCACATGGAATTTGTGCCATATCTTCCAGCATGTATTTGCCAATAAGCGCCGCGTGCCAGGATGTCCCGCAGGCTACGAGAAATATTTTTTTCAGGTTTTTCAGCCGGCTTTCGGTGAGTGAAAACTCTTCAATATTGACTTTTGCTTTTTCTATGGAGAATCTGCCTCTTATTGTATCTGCTATTGCGCGGGGCTGCTCAAATATTTCTTTCATCATGAAATGCTTGTATCCGCCCTTTTCAGCCATGGTAGGGCTCCATGTAATCTGCATTATTTTCTTTTTAACAGGTTTGTTCTTGAGGATATTGCTTATTGAAACTCCGCTGCGGGTCATTACAGCCATTTCATCATTTTCAAGAATAATTACTTTCCTCGTGTACTTAAGAAATGCAGGAATGTCTGAAGCCAGAAAGTATTCTCCTTCACCAATACCCAAAACAAGAGGGCTGTCTTTTTTCACGGCAATGATTTTGTCCGGCTCTGACTCACTGATAACCCCGATTGCATATGCGCCGTCAACGTGCTTTAAAGCCTTTTTAGTTGCTTCTTCCAGTGACTTGCTTTTTTTAATATAGCTATGGATCAGGTGGCATATGACTTCCGTGTCTGTTTCAGAAGTGAATTTATGTCCTTTTTTCTTTAGACCTGCCCTTAGCTCAAAGTAGTTTTCAATGATCCCATTGTGAACAACCACTATTCCGCCCGCTCTGTGAGGATGGGCATTTTCTTCAGACGGTTTTCCATGGGTTGCCCATCTTGTATGGCCGACACCGATAGGGCTCTTTAGCTTTTCGCTCTTAATGGAAGACTCAAGCTCTTTAATCTTGCCCGCGCAGCGTCGAACACTTACTTTCCCGTCATTTAAGAAAGATATTCCTGCAGAATCATATCCACGATACTCGAGCCTTTTTAGGCCGTTAATTAATATTGGAATGGAATTTTTTGGTCCGATGTAACCGATTATTCCGCACATGCTATAATTATTTCCCCTTTTTTCTTGACTTCGATTTATTGTTTGATACCCACGAGTCAAGATTTTTTTGCCGGTTTCTGCTGATTGCAAGAGCTCCGGATGGTACATTTTTTGTAATAGTGGCACCGGCTGCAACATATGCTCCCTTACCGATTGTGACCGGCGCTACCAGCTGGGAATCGCTTCCTATAAAGACTCCAGCCTCGATCTTTGTCTTAAACTTATTTTTACCGTCATAATTACATGTAATTGTGCCGGCGCCTATGTTTACATCTTTACCGATCTCGGCATCTCCCAGGTAGGAGAGATGGGACGCTTTTACTCCTTCTTCGAGTCTGGATTTCTTGATTTCAACAAAGTTGCCGACTTTTGCGTTCCGCCCAATATCACTTTCCGGTCTGAGGTGGGCAAAGGGGCCTATTGAAGCGCCTTTGCCGATTAGGCTGGATTCAATTAAAGTGCTGTCTTTAACAATGACATTATCTCCCAGGGAACTGTCACAAATCCTTGATCCTGGATAAATAATGCAGTTCCTGCCGATTGAAGTACTGCCTTCAAGATAAGTGTTCGGGTAAATGATAGTGTCTTTCCCGATGGAAACAGATGAATGAATGACCGTTGTTGCCGGGTCTATAAACGTGACACCTTTATCAAGCCATTTTGAGATTATCTTGTCTCTCATAATATTGGAAATCTCAAATAGTTCTCTTCTGCTGTTGACGCCCCTTGTTTCTTCCTGAGGGCAAAGGTAGGTATTAACTTTTTTGCCGGCCGATGCAGCCAGATCTACAATGTCCGTAAGGTAATATTCTCCCGAAGAACTGTTCTTTTTGATTTCGCTTAAATAGCGAAGAGCTGCTTTTTCAATAATATAAATTCCGCTATTAAGTTCATTGAACTTTGCTCTCTCCTCGGGGCTGGCGTGTTTGTCTTCAACTATTCCTGTCACTTTCCCGCTTTTGTCACGGAACACTCTTCCGTAGCCTGCGAGGGAGTCGTTGAGAAAAGAGAGGAAAGAGACAATGTTTTTGTGACGCCTGTGTTTTGTCAAAAATCCTTTTAACGTTTTTGTTGTGATGAGGGGGCCGTCTCCATTAATAACAAGAATAGCGCCGCTTCTGATATGGTTTCTGGCAGTCAGGACAGCATCCCCGGTGCCGAGCAGTTTTTTCTGGAGAACAAATGAGATGCCTTTCTCATTGATCTGTTTTTTTACAGCATCTGCGCCATTGCCGATAACAACCACAACTTTTGAGGGTTTTAAAGGCTTGACAGCATCAATGACATGCTGCAGCATCGGTCTGCCCAGTACCTCGTGGAGTACTTTGGGTTTATCAGACCTCATGCGTTTTCCAAGGCCTGCAGCTAAAATGATAACTGATAAACTCATTTAATTATGATAAGCAATTATTAGTACGATTGCAATTAGGTTTTATATTCATACTTATATACGGTATTCCCTGATTTTACTTTAGGTTAAGGAAGTTTGATATACTCTTTAAGCAAAGACGGATACATTGCCGGGTTAAAAAGAATATTTGTCATCACATAACACTCGTGAGTGCAGAAGCATTTTCGGTCCTTAATTGAGCGGAGAATATTCCGGGCTTCAGGTGTCTTCAGCATCCCATTAATATCGTATCCGATGTCCCGTACATTACCCATAAGCATTGAAAATGATTCACAGGGGTATATGTCGCCTGTTTCTGTGATAACAAGGTTTAGTTTTCCGGCGTAGCAGGGGAGAAGCTGTTTCTTATTGGCAAAGGTTTCATATATGATTCGCCGCTGCAGAATATCCTGGGCAGCCTTGAGTTTTGCTCCCCTGAAGCGATATTGACTGGCAATATTCAGTTTCAGGTTTTTATCAAGCCGGTTTATTGTCTTACGGTACTTTTCAATATCCACATCTTTCAGTGCTTTATCCTGTACGTCCCCCCTGATAAGGGATATGGTGTGGGTTTTGACCCTGTCAAGTCCGTTAACGAAATGAATCAGATCATCAATCGATTCCTGGGTTGCCGCAGAAAATACTGTATTTATTCCAAGATCAAAATTAGGGTATTTGTCAAGGAGCTCTCCAAGGGCTGTATATGTTTCCATGGTTTTTTTAAAGCTGCCTTTGCCGCGGATAGTGTCATGTACATTTTCTGTACCTTCCAGGGAAAGCTTGGTCACAATAGTGCTGTTGCTGCAGTATTCGAGTATCGATTCGGTTCGTTCCTTTATCACATCGGTTAAAAGGCCGTTTGTGGGGAAGAGTATGATGGCCGGATGATTGTTATCGTAAAAAGTTTTTGTAATATCCACAATATCGTCTCTTAAGAAAATTTCACCTCCGGAGAAAGCCAGCCAGAGCAGTTTGCCCGTTGATGAAGAAATCTTTTGTATTTCACTAAGGGACAGTTCCCGATGATCATGGTCAATACTGTTTTCAGAAAGATAAAAACAGAAGTTACATCTGGCATTGCACTTACGCGTAAGAAAAAGCGTCAGCTGTATCGGCTTCTTTTTCAGAAGGATAGAGTCAATATGGCGAAATGGTGAGTAAGTCATGGACAGTTTATCTCCTCAGGTCGTTACTTATAATGCCGTCAACGGTCCCGGCTCCGATAGGAAGGGGATATATTATCATATAAAAAAGTATGGCAGCCACGGCGAATAATCCGCCTTTGGCCCTGAAAAAAGCCTCAAACATCATTCTATTTATAAAAAGATTGCACAGAGTAATGCCGGCCGCTGCAGCCAGAAAAATCGAATTGCTCAGCAACAACCATGATGACACCAATATAATATTGACAAAGAAAGAACATACATTGAACTTCAGTTCATAAGATGCAGTCCCTGAGTCAGTGAGCATATCTTTGTTTTTACGGGAGTATATAACCCAGTACCTTGTTTTCCTGAAGGCATTGCGTATAGAACGATTTAAGGAAAAATCGAATATGTGTCTGACCTGTATGTCGGAATTCATTCTGAGCTTTATACCTGATCTTTTCAGTCTGTGACTAAACTCTATATCCTCCATTATAGGCAGGAACACTTCGGGGAATCCTCCGCTTTTTTTGAATGTTTCAGTATAGATGCACATAGCGTGGGCAGCTATATAGTCGGGATTATGTATTTTCTTGGTTTCCGAATAATTGACGAACACTGACTGGAAAATACTGCAGAATTGACGGTCATAGGGTATGGCCGTATATGTTCCGCCTATAACGACATCCTGATCTAAAGAAATATATGTGTTGTTTATTATTGAAAGTGTGTCAGACTTTACCAGGCAGTCGGCATCGGTAAAGAAAATAATATCGCCGCTGCAGTTATTTCCTCCTGTATTTCTTGCCCTTGAGGACCCTGTACGTTCTTTCAGGCGGAGCAGTTTGCATGGGAATCCCTTAATTATCTCAACGGAATTGTCATCTGAGCAATCATCAACAACAATTACTTCGAAGTTACTATAGTTCGATGAAAAAGCAGCTGTAAGACATTTGCCTATTGTTTTTGCCCCGTTATAGTTCGGGATAACGATAGAGATCTTTTTTTCCATTTCTTAATTTCTATATTGATGCATGTTTGTGTAATGACAAATTTGGATGACAGTTATTATAATATAACTTAATGAGGAGTGGTTGATTGGCAAAAAAAATTGCGATACTTGTAAGAGACAGAAAACATGAAGCTATGAGGATGGCTGTCGGCGCTACTCTTTTAAATGATGAGGTGAGCGTTTTTATAATGGACGATAAGCTGGAGTCAGATTACGACATGGATACAAATATCCAGATGCTTGGGGATCTTAAGGTTAAGTTATACTCAAATAATCCAGAGAACCAGTTCGAGCAGAAGTCCGTTGAAGAGATTGCCATTATGCTGGCCGAATATGATGTTGTAATACCTTATTAACCAGGGATTTCAGGGTACATTTCATTGACAAATCAAATTGTATAATTCTAATATTATATCAAAATAAATAAGAACCAGAGGTACAAATGCTACAGGAAATAGAAGAATTATCACCCACAAAAAGAAAATTAACGATCAATGTTCCGACAGAGGTCATTAAATCAGAATCGGACTCCGCCTATAATGAAATCAGGGCAAATGCAAAAATCCCCGGCTTTAGGCAGGGAAAGGTGCCGAAATCCATACTTATTAAGAAGTTTTCCAAAAATGTTGAAGCACAATTAATAGAAAAGCTTGTGCCTGAATACTACATGAAGGCGGTCAGTGAAGCTAAGATTGAGCCCGTCAGCTATCCTCAGATTGATGAACAGATGGCGATTAAGGATGATCAGCCCCTTTCCTTTAGTGTAACTGTTGAAATTAAGCCTGTTATCGGCGACATAGCCATTGACGGAATTAAACTGAAAGAAAAGCCTTTGACTATTGAGGACAATGAAGTGGAAAAGGCCCTTAACTCCATGAGAGAGGCAAAGGCATTGTATGCTGTATCTGAAGAAGCATTAGGAGAGAATGATATGGCTATTATGGAAAGTGAAGCCTATATTGACGGAGAGTTGAGCGAAGAGATGACATACAAGGGATACCCCTTTGTTCTTGGCTCCAACGAGATGCCCAAAGAGTTTACAGATGCTCTAATGGGGAAGAAAACCGGGGAAACAGCCGAAATATCTCTGAAGTTTGAAGCCGACAATCCTAACAAAACCCTTGCAGGAAAAGAAGTAGTGTTCAAGATTACAGTCACAGAGGCAAAAAAGAAGCATATCCCGCCTCTGGACGATGACTTTGCAAAAGATAATGACTGTGATTCCGTTGAAGAACTGAACACTAAAGTACGTGACCATATCTCGGAACAGAAACAGAGCATGATTAATCTGGACTATAAAAAAGATATATTGGATGAGCTGCTTAAAAACAACGACTTTGCTGTTCCTGAATCAATGATAAAGGGTGAAATTGAGTCGCTTGTGGAGCGGGAAAAAGAGGAGGCCATGCGGCGGGGTCAGGAAGTTAAGTCCGATGATGAACTGAAAAAAGCGAGCGAGGCCAATGCCAGGGACAATGTTAAGAGTGTTATCCTGCTTGAAGCCATAGGGAAAAAGGAGAATGTTCAGGTCAATGACGACGATACCAAAAAAGCGATTGAGGAAATTGCGGCCCGGAATAATCTCAAGCCCGAGGAAGTTACCAAGCTGTATGCGGCCAGAGAAGGCTCAATGGATGCACTGAAGAGCAGGTTGTTTGCCGACAAAGTGCTTGAGCATATTCTTGAAAAGTCAACAATTGAAAAAAGTTAAGAGTTAGAGGTCGTAAGTCGATACAACTATATACTATTAATTTTTAACTTTACTTATAAGGAGATATCATGAGTTTAATCCCCATGGTTATTGAACAGACCGGACGGAGTGAAAGGGCCTATGACATATATTCAAGGCTTTTAAAGGACAGAATTGTATTTATTGGCAATCCTATTGAGGACAACCTGGCCAATACAGTCATTGCTCAGCTGCTTTTTCTGCAGACCGAGGACTCTGACAAGGATATACATCTATACATTAATTCTCCCGGAGGAGTTGTTTCATCCGGTCTTGCCATATACGATACGATGCAGTACATAAAACCTGATATTGCGACATATTGCCTGGGACAGGCAGCGAGCATGGGGGCCCTGCTTCTTACTGCAGGGACAGCCGGCAAGCGTTTTGTTCTTCCTCATTCACGTGTAATGATACACCAGCCCATGGGCGGCTTTCAGGGACAGGCTACTGATATTGAAATCCAGGCAAGAGAGATTTTAAAACTGAAAGAAACATTGAACGGCATCCTTTCCAAACACACCGGACAGCCTATTGATAAAATAATGGGTGATACTGAGAGAGATTATTTTATGTCTGGACAGGAAGCCAAGGAATACGGCATTATTGATGATGTAATAGAAACTTTGAAGAACAAGTAGGTGCGAATAGTGAGAGACGATAAAACAACAAAAGATTATGATGAAATGCTGAAATGTTCTTTCTGCGGAAAAGGGCAGAGAGAGGTGAGGAAACTCATTGCAGGGCCGACCGTTTATATTTGTGACGAGTGCATTAACCTGTGCAATGAAATAATGGCAGAGGAGTTTGAAACTTCCTTTGATATTAACGTTTCAAAGAAACTGCCGACTCCTAAGGAGATAAAGCAGTTTCTTGATGACTATGTAATAGGACAGGAGAGGGCGAAAAAAGTTTTGTCCGTTGCTGTACATAATCATTATAAAAGAATTAATAACCCTCTTAAGTCTGACGTTGAACTGCAAAAAAGCAACATCGTGCTGGTAGGCCCTACCGGGACAGGAAAGACTATCCTTGCACAGACACTTGCAAAAATACTGGATGTACCCTTTACAATTGCTGATGCAACAACACTGACCGAAGCAGGTTATGTTGGTGAAGATGTTGAGAATATTATTCTTAAGCTTTTGCAGGCCGCCGATTATGATGTTGAAAGAGCGCAGCGCGGTATTATCTATGTAGATGAAATAGATAAGATAAGCCGTAAGACTGAGAATGTCTCGATTACCCGTGATGTCTCTGGTGAAGGTGTCCAGCAGGCGCTTCTGAAAATTATAGAAGGCACGGTTGCCAATATTCCTCCTCAGGGTGGAAGAAAGCATCCCCAGCAGGAATTTGTTCAGGTCAATACAACAAACATACTGTTTATCTGCGGCGGAGCTTTTGTAGGTCTTGAAAAAATCATAGGAGAGCGGCTTGGTAAAAAAACTGTAGGTTTTGGTGCGAAGCCGACAGAGACTCACGGGAAGCAATTGGGAGATATGCTGAAACTTACTCAGCCTCAGGATTTAATAAAATTCGGGCTAATTCCGGAGTTTGCAGGCAGGCTGCCTGTTGTGGCTACTCTTGAAGAGCTGGATGAAACGGCATTGAAGAGAATCCTGACAGAACCAAAGAACGCTCTCATAAAGCAGTATCAGAAACTGCTTTCATTTGACAATGTTAAGCTGAAGTTTACGGATAAGGCATATGATGAAATAGCCAAAGAAGCTATTAAACGTAAAACCGGTGCACGCGGATTAAGGGCCATTCTCGAAGACGTTATGCTTGATATTATGTACGAGGTCCCCTCAAAGACAAACATTAAAGAGTGTGTTATTACTGAAGATGTTGTAAGGAAGAAGGAAAACCCAATTCTTACTTACGAAGAGCGTGCCGAGTCAGCGTAGCGGGCAGTTACTTTTTCTTTTTGCTGAGTCCGTGGCGTATTAAGGTCCTGAACGTCTCTTTAAGTTCTTCGTCCTTTAAATCCTTGACAGTGTTGTCAATGTAAATTAGATCATCTTCTGTTAACTCAGCATCTTCAGGGCTGACAGACTCACTCGTGTTTTCAGGTAACCTTCCAAGTCTGAAACGTATGCTGTTAATGCCGAAGGACTTCAGCTTTTCCAGAATTTCATTTTTATAGAAACCTAGGTGATGTATCCACTGCGGGGTATCAACGACAATGGATAAATTGCCGTTTTTTATAGAGTCAGGATAGGTATGAACTGCAATTGGCTTCCCAACCAGCGTTGACCATTGTTTCCTTAGCTTGTTGAGAGCTACGCCGCTGTCAATACCTAGATTTTTGGCAAGTTTGCCGAGGGTATTTCGAAGTGTGTGCATATATGAAACCGGGCCAGAGAATATTGTCAGGAAATGGAGAAGTTGACTTCTCTATACAGCTTTGACGACTTTCCCTGAGCGAAGACATCTGGTGCAGACATGAACTCTTTTTGTACCTTTATCTGTCTGTACTCTCATCCTCTGCAGGTTGGGTTTAAACACTCTTTTTGACCTGTTGTTAGCGTGACTAACATTATTGCCGGTTACTCTTTTCTTTTCACAAACTGAACATACTGCCATTTATAACTTCCTCCTTAAAATTCTTATCAACTAGTATGGTTATTTTCTTATTATACAATACACTTAATGCCGGTTATGATTGCATTAAAAACAGGAGTTATGATAACATTAATCCAAATTAACTTACAACCCTGCAGCTTAAGCCGTGGTTTGATGGAATTATCTTTTATGTCAGTATGTTAAAGGGCTTGATTCCGAAGGATATTAAAGGTAACTATGCGAATACATGAATTTTCAAAAGAGATTAGCAAAACGAGCAAAGAGATAATAGTCAAACTTGCCGGGCTTGGCATATCAGTGAAATCGCACATGTCAAGTGTTGATGAGGAGACCGAGCAAAAGCTTAGAGAATTTTACGGTGTACCGGCAAAGCCATCAGCTCCAAAGGTGAAAGAAAAAGCCGCCAAACCTTCCGTGAAAAAAGAGAAACAGCAAGCAAAAACCACGGAAGAACTAGCTGTTGCAGGCAAGGAAGCTCCAAAAACTGGACCGAAACAGAAAGTAGTAACTCCACCTGACGAGGGCGAAGCAATTGTTCCTGACCGGTTAAAAAAAGAGGTGGAAGGGGAGAAAATATCCAAATTCAAGGCAAAACCGGGAATGCAGAGGGCCTTTGACTCCATCAGAAGGGTGGAAGTTTCAAAAAAGGGGCATGACTTTAATAAGCCCCGTTTTAATAAACGGGACAAGAAGAATACTATGAAAAGGACGGATGTTGCAGATGACACTCCTCTTACTACCCAGCCAAGAAAGCGCGTAATAAAATTCCAGGAAGGTTCAACGGTAAAAGAATTTTCTGAATTAATCGGTCAGAAACTCAACGATGTTATAAAGAAATTCATGGAACTGGGCTCAATGCCGACAATTAATCAGCCTGTTGATGCCGAAGCTGCTCATATTGTGTCGGAGGCATTCGGATTAAAAATAGAAATCACCGCAATCGAAGATGATGAGGCGATGTTTGAGGATCAGGAGATTGATGAGGCTACTCTCAGTCACCGTCCTCCGATTGTGACGATCATGGGCCACGTTGACCATGGTAAGACAACACTCCTTGATGCAATCAGGGAAACAAGGGTTACTGACACTGAAGCAGGCGGTATTACCCAGCATATCGGTGCTTATAAAGTTAAGCTTAAAGATAAAGAAATTACATTTCTTGATACTCCCGGCCATGCAGCATTTACAATGATGCGTGCTCGCGGTGCAAAAGTAACTGACATTGTCATCCTTGTTGTTGCAGCCGATGACAGTGTAATGCCTCAGACGATTGAAGCTATTGACCACGCAAAGGCCGCAAACGTTCCAATTATTGTTGCAATAAACAAGGTAGATAAACCTGATGCCAATATCTCAAAAGTCCAGACTGAACTTGCAACACATGAAATTGTGCCTGAAGACTGGGGTGGAAAAAACATATTTGTTGAAGTTTCGGCTAAACAGCAGACCGGCATTGAGACACTTCTGGAAATGATACTCCTTCAGTCTGAGATGATGGAGCTCAAGGCAAGCTATGATAAACCTGCAAGAGGCACCATAGTTGAAGCGAAACTTGACAGGGGCAGGGGGCCGATAGGTACAGTGCTGGTTAATTCCGGTACACTGAATATCGGGGACCCATTCCTCGTAGGGACCATAGCCGGAAAGGTCAGGGCGCTTATTGACGACAAAGGCAAAAAGATTCAGAAAGCCGGCCCATCGACACCGGTTGAAGTAATCGGTTTTCCTGAAGTTCCTCAGGCTGGAGATATTTTTGCTGTTATGGAAAGTGAGCGCAAGGCCCGCCAGATAGCGGTTAACAGAGTACAGAAACAGAAGACGGCTGCTCTTTCAAGGAGAAAGAAAGTTACTCTGGACGACCTGTTTCAGAGGGTAAAAGAAGGTGAGATCAAGGACCTGAATATTATTGTTAAGGCTGATGTTCAGGGTTCTGTCGAAGCAGTGAAAGATGCATTGATGGGTATTACACATGCTGAAGTCAAAGTTAATGTGATTCATACCGGAGCTGGCGGCATAAACGAATCAGATGTTATGCTTGCAGCTGCTTCCAATGCAATTATTATTGGATTTAGTGTACGTCCTGATGCCAATGCAGCTCCGCTCATAGAGAAGGAAGGCGTTGATGTCAGATTATATAACATAATTTACGAAGCAATTGCTGATGTTAAAAAGGCACTTGAAGGTCTGCTCGAGCCTACGATCACAGAGAAAATTATCGGCAAGGCGGAAGTAAGAAGCCTCTTTTCAGTATCTAGGCTGGGCACCATTGCCGGCTGTCATGTGCTTGATGGGAAAATATCCCGGGCAAGTGAAGGGGTAAGGGTAATTAGAGATAGTATTGTCGTCTATGAAAGCAAAATTTCATCTCTTAAACGTTTTAAGGAAGATGCGAAGGAAGTTTTGTCTGGATTTGAGTGCGGTATTATGATAGAGAATTTTAATGACCTCAAGGAGGGAGATATCCTTGAGAATTATGTTAAGGAAGAAATTGCTACAAAGCTCGAGTAGAGAGTTATCCATCAATTAATAACTTCGTCGTATCTGGATCAACAATGATAGTCGGTCTTCTTACTCTTGATTTGCATATTCCTGAAGCAAATTCCCTGAAAACAAAGCGGATGGTTGTCAAAAGCCTGATTGACAGGATCAAAAACAAGTTTAATGTGTCCGTTGCCGAGGTTGATGCTCAGAATCTGTGGCAGCGCAGCGTTATCGGCATTGCAATTGTAGCAAATGAAACATTGATTATTAATAAAGTGTTCGAGAAAATTCGGACTGTTGTGTATAACACTCATGAGGTTGAAGTTATTGATTCAACTACCGAGATGCTATGATATTATTTGTAGTATAAAAACTATTCAGGATTGAATGATATGAGAAAATTACCTTATAAAAGATCTGCAAGAGTGAGTGATTTAATCAGGGAAGAAGTTGCTGATATCATTATGTTCAAGATTAAACACAAGACTCTTGGGTTTGTTACTGTAACCGGCGCGAAGATTAGTTCTGATCTAAGAAACGCGATAATATATGTGAGCGTTCTTGTTGATGAAGAGAAGATAAGAACGCTAAGGAAACTCAATGAATCCAAGACATTTATTAAAGGGGAGCTGGGCAAGAGATTGAAAATGAAATTTGTGCCTACGATAGTTTTCAGGATAGATGAGGCTGTGGAATACGGAAGGAAAATTGATAATATGCTTGATAATTTAGATGCTGAAAGGAGCCCCGTTGACGACGACGAAGACCTCTTCTAGACTTAAAAAAGTTTTTAAGGAAAACAAGTCATTTCTTATTGTTGGACATATAAATCCTGAGGGGGATTCTCTGGGTGCTTCACTTGCACTGGCGCTTGGACTGAAAAAGCTTGGGAAAAAAGACGTTACTGTTTTGAGTCATTCTCCCATCCCTGAAACACTTGAATTCCTGCCTTCTTCAAAAATTATTAAGTCTAAGCCTCCCCGTAAAGAAGTTGATATTGTTGTTCTTGTTGACTGCAATGAAATAGAAAGGACGGGTTTTGATGGGTTTAATGCAAAACAGACTGTAATAATAGACCACCATGTGCTTCCTTTGAATGCAGGTAAATCGGTCTTTTATAAATCGCTGGCAGCCAGTTTGATTGACCCTGGTGCAGCCGCCGCAGGATTGCTGGTATACAAAGTACTCATTGCCCTTGAAGTTCCTATTGATAAACATATTGCAACTAACCTGTACACTGCTATACTGACTGACACAGGTGGATTCAAATACTCTAATGCGTCATCGGAGTCATTAAAGATCGCGTCAGCTCTTGTAGAAGCAGGAGCAAAACCTTGGGACATTTCAAAGGAAGTATATGAAAGCAATCCCTTTAAGTCGATCAAACTGCTCGGGCTATCTTTGGCAACGCTTGAAAGAAATAATGGCATTGCATATATGGTCACTACAAGAAATATGTTGAAGAAGACGAGTACTAGTGCTGAAGACTGTGAGGATTTCGTTGATTATCCCAGGAAGGTCAAGGGCGCTGAGGTTGCAGTTTATTTCAGGGAGGACAAAAGGAATCAATTTAAGGTAAGCCTCCGAACAAAAGACAGGGTAAATGTTGAAAAGATTGCGAAAAGTTTTGGCGGAGGCGGACATGTAGCTGCTGCAGGGTGTAAAGTGAACGGGACATTGAAGGATGTAAAGAATAAAGTTTTCCTTGCTATTCAAAAAGCAATTAAGGAAAGTTAAGATAAAAGGCACAAAGTGGGTCGATACGACTTAACTCCGGCACAGAGGCACAAAGTTAAGGCTTTGTAGTTCTGTGCTTTTATGTGTGGACTGATAAATGGATATCATAATAAGTTTAAATAAACCAAAAGACATAACTTCCCAGGATGCGGTTACGAAAGTCAAAAAAATCCTGAAAGTCAAAAAAGCCGGACACACTGGCACTCTTGATCCAATGGCGACAGGGCTTATGCTTGTGTGTGTAGGCAAGTCAACTCGTCTTGCTTCCTACTTCACAGGTCTTGACAAGGAATATAAAGCTGAAATGAAACTGGGTGAAACAACTGATACTCAGGATGCGTGCGGGAAAATTATGGAAGTGGTAGACAATGTTGATGTTGATGAAGAGTTGATTATGGAAACCATGAAATCATTCACCGGCCCCATTCTGCAAAAACCACCTATGTTTTCAGCTTTGAAGCACAAGGGAAAGCCTCTTTATAAACTTGCCAGACAGGGTGTTGAAGTTGAGAGGAAGTCCCGGGAAATAACTATTTATAAGATTGAACTCCTGGATATCAGTCTTCCCTATGTAACGTTTACGGTCCGCTGTTCAAAGGGGACATATATAAGAACACTCTGTGATGATATTGGCAAGAAACTCGGTACAGGTGCACACCTGTCTGCCCTTGAGCGTACGGAAGTAGGTAAGTATCACATCAAGGATGCACTAACATTGGAGGCGCTGAGAGCAATAAGCGAAGGTGACGAAATTACAAAAGGTATTTGCTCTATGGATGAAGCACTCTCATGGCTTCCTGAATTTATAGTGAAAGACAATTTTGTTAAGAGTATTATGAATGGGCATCCCATAAAGCTTAACAGTATTAAACCTGCTGATGACTTAGTTTCAGCTTCCGGCATTCGTATCAAATCTCCTGCTGGAGATTTGCTTGCAGTTGGCAGTTACCTGGATGTCAATAATAGTATTAAGATGGATGTGGTTTTTGTTTAGAAAAAGGTTTTAAGGGGGCTGGGTCGAGTGGCCTTTTGCAACTTTATTGATGAATAAAACAACAAAACCAAAAGATCATCTCATATTGAAAATTAAAGTTGAGCCCCGCTCTTCTAAATCCGGCATTGTAGGTCCCTACGGTGATTCCCTGAAAGTTAAACTTGCTTCTTCTCCTGTTGAAGGGAAAGCCAATAAAGAACTGATTGAAGTTTTGTCTAAAGAGTACGGCATTCCTAAAAAAGATGTTGAGATTCTTTCAGGGCATAATTCTAAGAATAAGATTGTTAAGCTTGTTGGGGTGAAGGATAGAAGTTGATTCATTAAAGATGGGGCGCTGCCCCAAACCCCGCGTCATTCTTTTTGTACGCACAAAAAAGAACGAAGCAAGAAAAAAGCGCCCGAACCGATTTCTTAACGGCTCTTCAGTCGATCTCCGGGGAATTTGTTCAAACTCGCTGCGCTCAGACACGAACAAATTCTTTTCCCTACGATCTCCCTCATCACCTAAAATCGCTTATGGGGAGGTCACAACCCCCTAGCCCCCTTTCTCTAAAGGGGGAAATACTGCTCTCTCCTTTTATAGGAGAGTCGCAGTTGGTAGTTGTCGTTTTGCTTTTGTCTTTTCATCTTTGTCTTTAACCCCCTTTTTGATTGCTTCCGGAATATTCAGGACTGGACGCGTTAAGAATTAAAAACTGTCTGAGGGAGGCACGACCGAGTTTTTTTAATTTAGCGGGAAGTCTTGAATATGTAGGAATTTAAGCAATCATGCGGGGCGGTTTTTCTTGGTTCGTTCTTTTTGGCGGCAAAAAGAATGATCCGGGGTTTGGGGCAGCGCCCCATTTTAAATGAAGAAAGTAATCTCCATACTGAAAATAAAAATATCCCTTTCGCAGCAAATAAAAAAAGGGGAGTTCAAAGAACTCCCCTTTTAACTTATTAAACGAATGAATTAGCCTTATTTAGAAATACTTCCTTCTTCAACAATAACAGCATATTTATATCCGCTGCCAAAGTCTTTGTCTTTGTAAAGAGTGCCTTTTGCCGTAACAACATCTCCAACAGTCGCCATGTCCTGGGTAGTTACAATGATTTTGTTACTGCTGCTTGATGAATCACCGCTCCCGTCCTGTATATGTATCCAGTTCTTGCCCATAATGCCTGGTGAAACTTTGACAACCTGGCCTTTAACGGTAATGCTCTTCTTGTCAAGATCAGCGCTCTTGCCGTGAAGCTCGGCAACTGAATATGCATTTGCCCCGGAGGCTTTATCAACTTTAATGTTTGCCGGAGCTTCTATAACAGACTTTTTAATTGGTGCTGCAGGCATTGAACTTCCCTGTCCGCCAGCAAGGCCTCCTGAAAAGATGATTGATTCAAAAGTTTTGTTAAGAGATTTGCTCGTGAAGTTCGTCATGGCCATTCCCTGCGCGACAGATATATCCTGACCTACTGTTACTTTTGCACTTGGGATAGCTACCCATGTGTTTTTGCCGTCTTTTTCGATTTTAATATATGTGTAGCCGCCGCTGTTCATTGTTTCCACAACTTTGCCCGAGATTGATGGCCCTGCCATAGGGGCTGCAGCTGATGGCTTTCCTGCTGTACCGAATGCGAAACTCATTGATGCGATAAAGACTAGAATTATTGCTGAAATGAATAGAATTAATATTTTTTTCATTTTGTAACTCCTTTAAATTATTGCATTATTTA
>PIVU01000165.1 GCA_003354025.1 Nitrospirota bacterium
CAATCCGATGCTGGGACATCGCGGCTGCCGTCTTGGTGTAACATACCCGGAAATATACGCGATGCAGGCACAGGCAATAATGGAAGCAGCCTGCGAGCTTAAAAAGAAGAAAGTAAAAGTAATTCCTGAAATCATGATCCCGCTTGTATCAACTGTAAAGGAACTTGAGGCCATGAAGGAAGTAGTCATTAATACATGTAAAGAAGTCCAGAAGAAAGCAAAGATCAAAGTCCCGTACTTAGTCGGCACAATGATTGAGCTGCCGCGTGCATGTGTAACTTCCGATGAGATTGCTGAAGTAGCTGACTTCTACTCATTCGGTACAAACGACCTTACCCAGACCGTATTCGGTCTCTCAAGGGACGATGCAGGAAGGTTCCTGCCTTTCTATGTAGAAGAAGGCATTCTCGAAGATGATCCTTTCGTATCTATCGATCAGACCGGTGTAGGCGCTTTTATGAAAATAGCCGTTGAGAAGGGCAGAAAAGTAAAGAAGAACATCAAGCTCGGAATCTGCGGTGAGCACGGCGGAGAACCAAAGTCTGTTGAGTTCTGCCACAACCTCGGGCTTGATTACGTCAGCTGTTCACCATTCAGAGTGCCAATCGCAAGGTTTGCAGCTGCACAGGCACAGTTGAGGAATAAGAGAAAAAAATAGCAGGTTATTAAATGTAAGTCATAATAGGCGGTCCAATGGACCGCCTATTTTTTTTAAAGCATACTCCCGTGCCTACTCTGGAATTTTATTACATGTCAGATTTCCTGTTTTTAATTTCCTCTTTTTGCACTTTCAGCATATATAGATGTATAGACTCTACTTCGTGGTCCGATATTTTTGTAAAACAGCAATGACAAATATCATGTCTGTCAATCCTTAATATATGTACATCCACATTCAATAATGCTTTACGTCCCGTAAGCCCGATGCTCACATGAAAGTTATTATCTTCCTTTAAACCGGTATTACGAAAGGCCAGCCCCCCTGCTCCAATATCTATTACATTTACAGAGACGCCATTGAGTTCAAGAAAAACTGGATATTCTTCGTTAGGGCTGACTCTGTATGATGATCGTCTCTCATCCAGTTCAATGTTGTACATCGGCTCTTCAGGCTTACTTTTTTTCCAAAACAAATTCAACCCTCCGGTTTATTGAACGATTCTCCTCTGTGTCATTCGGGGCAATCGGCATTAACTCTCCATATCCGGTAGCGGTTAACCGCGCAGGATCAATCCCGGCTTTAACAAGAAATTTCAGCACAGTCGTTGCGCGATAGGAAGAAAGCTCCCAGTTCGAATGATGTGAAATCCATAAAGACTGTCACCTATTTAATGGTTAATATATAATCCCCTGACAGTGTCTGATTACAATAATATTCGGTTAACACTCTGAAATTCTTTAATATATTTCCAATAATGCCAGACATCAAAACCTATAATATTAATTGCTAATTCACATTTCAATCAGATAAAATACTACTACATGGAAAGATACGACCCCAAAACCATACCAATATATCTCATTTCTTTTATTTTATTTACCACCTTTTTTTACGCGCCGTACATAGCGAATGCAGCTGACTCACTTTCCCTCGACCAGGGAGATGAATGGCGTTACTATAAAGGAACGGAAGATCTTCCAAGGAACTGGCACAGCAAGGACTATGACGACTCTGCATGGGAAAAGGGGCCAGCTGGCTTTGGCTATGGTCCTGGCCAGCACAATACCATCCTAAACGACATGCAGGGTAAATACAGTAGTTTATATGTACGCCGCGATTTCACTGTCGATACTTATTCAAAGATAACTAAAATTGCTCTCGCTATATACTGCGACGGCCCTTTCATAGCCTACTTAAACAACATTGAAGCAATCCGTTCAAGGAGGCCCCAGAGAGGTGATCCTTTAGACCTGACTGGGTTTGCTCATGAACTGGAGCCCGGTAAAAACGTCATTTCTATTAAGTGTAATAATGACAACATCCTCAGTGATGATTATTCTTTTGTCCCGTTATTTAAATTTCATGAAGAAAGTGAACCCGGCAATGACAAGGGACATAACCACTAGCCCCGATAACCTGTCATATTGATAACGGTTTAAACGTCTGCAGCTACCTTAATATGCCATGGCTCAAAACGAACACCCAGCAGATTCCCCTTAGTATACCGCAGTCTTAAGTAGCCCATAGATTCAAGTCGATTAAACACTTCCGTTTCTGTAAAACGTTCCGTAAAGTTCAATGGACCGAATCCAGCCTGTCCCACATCAAAGTCTCCATTACCATGAAATGAATAACCGGGGGGGGCAAGAGACCTTGAAGCCAATGAAAGGTTCCCGCCTTCTTTGTATGTTTTGTTTAAAAACAGCAGGAACTGCTTCATTACTCCACGAACTCCTGATGTCATTACAACTTTCTCTCCCAGTTCTTTTTTTATTGTTTGATAAGTTTCACAGGGTTCACCCCTGTAGAGATAATTTCCACTGTAGGGAATCTTAACAACATCATTCTTTCTGATGGTATCCGTTATTTTTTTAAGAGGTTTCTGTCCCATAAAACCGTAACGCTGCCCCTCTTCATAGAATATGATTTCCATAAACCTCAGTTCTGCTCTTGTAAATTCACCAACCTGTGAATACCTATCAGCAACTCTCAATCCCTTTTCAAAGCTCAATATCTGAAAGTTACCATGTCCCACCAAATTCTGAAGACGCCTCAAACGCATAACAACAGACTCAAATATTCTATACTGTACGCTATCTACCCTGACATCCTCCCTGTGCGGATCATTGAAGTGATTTATTTTTTGAATATAGTCTCTCAGCGAGTCATCTGGATATGTATTTATTTCATAGGGACTATTAACCGATGTCCCTGCCAGTATTTCCGGGGCAAATCCAAGTCCAATAACGCCCAGTCCCATTGTTCTTAAAAATTCACGCCTATTCATCTATCTCCTAATACATAGTCATTCTTTGTATAATAAGATTCATTTCTCACTTTAATCCATTAGCCGTTAACAGCTTCTTTTTACCACTATCTGTCACCATCTTCTTCCATATATTAATGTCAAAAGGTACTATCCGCTGTACAATATGAAAGCCACTCCCGGTTGTGACAATGACCGGAGCGGCAAAAGCATCATGGTCATTCATAGCTTCGGCTATCTCAGTACCCACGTCATCAGCATTTAACTCTCCCATATATCCACCGGCATTTCTACCCGGGCCAATGGACTCTTTACCGGCTATCTCTTCAAACAGTTCTCCTCCGGATATTCTGTCAAGAATCTCCCTGGCCTTACTGTATGTATTTACTAATATGAGTCTCAGTGTCAGATTTTTTCTCTCTGCACTCATTGGATCAATGGCAGACTCCGTTGACACTTCCCTCAACCTGCGGATGAGTCCTTCCGGTTCATATCCAAGATGCTGCGCCATCTTAACAGACAGCCATGCCATGCCATAGTTCTCTTCTTTTAAAAATAGTTCGGCCATATAACAGTAGGCATATGTATTCCCGGGGTTGACCTCCAGAGCAGATACAAATTGCCTGCCGGCACTTTCATCGTCGCCTTTAGCAAGGTAAAGAGTGCCAAGCATCATTCGATCAGAACTTGTCGCAGGTGATGACTCTACAACCTTCTCAATTTCAGAAATTGCCTCTTCAATAAATCCCATTTTATAATAAAGCATGGCCAGCTTCCGGCGTAGAATAGGACGTTTATACGGGGCCTGCCTGTACTCTTCCAGTGCACGGAAATACTGTTTCTTATTTAAATACATGTCCCCTTTTCTTTCATTATTCGGTCGTATTTTTTTATTGTCATTTATTGAAACAGAAGGTTTCCTGTCACCAAAAAATAAATCAGGGAGTTCATTATCCTCTTGCTGAAGGCTTGCTTCAACCTTATTCTTCTCATGATCTTTTGGGTCTTCATTATCTGCTTTATTTTTTACCATTACACTATCATTCTTTAGAGAGGCTAAATTCAACTTACCACTTTCTGCTGTTTTAATATCAGGTACTTTTTCTGAAATTGTTTTAGTTGACGGCAAGGACTTCTCTTCTATTACTTTTGCATTCAATGCCTCTTTCTCTGCATTAACTTCATTTTTAACTTCCCTTTTCACGGCCCCCGTGTCCTGCTCTTGATCTGCATTATCCTTCGCTGTTTGTTTTGATTCAAACGCAGTATCCCTGTATACCTTAACAATCCTGTTTTCTCTTATATATGCATCAACAATTACTGCCTTTGGAACAATAGCGGTTATCTTCTTAAATACCTGGCCTGCCGCTGCTCTTGAAACATAGTTGCCTGCCCGTAAACAATAAAACCTGCCGATTTTCTCTATCCTGAGAAAATCAATACTGCTGTCCAGTTTTTTCATAATTATGTCGAACTGCTTATTCGCAGTCTTTTCACTTGAAAAACTTCCGGTCTGAATGGTGTAAATCAACCCTGTCGGAAAAGGAGTGCTGAAAGATGTCTCTTCGGTCTTCCTGATATTCTCATGTATCGACCCATCATATCTTTTGATGATTCTTTCTTCTTTTATATATGCATTCATTACAATAGCGGTAGAGAATCTTTTCTTCACTTTTGCAAACAGGGACTCTGCTGATGCAGGACCATCAAATTTGCCAAGCCGTAATGAGTAGTACTTTCCTATCTTTTCAATCCTGAGATAATCACGCTCCGTTTCAGTCATCTCATTCAGAACAAGGTCAAACTGTTTCCTGGCATCTGCCTCACTAAGAAAACTTCCCGTTTGTATTGTGTAAGCCGTTTTTTCGGCATATGATTTTTGAGGGTACAAAAGAGCCATAAATATATATAAGATACATCCTGCATAACAAATTACTTTATATACCTGCTTCATTACGAACTCCCGGCAATATAGCCATTAATAAAAACATTGTATAGCATAATTCTTTATCAGTCGACTCATTACTATAATTATTTATATACGGGCAACATCCTTTTTTTCTTTAATACTCAACGGTTGGAGTCTCATCAGTATTATCTCACTTTTTTTTCATGGATAGAGAAACATCGTTTATATTTGCTATAAGGAGAAGCATTATTCCGTTGTGATAATACAGCGATGTGAATACCTTTTTATTTATGCAATTGTCATAAAAAGACAATTCCTGCTGTAAACTAAAGATTTAAAAGAGATTATCCGTTAAGTAACTTAGTTACTCGAGGTTCAATGATAAAATATTTATTTATGAGGGGAATTCTTTTACAGAGATCAGCGTGTTTGACAACAGGCCATATCTCTGATAATAAGTAAAATGTGAATAGCAGCTTCGAAACAAGTACAATAAGTGAGGCAACCGGTATCGGGGATATGTACTTTTTATCAAAAATAACCGATCTATTGAAATATTAAGCTATTAATTATATGATAACCATAATGAATATTTTGTTATTCTTTACTAGACCATAATGCGCATATTAATACTCAGTTTTACAATACTTCTGTTCACATTATCCGGCATAATCACTTTCAAAGCCTTAAGCATACCTGGTCCAGAGACAGTATCAGAATCGATACCAGCGAAGGTATCAAAGACAGTATCTGAAACAATACCAGAGACAGTAACAACAAAGGCAGATGAAATAACTGATCCCAAAAAAGTCTCGCCTGATGTTGAATTGCTTTTGGGTAAATTTGCAGAGGAACAGGCAGTTAACAGGCTAATGGTAGAAAAGCTCCAGGCAACTATTTCTACGCTTGAAGACAAACTGACACTCAAAAACGAAGAACCTCAACCCGTTGTAATTGCCCCTGAGCCAAAAGCACAGCCAAGAGTACTTGCCGTATTGGGTGCCGGTCTGTTCAGGTCAGGACAGGTCATCATTGATGAAGAACTGAAGAATGCAGTAAATGAATTTATCCTTGATATTCTTGATTCACCTGATCACAGAGTTGTCATTGAGGGTCACACAGATAACATCCCCATAAAAGCATCTACCGGCAGGAGATACAAGGACAATATTGAGCTTTCTTTCCTCAGAGCAAAGGCAGTTGCCTTAATACTGGAGAGAAACGGTATCCCCCTTGATCGGATCTCTATAACTGGCTACGGTGATACACGTCCAATAGCTCCTAATGACTCTGAAGATGGCAGAATAAAAAACCGCAGGGTTGAAGTGAAGCTTATACCCGACAACAAGGAGTTATAGATAAATGTACACAAAGCATTTTGGTTTCAATACTCTGCCTTTTGAGAATGTACCTGACCCGAAATTCTTCTTTGATGAAGGAGATCATGCCAGGATACATAGTCACGTAAAGGACTCTTTATTGGCAGGGCGTGGTTTAACTGTTGTTACAGGTCCCATTGGATCAGGAAAAACAACACTGAGCCAGATGATTGTCTCTGACTTCTCATCTACCATCAAACTAATATGGATAGCCGAACCACCGGAAAGCAGCAGTGGCCTTTTCATGTTTATTGCGGAGGAGTTGGGAATTACCCCTGAATCGAAAGAGAGAGTTTTTGTAATCAGGGACATTAAAGACGCTCTGATGAAGATAAATAATGAAGGCAGTAAATGTCTCCTGATAATCGACGAATCCCACCTTATGACCGATGATGTTTTCAATGGTATACGTTTGTTGAACAACCTTGAAATTGGATCTTCAAAACTTATACAGATCCTCCTGCTAGGTCAGCAGGAGATAATGGAACTCATCAACAGGCCGGAGATGGAGCCCTTCAAGCAGCGTATTGCTACACTTGAGGTTATGGGCAAAATGAATAAAGAACGTATTCAAAAGTACATTACACATCGTATCGAAATCGCAGGTGGCAGCTTATCTATTTTTGAAAATACAGGATGGGAAGCATTATCACATGCCTTCGGATCTGAAAACATACCCCGTTTAATCAATTCACTGTGTGACAGGTCTCTTACAGTAGCCTTTGAAAACAAGAAAGTCACCGTTGATGTTGATGATGTTTATAAAGCCGCAGAAGGTCTGGGCCTTCAAAAAGAAGTCTTTTTCTACAAGATACAACTTAACAAAGAGAGAAAAGAATCACATGCACCATCAAACGGTGGAGCCACGATAACGGAATCTCCGGCTGAAAAGACTGAACAGCCTTCAGCTAACAAAGCAATACCAGCCGCACCCATAAAACAACAGTCTGAAACCACAGCTGTTCCTGCAAGGCAATTCGGGGTAGAGCTTCCTTCTGAAGATGATGATAATCTGAAAAAACCAATAATTTATTTCATACTGTCTATTGCAGCACTTGTCATTAGCACTCTTTTCTACTGCAGCAAATCCGCCTCACCGGACCTCATTTCCTGTATTTTTGAATTAATAGGTCTTTAGTCTTCCCTTAATGCATTATCTTCTTGCAGTTGATTTAGGATTAAAAACCGGAACCGCCCTGTATGGAGATGACGGGAAACTGTGCTGGTACCGCTCAAA
>PIVU01000405.1 GCA_003354025.1 Nitrospirota bacterium
CAGTCGAAACAGTTGTTGAAAAACTAATAGCAAAAGACAAAGAAGGCGCTGAGGCTGCTCTAAAAGAAATGGATATGCAGTTTCATCACATTCACCATGAGCTGATGGAAATTGTAGGAAAAGGAAAACATGCAGGAGGAAATCACCATTAGTCAGTTATAAATAATCTGACATTGATAAGGAGGTGAGTTTGAGATATTTAACTTATTTATTCTCTGTCCTGTTACTAATATCATGTGCTTCAAGTCCGCAGCAGTCTGCGGACGGTCATGATCATGTTCATGAGTCTGGCAAGTTTACAAAGCACCTTGAAGATAGTGTAATGTTAGCTGCCGACAAAGGATTGTTTAATATAGAAATGGTAATTCCGGGAAAAGCGCTCAAAACCGGAGTTAATACTGTTGACATCATTATTCATGACAGAAATGACAGGGATGTAACCGGCGCCGACATTACAGTAACGCCGTGGATGCCCGACCCGGCTATGAACCATGGTGCTTTTGAAAAGCCTGTTATTGTAGAGAAAGGACTTGGCCTGTATACCGTAGAAAACATTATTCTGGTGATGAGTGGTCACTGGGAGTTGAGGATTAATATCAAATGGGGTAGTGAAGTAGTGACGGAGGATAATGTTGTTTTTGATTTTCCTGATGTAAGAAGTAATGTGGAATAACTATCAGTCCTTTGCAATTCCCGATACAATTTAAGTAATACCAAAAGGGGCTATTATGGCAGACCAACGCGTTACAAATAAATCGGGAAAAGCTATTGAAGAATCTGTTGTCACGGACTTGAAATTTTCCCTTCATGGCGACTTAATAAGGCCATGGGACATGGACTACGATAAATCACGTAGAGTCTGGAATGGAATGATAGATAAACATCCTTCATTGATTGCGTACTGTGAGGATGAATCTGACGTTGTAAAAGCGGTGAATTTTTCGCGTACCTATGACATTCTCGCTGCGGTCAGAAGCGGTGGTCATAACGTTGCCGGCAATTCTGTTTGCGACGGAGGCATAGTCATTGACCTGTCACGGCTTAAGCATGTTGAGGTAAATGAATCAAATATGACTGTGGATGCGGGCGCAGGCCTTAACCTCGGTGAGCTTGACCGGGCAACCCATGCTTACGGTCTTGCAACTCCGCTGGGAATAGTTACTGGAACAGGTATTGCCGGTTTGACTCTGGGAGGAGGGATAGGCTGGCTTATTCGGAAATACGGATTGACCTGTGACAACCTTCTTTCAGTTGATATCGTAACGGCCGATGGCAAACTGATGAAGGCGGACAAGTCTGAAAACGCAGACCTCTTCTGGGGCTTAAGGGGAGGGGGCGGTAATTTCGGAATAGTCACAAAATTCACGTACAGGTTGTATCCTGTAAATAATGTATTTGCAGGTTCTGTTTACTATCGTTCTGAGAGTGCAAAACAGATATTTAGATCTTACCGCGACCATGTGATGAAGGTTCCTGAAGATCTGACAACTATGATCGCTTTTCTTTCAGCGACTCCTCAATACATGCCTCTTAGTAATCACAATACCAAATTGGTGGCCATCCACGGGTGCTGGTCAGGGGAGCCGCAATACGGAGAAGAAGCATTGAAGCCCATCAGGGAGCTGGGGCCTAAGGCTGTTGATACATATAAGGTTATGCCTTTTACGGAACTCCAGTCAATGCTGGACTCAGGCGCTCCTGCGGGACTGCTGAACTACTGGAAGTCGGCCTATCTTGGTGACCTTAACGATGATGTAATTGAGATAGTAATGGATTATACAGGCAGGACACCGTCAACACTTACTCAGCTGCATATTCAGCATATGCACGGA
>PIVU01000406.1 GCA_003354025.1 Nitrospirota bacterium
ACGACATCAAGGTCATTCTTGCTCCTATGCCGGTTGCTTCCTCAGACCTTGATTATTTTTATGAAGTCGCCTGTAAATGCAAAGGAAACGTAACCGTATTTCCCCACAGAATGGAACGCGGATATCACGAACTGCAGACGGGCAGTACTTTTGGCATCATGCCTTCTATTTATGAGCCCTTCGGTGCGGCTGTTGAGTACATGACCTGCGGCACTGTCAACATTGGTAGAGCAACGGGTGGACTGATTGACCAGATTGATAAGAAGTGCGGGTTCCTTTATAAAGAAGACGAGAAATTTTATACACTTGAAAACATACGTTCTTATATTAAATCCAGCAGTATTGCCCAGTCGAGAAAGTCAAACCCCTTTGCAAAAAGCATGGCCGACAAGCTGCATAAGGAACTAGTTAAAGCAATTAATGTATATCAGCATGATCCCGGCAAATATTACACAATGATAATTAACGGCTTTCGAAAAGCCCGTAAATTTAATTGGGACATTAATGCCAAACGTTATAACCGTGTCTACAGGATGATCAATAAGGCATAACTGTCGAAAATAGAGAATAATGTTATCCCGCATTCTAACAAACTCCGCAGCTGTCTTTATAGCCATTCTGTTCTTCAGTTGCAGTCCTTCACCCGTGGATGATATCAGTTCAATTCGTATAATGCCTCTGGGCAACTCTATAACACAGGCTGATTCAGACCATCCAGGATATCGCTACGTCCTATGGAAATTACTCACCGAAGGTGGTTACAACTTTAACTTTGTGGGTTCACTGAAAGCCAATAATGGCGGCAGGAATCCGGTGCAGTCATTTGATACAGACCATGAAGGTCATTGGGGATGGCGGGCAGACCAAATTCTTAACGGGTATCAGGGCGCCGGGAAACTTGTTGACTTTGTAAAGATGAATAACCCTGATATTGTACTGATGCATCTGGGCAGCAATGATATTTTCCGTGGAGAATCAATTCAGGAAATTGAAGCCGATCTAACGAGTATCATCAATACTCTGATCTCATACAATAAAGATGTCATTATATTAATCGCACAGATTATTCCCGTTACTAATGATCAGATTAATATGAGAATAGCACTGTTGAATAAAAAGATAGTCCAAATAAAGCTAAATCATTCCGATAAAAATATCGTTGTGGTTAATCAATTTGAAGGGTTTAATCCTCACACGGATACATATGACGGCATACATCCAAACGCGGCAGGCGAAGAGAAAATGGCAAAAAAGTGGTACATAGCCCTGCAATCAGTTATGAACAGACAGTCCTAATCATCAGTAGATTCATGGCAGATCTGGTCGATAACAACAGCAGTGGATAGTATTGTTATGTCATCCTCCCCTTCTACAATATCTATTCCATCTCATCACTGCCCTAACCTCCAACAAAGTCTAAAGTTCGTAAATCAATATATGTTATAATGACACTTACGCATCGGATCCCCGATGAAAACTAGCACAACCCATCATAGGCAATAAATATACATGAATAAAGTCAGACTACTAATACTCCCTCTTTTAATTATAAGCTTCAGCCTGATTGTTATCGGCTGCGCTTCTACGCCCAAGCCAATCGGTAATCAGCATATAATTGATGATGGAGGCAAAGTCTATGGCAATATCACATTGTCGGCAGAGCGGATTGCAGAGATCAGGCAGGCCTTTATAGGGCGTTCTTTTGTTTTCAAGGAAGACTGGTACGAATATGCTCTGATTGATTCAGACCCCCTGGGTGGTTTCAGCGATTTAATTCCACTGACAAAATTACCAAAATGGGCAGAAAAGCGCGGACACAGAAAG
>PIVU01000407.1 GCA_003354025.1 Nitrospirota bacterium
CACATTCAACTATGGTGAAAAAATATGAGTTGAGCGTTCATGGAGGCGGAAAGTCTGATAAAGTTGAACAATTCCCTGAGGATTTTCCGAATTGCCCATATTGTCATGATAATAAACTATCCAGTTTTTTTGACATGTCAGGCAGCAAGGCTTTATCAAAGGAGTCGGACATACGTCCTGTATGGGAAAGAAGGACCCAGAAAAAGATCATTGAACTTTGTGCCAGCTGTCACAGTGACAGCAAAAAGGCGTCACGCCATGGCCTTGATACTATTGATACTTTTAAGGATTCGTTTCACTGGGAATTAATCAAGTATGGTGTTGAAAACGCCCCTGACTGCATCAGCTGTCATGTTCCACAAGGTTACTCACCGCATGATATACGTCCTGAAGGAGATCCATTTTCATCCATTCACGTTAAGAACCGGGTGAAGACCTGCAGTGGTGAGGGAGGGATGGTGACGTGTCATCCTAATGCCACGCCCGATTTTTCCGAGGGGAAGATACATGCATACAACATGAAGGCCCAGCTTTTGACAAAGGAGAGCGTTATGGATGCCGGGCAGAGGTTCAAGTCCCTGATGTTCAAAAGGTCAAAGCAAGGCCTTATGAAGGATGAGATACTTTCCTATTACATACTTGAGATATTAACGCTTTTTTACAAGGTGCTTATAGGCGGTGTCATAGGATTTATGGTCCTGCACCAGCTGCTTGAGTACAGGCGTACGAAAAAGAGACATAAAGCAGAAGCACTCAGGCATTTACCCGACAACAGCATGACCCGCAAGGGGGAAGATGAAGAGGGCAAAATGCACTTTGTACGCCTGAACCTCTCTGAAAGAGCTCAGCACATGATATTTCTGATCTCCTTCATTGTCCTTGTGATCACCGGATTTATGGTGAAGACACCTGAAGAGGTTGTGATAGTTTTAGGGAGTGCCGGCGAAAAGGTCTTCTTTATCCGGAAGATATTACATCGTGTGGCAGGCGTAACCATGATACTGGTAAGTATCTACCATGTCTACTTTATATTCTTTAAGGCCGCTGGCCGCAGGTGGAGAAAGGACATGAAGATACGGCTTGATGATCTCAGGGGCCTGTATGACAATATCCTGTATTTTATCGGCATAAGAAAAGATCAGCCTGAGTTTGACAGATTCTGCTATAAACATAAGATCGAGTATTACTCCCTTATTGCCGGCACCGTTTTGATGTCAACAACCGGGATAATGCTATGGACTGAAGCTCAATGGGACAAGATCTTTCTTGATATTGCCGCTATTGTGCATGGCATGGAGGCTATCCTTGCCTCACTTGCGATAATCGTTTGGCATCTTTATGAAGTTCATTTAAAGCCCCACAGGTTTCCTGTAGGCGACCTCTGGATCACAGGGGTCATAGATGAGGAAGAAATGAAGGAAGAGTATCCTCTGCAATACAGGAAGATCATGGATGATCCTGAGCTAAGAGATATTTATATAAAAGAGAAACCCCTGCAAGATGAAAGTTCCGGTTCTATGCCTGTTGAAAAAAGCGATAGTTTCCTAAAGAGATCTCTTATTTTTCTGACAAAGGCAGCTTATGTCACACCTTTTGTGATATTCGCTATATGGATTCTTCAGATAGCCTATTTCCCTCACTGGGTCTATGTCCCGGATTACTTCTCAACGCATCCGAAGGTTTCAGAGACGGTAACCGAACTCACCGGCAAAAAAGATATGATAAAGAAGATCGAGCAGCACAGCGATCCGATACCCAGAGGACATTTTCATATTACTGACAAGTATATTAAACGATTGATACTTCAGCTGGATACCGAACCGC
>PIVU01000408.1 GCA_003354025.1 Nitrospirota bacterium
ATTTTGTCCATAGTATAGTCCGGAGTATTAATAACTCCAGAGCTTAGAAAGAGGCCGAATACATGCTTTCTTTTCTGGTATTCCATAAACACACGGGCAACCTCTTCAGGCTGGAGAGTACAGCGGCGCACATTGGATTCAGAACGCAAGGGACAATATTTGCAGTCATTTGCGCAGGCATTGGACATAAGCGTTTTCAGGATAACGGAATATCCGCCCTGAGGCAGTGAGACAGGATAGAGCCATTTGCCGTCCAGGCCCCTGTGACGACGATCGTCCTTGCCGGTGCCGCATGCACAGGCAAGGTCATACTGGGAGTCGTCCGACAATAGTTTTAGTTTTTCGATTGTGTCCATAGTAAATTACCTTTAGTGATTATAGCAAATAATGCAGTCATATATAGCAGGATAATTAATTTCAAAGACTTCCTACCAGAAAGTGTAGTTTGAGAATTTATTTAAAAAAGTGTGGATTGGCATTCGAAGTTATGATATATCAATTATTAAGTCTGCCCCCATATTAACCTGCTCTTCAGAAAAAACTGAATTGCGTAGACCTGATAATCACCCACTTCTCTCCTCTTCCCCTACTGAAGATATGTTATAATCATCCGATCAAGGGGACAGGCTTTAGTCAATTACAAATTAAGAGTCGATCAGAGCAATGACTAATTGCAAAGGGCGAATTACACATTGATTTGCATAATTAGTCTTTACACTCGTAATTCGTAATTATTAACTAATACAGGGGGGCATGCATGAAAAAGCTAATTAAAGATGATTTCTACAAAAGCGTAAAAGAAGTACTGGAAGCTGCAAGAAGCAATGTTTACCGGGCTGTAAACTTTGCCATGGTGAAGGCATACTGGAATATTGGAAAATTAATCATTGAGCAAGAACAAAGCGGTGAACATAGAGCTGAATATGGGAAACATCTGATAAAAGAACTTTCCAAAAGGCTTACCAGGGATTATGGAAAAGGTTTTAATGAAAGAAATTTATGGTATATGAAGAACTTTTATTTCATATTCCCAAAAGTGAACGCACTGCGTGCAGAATTGACATGGACACATTATCGGCTCTTATTAAAAGTAGAGAAGGAAAATGCCCGCAATTTTTACCTTAATGAGGCTGTCGATTCCAACTGGAGCACACGTCAGCTGGAGCGGCAGATCAATTCCTTATATTATGAACGACTCCTATCAAGCAAAGACAAAAAGCCTGTTCTTGAAGAAGCTAAACAAAGCACATTACCTGCAAAACCCGAAGACCTGATAAAAGACCCTTATGTATTGGAATTTCTGAATCTTAAAGAAAATAAGCATCTCCTTGAAAAAGACCTTGAAACTGAACTGCTCAGCAAAGTGCAGGCATTCCTCCTGGAACTTGGCAAGGGTTTTTCCTTTGTAGCACGTCAATTCAGGATTTCGGTTGACAGTGATCATTTCTATATAGACCTGGTCTTTTACAATTATATACTTAAGTGCTTTCTCCTGATCGACCTGAAGATAGGTAAGTTGACCCATAAAGATATCGGTCAGATGGATTTCTATGTAAGATACGCTGAAGACAATATTAAAGTAGAAGGCGACAATCCTACAATAGGGTTGATTCTCTGCACTGAAAAGAATGAGACGATCGTTAAATATAGCGTGCTCAATGAAAACAAGCAGATGTTCGCTTCTCGATACAAGTTGTATCTTCCGACGGAAGAGGAATTGGCAAGAGAGTTACGGCAAGAGCTAGAGTTAATCAGGGCTGAGAGGAAAGAAGAACGATTATGATATTTGAAGAATGGGTGACACCACCCATGAAAAATGA
>PIVU01000018.1 GCA_003354025.1 Nitrospirota bacterium
AGGCTTGTTGAGATGTCCGAGACAGAGTATATGGTGAGGGGGCTGGGATATATCAAGTCTCTTGATGACATAAAGGACATTCCTCTGGGCATTGATGAAACAGGAACCCCCATCTCTGTTAGAGATGTAGCTTATGTCCACACCGGCCCAGAGCTACGCCGCGGAGTAACTGAATTGGATGGTGAAGGCGAAGTTGCCGGTGGCGTTGTAATCATGCGATTCGGAGAGAATGCCCTTGCAACAATAAACCGGGTTAAGGCGAAGCTTGAAGAACTGAAATCCGGTCTTCCTGAAGGAGTAGAAATAATTCCAGTCTACGACAGGTCCGGTCTTATAGAGCGCGCTGTGAGCACTCTCAAGGAAAAACTTATTGAGGAGTCTATAGTTGTTTCTATTATATGCATAATATTCCTCCTGCATTTCCGCTCTGCCTTTGTTGCGATTATTACACTTCCGCTTGGTATATTGGCGGCGTTTATAGTGATGAAGATCCAGGGACTAAATGCAAATATAATGTCACTGGGCGGAATAGCGATAGCCATTGGTGCAATGGTTGATGCTGCAATAGTGATGATTGAAAATGCACACAAACACCTTGAAAAGGCCAAAGGCAAAGCCGACCACTGGACTGTCATAGCTGTGTCGGCAAAGCAGGTGGGGCCCGCGCTCTTTTTCTCACTGCTTATCATTACATTTTCCTTTTTGCCGATTTTTACTCTGCAGGCACAGGAGGGCAGACTCTTCACTCCGCTGGCATTTACCAAGACATATTCAATGGCAGCGGCAGCGCTCCTTTCAGTTACGATCGTTCCGGTTATGATGGGCTACTTTATCCGTACAAGCCTGCTGCCTGAAGCATGGAGTCTGAATAAGCAGAGAGGTGCTTCCATTGCTGCGGCAGTTATTACTTTTGTAACTATATGGATTGTACCCGGGTATTTTGCTCAGTTTACAGTGCTGGGAATGCTTGGACTTCCTGCTGCCATAATATTCGGCACCGGGGTTTTGCTCCTTCTGTGGCCCCAGGCAGTCAGTCCTGAAGAAAAAAATCCTGTTAACAGATTACTGATCAGGCTTTACCGTCCCGTGATCCACTGGGTATTAAAGAATAAACTGATTACCATTGCTGCTGCGGTCATCATTACAATGACAATGCTTCCCATCCGGTCAATGGTTACCGAAAAACTGCCCGAAGGTTTTTTCAGGACAGCGATGGAAAAGGTGGATATGATCTTTCCTGTTGATAATATTGGAGGAGAATTCATGCCGCCTCTTTATGAGGGAGATCTTCTTTACATGCCGACAACGCTCCCGGGCGTATCCATTACAAAGGCTAAAGAGCTTCTTCAGCAGACGGACAAAATAATTAAAAAATTCCCTGAAGTGGAACATGTATTCGGCAAAGTAGGCCGTGCAGACACTGCAACAGATCCCGCACCGCTATCAATGCTTGAATCAACGATTACACTTAAGCCTGAGAGCGAGTGGAGGAAGGTCAGCGTTGAGAGAATTTTTTCTGGCTGGCCTGATTTTATAAGGAAGCCTCTAGCAAAAATATTCCCTGAACAGCGGAGTATAACCCCAAAGGAGTTGATGGACAAAATGAATAAGGCTATACAGTTTCCTGGCCTTACAAACGCGTGGACTATGCCTATCAAAACCAGGATCGACATGCTGGCAACGGGGATAAAGACGCCTGTGGGTATAAAAATAATGGGTGATGACCTTGATATCCTCTCCTCCCTCGGACAGCAGGTAGAGGGGCTGCTTCGGCCGGTCCCCGGTACTCTTTCGGTTTACTCAGAGAGGGTCAGCGGAGGCTATTATTTTGACTATGAAATTGACCGCAGGGCTGCCGCACGATACGGGCTTACAACGGGTGATGTACAGGACGTTATTCAATCAGCAGTGGGCGGCATGAATATCGGTGAAACCGTAGAGGGTCTGGAGCGTTATCCGATCAATTTGAGATATGGACGTGAGTTAAGGGATTCAATTGACAAGCTGGAGCGCATACTTATCGCAACTCCGGGCGGAGCGCAAATACCCATAAAACAGGTTGCAAAAACACGCATTCATCAGGGGCCGCCGGGTATTAAAAGTGAAAATTCAAGAATGACTGCATGGGTGTATATTGATCTTGACGGTGTAGACGTTGCGTCCTATGTGAATAGTGCAAAGAAGGTAATAGAGAAGGGCTTAACGCTGCCTGACGGTTACAGCCTGGTATGGTCAGGCCAGTATGAATACATGGAGAGGGCCAATAAAAGACTTATGGTAGTAATACCGATTACACTCATGATTATTTTCCTTCTTCTTTACCTCAATTTTAAGAATATTACGGAATCGCTCATTGTTATGCTCTCTCTGCCATTTGCTATTGTTGGCGGGGTATGGTTTATTTACCTTCTTGGCTATGATATGAGTATTGCAGTAGGCGTCGGGTTTATAGCCCTTGCTGGTGTGGCGGCAGAGACAGGAGTTATAATGCTGATTTATCTTGATGAAGCCTATCAGACAAAACTGATCGCAAGGGGAAATGAGATGAGCGGCAAAGATATCTATGATGCCGTAATATTCGGGGCAGTGGAAAGAGTCAGACCGAAAATAATGACTGTTGCAGCAATCATGGCGGGCTTGCTGCCTATCTTCTGGGGACACGGGGCCGGAGCGGATACAATGAGAAGAATCGCGGCCCCAATGATCGGGGGAATGGTGTCATCGACGGTCCTTACTCTCATAGTAATACCTGCCATCTACGCTGTATGGAAGATGAGGTCACTTAAGCAATTGAAAGAGGGAGAAATCAAATGCACAAACTAATCGTATCACTTGTAAGACTCGAGAAGCTTGACACATTAACATCAGCGCTCAGGAAAGAGAGGATCGCTTTTACCTATTCAAAGGTCAAAGGTTTTTGCGGGGAAGTCCATCTCTATCAGGAGGACATGCATGAGCGGATCAGGATAGAGATTATTACTGAAGAGAAAAATGTTGAGAAAGTTAAAGAGATTATAATGGACCATGCATGCTGCGGGCTCGAAGGCGACGGCTGTATGTCAATCTATGTTGTAGAAGAGTTTGTACGTTTTTCGTAATGCTATTTATGAAGAAAAAATAAGAAATATACTCTCCGGTTCTTTCCTTTACTTTCATCCATTTTCTATATATTCTATATGGTGCGCTAATTACTGTTACAATTGTGCTACAGCTTATATTTAGCTGTAATTGACGAAACTATAAAAAATCATTTAGAATTAAGCACATCTATGGTAGCCGCAAGGGACTTAAAAAGTGTTAGCGACCAACGGGAGCGGATGTAATAAAAGTCCCTCCTTACGTATGAAGGCCCGTGATGTTGCAGTACATAAGTTAATAGCAATGCAATAATAGTATGGTCGCCGGAGTGGCGGAATGGTAGACGCAAGGGACTTAAAATCCCTCGGGGTTCGCCCTGTGCCGGTTCAAGTCCGGCCTTCGGTACCATATTTATTATTCATGAGTATTATATAACCCTGTTAACGGCTTTTATATCCCCTCAATACTAAAATCCCTATTATTCAAAAAATTTGTAAATATAGCTAGAAATACAACAGCTGCCGCTGCCATTAACTCTTTATTTCCATAAAGCTTGTCCAAATTAAGCCTCACCTGCTTTTTGCTCTCAGAGTAAAAATAATTCCTGAACAGACCATCCAGCAGGTGACTTTTCTCTGTTGTTAGTCTTCGATGTCCGCCTTTCTGACAATAGTCCATGACATCAAGAAGAAGCGCTTTCTGTTTGTTTGAATCCGGCATATGATAAGTAAAAATATGCAGCATGATGTTGTTTGCCTCGTTGATACTGGCAATTGCGAGTGAGCTGTACAAATTCGCTGCGCTCTCATCAAGCTTGACCTTTGCAGAATTCAGAAGTGAAAAAAAGATGGCGCTCTTATATAATTCGTACAGCCTTTTTGCTCCGTTAATCTTGCGGTCTACATGTTTCTGATGAACACGTTGTCTGTCTGGGGCGGCGTCCGTAAAAAGTATTTTGAAAATATACTGGTAACAATCTTCACCTTCTGTATCTTCATACAGATCCATCCTGAGATCAAGAGTATTATCGAGACGGTCAGCCAGTTTAATTCTGATCAGTTCCGGTGTTGCTGTTGCCAGGGTAATTATAGTAGTCAGGTACTCCAGGTATGATTCGTTTTTGTCCCTTGCAAGAAACTGAATGCGCTCATTGAGGAACCATCTCTCCCGACCATCGATCTTGTCCATAAGGCGCTCGTATGCAAAGACCAGCCTCTTCCACTTTTCATTGTCATAATTCGCCTGGAGAATGTCTTCATCTTTGTCATGCAGAAGCATGGTCAGAAGGTCCATCGTAGTTATCTCTTTCGAACTCATCGACAGCAATGCAGTCGCCCTGATTGGGTGGATAACAGCAAAAGGGCCCAAACGCCTGCGCTTCTCCCTGTAGGCTCTTCCAATATAATCAAGGGTTTCAAGGACAAGGGATTCATCAGCAGTATTCAGAACGCCTGAATGCATGAGCGGCAGTACAGAAATCCACTCAATTGGATCTGTCGAGAGTTGATAATTTAAGTGCATAGACTTGTTGAAAAAACCCTCTATGTCTATAATTGCGCTCAACGTTCCTCCTTTACATGGATTATGCCTCTATTACAGTAATAACCATGCGAGACTCAGTGATATTATAACTATTTATAAATAATAGAGTTGAAAATACTATCATCATATTTACTATAAGGTCAGATTTGAAGAGCCGGACTGTCTTGAATGTATGTTTTTTGGGAACTCAATTGTAAAGGGAAGGGAATAGTGGAATGCCGACATGTCCCGGACAAATAAATGATTAGGCAAGCATTCTTAGAATGCCCGGGACACTAAGGTCAACATTCTCTCATGCTTATTTGTGAAATAACCTGATCAACGTAACCTCGAAGTTCATCAATTTCAAAAGGTTTGCTGATGATGCCATGCGCCCCCAGTGATCTGGTTTGGTTTATATTGTCTTTTGAAGCGTATGCGGTCAGCATTATTACTATAATCTCAGGGTAGTTTTTTTTGATTTCCTTAAGGGCCTCAATGCCGTTTATATGCGGCATTTTTATATCGAGCAGTACAAGGTCAACTTTATATTCACAAAGATATTTATATGCCGTCATTGCACTCGTCGTGACCGCTACATCATAACTGTCTTCAAGGGCCATCTTTACCACTGTTCCGACAGAACTGTCATCGTCTACAATAAGAATTCTCTGGTTAGACATGAGTCCTCCTTGATACCTGGGAATTTACATGGGTGGATTGATTTCTTCAATGCCCCCTATTAATTATTATAAAATCAGGACAGTAAAAAGTAACCTGTCATTTCTGACAGGTTGACATAATAATTTCAGCGAATGGTCCGACCAGCATGTTTTTATAGTGATGATATAGCCCGGTCATAGGCTTCCAGAATGCGATCATTTTTGGAGCTGAAAATGTCAGGATGTTCAAGCTTGTGGAGCTTTAGAAGCCTGTTTTCTGTTATTGAATGGTTTTCAAGTGATGTGTCTTCCAGTATATGAAGGATGTTAATCGAATACGAACGAAGGGCGCGGCATACCAATAATGCTCTATGACAGTTAGCTGGGTCTTTTTCAGCACACATTAATGCTATGCGTGGGGTAAATTGATTGCCATCAAAAAAGATTGATACAATAAACTATTTGGCGCTTTCTTCTTTAAATACTGCTATATAAGGAAGGTTTCTGTATTTGTTTTCATAGTCAAGGCCGTACCCGACTACATAGTGATCAGGTATCTGATAACCTATATAATCCAGATCAACCTCAACCTTTCTACAGGATTTTTTGTCCAGAAAAGTACAGATTTTTAGTGATGCAGGATTTCTTTCCATAAGAAGTTTGTGTAAATAATTCAAGGTGATACCAGTATCGACAATATCCTCAATAAGTAAAACATGCCTCCCCCTGATATCCTCTCTCAGGTCAGCGTGTATCTGCATTTCTCCTGCAGACTGGGTTTTTATGTAGCTGGAAGCAACAAGAAAGTCCAGATCCATCGGTACCTGGATCAGTTTTACAATGTCCGATAAAAACATGAAGGCGCCCTTTAGAATTCCTACAACGAGAATTTCCTGGCCTTCATAGTCGCGGGATATTTCATCTGCCAGTTCTTTTACCTTGTTCTGTATCTGTTCAGTTGTTAAAAAAGGCTTGCCGATTATCATCAGGTTCTCTTGTTTAAGGTTGATATTGAAATTATAGGACTTAATATTATATCTATTTATTAATTATATTTCACTAATTTAATTGAGTAGATAGCTCTAAATGGCTACATACACAGCAAGGCATTAGGGGAAAGGAGCACTTAAAATAGTAGAAACACTTAGAAATTAATTGTCATTTTGGCAAATAATGGGATATAATTATATTATGTTAAGAAAATTGGGCAAAAGCATAACAGTAATAAATGCAATTGCATTTGTTATTGTAATATTTGTAGGCGGAGTAAGCATATTCCTTACTAAGGATATTTTGCATAACGCATACAAAGTTGAAGATATAAGCAAGGACATTATATTAGTAAATGATTTTCACTCCGACTCATACCGTCTGATAATTGCTATCCATCATTTCCTGATTGAACAGGACGAAGAGTACGCCTATGACGCAATTAAACTTATTCATGGCCTAAAAGAAAAAGTGAAAATATACAAAGAATCAGAGGAAGATGAATATATCAGAGGGGTTAATCCGGAAATGGATCTTCTAAATACCATGTTAAATGACATTGAAGGGCTTAAAAATGTATCTATTCTTATGGATGGATTTTCCAAAACGGGTAAGTTTGAAAAGGATGAACTCATTTCTCTGGAAGAATTTGCCTATAGCCTTGAAGAGAGTATTAAATCAATGAACCAGATTCATTTATTTAAAATTCAGACATGGACTAATGAATCGTTGAATGATATGTGGTTGATTCTCTTTATTTATATGATATTTATTCTAATTGGAGGCATATCCATATATGCTGGATACTGGGCACTTATGAAAAGGGTAGTCGCACCGATAAAAGAGCTTGCTTCTGCCACAATTGAGTTTGCCCGGGGAAAGCTTGATAAAAGAGTGAGCACTGACTCCCAAACAGAAATTGGACAGCTCTATGAGTCTTTTAACCAAATGGCCCAAAGACTTCAGGTAAACGATAAGTTTTTAAGAAAATTTAATGATCATCTTGAGAGAAAAGTTCAGGAAAGGACAACTGAGCTCCAGGAGACGAATACACAATTAAAGGATACGCAGAATGTGCTGGTCCGGACAGAAAAGATTGCAGCCGTAGGTCAGATAGCTGCAGGAGTTACGCATGAAATAAAAAACCCCCTGAACTCACTGTCGATTAATACTCAGATGCTGTCAAGAGACCTTATAGCGGAGTTCGGTCCTGACTCGCCTTCTATAGAAACGGCTAACCTGATCAAATATGAGATTAACAGAATAAATACGATCCTTGAGGAATTTGTAAAGTTTGCAAAATTTCCTGAGCCGCAATTTTTCGACAACAACATGAATGAAGTAATCATGGAAATAGTCGATCTGATTACAGAGAGCGCAAAAGATACAGGTGTAAGCATAAAACTTCTACTTCATGAAAACATTCCATCCTTTAAATTTGATGCCCGGCAGTTTAAAGAAGTTTTGATTAATATTGCTCAGAATGCTGTCAAGGCTATGAAAAACGGAGGCGAACTGGAGATAGAAACAGCATTTAAAAATAAGACTCTAAGTATAAGGCTGTCAGACAATGGTGACGGAATATCGGAGAAGAATATGCAGCAGATATTTACGCCATTTTACAGCACTAAAACAAGCGGTATGGGGCTGGGTCTTGCTATTGTACAACGCATAGTTGAGAGTCACGGCGGAAAAATCAGTTGTACAAGCAGTGTTGGCTCAGGGACAACCTTTAATATAACAATACCAGTGATAGAGGAGTTAGGGGTATAAAATGAAACATTCAATACTTGTAGTTGATGATGACAAGGCAATACGTGACAATATGGCCAAGTATCTCTCGGCTGATTATACAACCTATATAGCGTCAAACGGTCATGAAGCCATTAAACAGATAAATAATAACAGTGATATTGAGATAATAATTAGCGATCTGAAAATGCCTGAAATGGACGGGATAGAACTACTTGAAAAAATTCAGGAGAAAAATAGGAGCATTGTAACAATTTTCGTGACCGGTTTTTCTACCATAGAATCTGCAGTCGATGCAATGCGAAAAGGCGCCTATGATTATCTTACCAAGCCGATTGATCTTAATAAACTTGAAATAACTATAAAAAATGCGCTTGAGAATAAAAACCTGAGGTCGGAAAATGTAAGATTGAAGGAGCAGATAAGGGAAAAGTTTGATTCTAAAAACCTTGTCGGCAGTTCTCCGAAAATCAATGAAATCCTTGAAATGGTCAAGCGGGTTTCATCAACAAAAGCAACGGCCCTGCTGCTTGGAGAGAGTGGTACCGGAAAAGAGCTTGTGGCAAACGTGATTCACTTTAACAGTACAGTCGCTGACGGGCCATTTATTAAAGTCAATTGTTCGGCACTGGCGGAAGGTGTGCTTGAGAGTGAACTCTTTGGTCATGAAAAAGGTGCGTTTACCGGCGCCCTGTTTATGAAAAAAGGACGGTTTGAACTGGCTGACGGAGGCACTCTGTTCCTTGATGAAATTGGAGACCTTCCTCCTACTATACAGGTTAAACTTTTAAGGTTTCTGCAGGAGTCGGAATTTGAACGTGTTGGCGGGACTAAGACCCTGCATGTTGACGTAAGAATTATTTCTGCTACCAATAAAGATCTTGAGCAGCTTGTCAGGGAGGAAAAGTTCAGGGAAGACCTTTTTTACAGATTGAAGGTTGTTACGATTGTTGTCCCTCCGCTCAGGGAAAGACGGGAAGATATCGGAATGATCGTTGATCATCACCTGAAGCGGTTTTCGGAAATACACGGAAAGCAGATCAAGGGAATATCCTCCGATGCCATGAAGCTTATAAAAAAATATAACTGGCCCGGGAATATCAGGGAATTAATGAACTGCATAGAGAGCGCTGTTGTTATGTCCCTGGAGGACGAGATTACAGTTGAAAGCCTGCCGCCATTTCTTACTATGAAAACTGCCGTTGATTTGCCGGGGGGCGGCACCGGTAATCTTGAGGAGATTGAGAAGAAAGCTATCCTCGATGCTTTGAACAAGGTCGGGGGCAACAAGGCACAGGCCGCGAAGAACCTTGGCATAGGTTTGAGAACACTTTATAGAAAATTAAACCAGTGGAATATTGAGTAACAACTAGTACTTATTTCTGCAGTGTTTGTCCACTCTTGATTGAATTGCTTTTTTCATAGCATCCGATGATTTCAGTAGTGCATTTCTGTATAATTTACATGCCACGTCAGGCTTCTTAAATTTTTGCAGGTATATATCTCCTGATGTGTAGAGCGGTATGGGATTGAAAGGGTTGACGAAGCTGGACCTGTTAAAATATTTAAGAGCCTTTTCCGCATCTCCCAGATTATAGATACATTGCCCCATCCTGAAAAAAATTGGTCCGTCATAGGTCTTGTTGTGAGGTAGTTTATAAGCTCTGGAAAAATTTGTGAGTGCTGCTCTGTAATCTTTTTCCTTTAATCTGTGCAGGGCCAGTTCGTGAACGAATTGGAACTCATCCGGATTTAGAGAAGCCGCTTTATCAAGATGAAATCCGGCCTTTTCAAAATCCTTTCTCAGATTTAGCAATAAGCCGGTTTCGAAGTGGGCCGAAGCATTGTCAGGAGCGGAAGCTACGACCTGCTGAAGAATATCAAATGCTTCGGGATACTTTCCGGTTCGGGCCAGTCCTCTTGCCTTCTCTACAAGATAGTCATTATTGGAGGGGGACTGCTTAAGGGCAGAGTTTATCCATGATGAAGATGTAGGAAGGTCAACATATGCATAGTTTTTGCTTTTCCTGTAAAGGAAGGCTGCTTCAAAATCCCTGTTGTAATCTATGCCTGATATTTTTGGAAAACGAATATTTTTAAATAGCATAATGTTGTTCGAAAGAGTAGTTTCGGATTTGTACATTGAATATGGTGCATTAAATTCAAGTAGCGGCAGGTCGTCTGTATTCAAAGGGGCATCTCCTGCAATTTTCCTGACTCCCCCGGTGTCCGTTACAAAGAAAGAAAAGAAGTCAAGCGGGTCTGAAATGCCCATATGAACCTTAAGGTCTATGCCTACAACGCCGGTCATTTCCTCTGCAACGGACTGATAGTCATAACCCTGAAATGGCTGTTTTGAGCCGATGAGTAATATGTCTCCCCTGTGGCTGTGCCATATGCTTGCATGCTCGAAAACCGAATTGAATGTCTTCAATATCATTTGCAGGTCTTCCCCCCGCAGTCCGTATAGATGAAGCCATTGGCAGAAAATGCCTCCTTTGTTCATCTTCTCAGCGGACAGCTGGTAAAACTCTTTTGTGAATAAGCTCCCTATACCGCTTATCCAGGGGTTTGACGGTTCTGATATTATGACGTCATATTGTTTTTCTGTAACTGTCATAAAACTTCTGGCATCATCTATAATAAAGTTGATGTCAGGGTCATTCATAATCCCGCCGTTAAACATTTCAAAATATCGGGCAGCTTCGATAACCGCCGGTTCAATTTCAACGGCATCTATATTTGTATTCTGAAAATCCCTAACTGCCTTGACGGTGATTCCGCTTCCTACACCTACTACCAAAACATCCCTGGCGTCTGGGTGCAGAAGGAGAGGGAAGTATCCGAGAGCTAACTGGGTGCTCATGTCCTTAGATGTACCTGCGTCTACTTTCCCGTTTGTCTTGAACGAGAGGTTTCCTGAATCAGTGGCAGTAACTGAGATAGTAGCGTGGAGTCCTTCTTTCTGATACAGGTACAAAGATGCGTCCTGCTTTAATAGGTAGTTGCTGTCCAGCCCATAGATGGCAACACCTGAGTCCAGGAGTTTTTGAGGAATATTTACAGGCAGGAACAGGATCAACAGAAAGAGAGAAGAACATACTGCGAATATGGGTTTTCTCAGCACGGTGAAACCTAAGGTTCCCACCAGTATGTTAATAACAGCAGCAACTTTAATGGAATAAGCACTTCCGAGCCAGGGGAGGAAAAGGAATGCTGCCAGGGCAGACCCAAAAATTGCACCCGTTGTATTGGATGCATAAATGCTCCCTATACTTTGCCCCCTGTGCTCCGGTCCGCTACTGTACACTCCGGCAATGATGGGAAAGGTGGCACCGAATAGGGTTGTGGGAACAAGAAGGAATACAAGTACGAGTAAAAATTCAAGAGTTAATACACCGGTGAAGGAGGGGCCTGTTATTGCGAGCCCCCTGAACATGAGCTCAGGCATTACTTTAAAGAACAATATGGAAAGAAAACAGATTAAACCTATGGAAATTTCGATAATTGAGAAATGAAACAAGTTGAATCTGCGGCTGCGCGATAACAGAGAAACCACGTAGCTGCCCAATCCTATACCCAGGAGAAAACCCATTAAAATCATGCTGAACGCGTAGGTTGTGCTGCCGATAATGCTTACCAGCAGCCTGCTCCATGCGATCTGGTACACCATGGCTGAAAAACCGGAGAGAAAAAATGCGATTAACGCATAATGGTAGCCTGGAAGTTGAGCAGGGCTTTCTTCCATGATTTTATCTTTTCTCTTTGATTTGGATTTTTTCTTGTTTTTTAATTTGCCTTTGTCTTCAGTTTCTTCTGAAAGTGAGTATGTTTTCCCGAGATACAGGGAAGTGAGGCCGATGAGGACATTCAGGACAGCAGTTGATCTCAGTGTTACATTTAAGCCAAAAAAACGGAGAAATATAAAACCCACCAGGAATGTACCCAGTACGCCCCCCATGGTATTGATCGAATAAAGCGACCCGACTTTTCTCTCAAGCTCACTTTCCGACCGTATAAAAAACCTGCTTAAGACCGGAAGTGTTCCTCCCATTAAAATGGTTGGGAGTAATAATACGACAATACTTAGCGCATACCGGTAAACTGAAAGGAGCCAGACCGGAATCTCTGATGAAAAAATTGACAGGTAAATGAAGGTCACTGCATTAAGCAGTTCAGGGGAAAGTACTGCAAAAAGTGCAATGCCTATCTCAAGATAACCGTACGTTTTAAGAAGATTGACCCCTTTTTTATCAGCATACTTTCCTAAAAGAAAACTGCCTATTGATAGTCCGCTCATAAATGCCGTAAGTACAACGCCGATAGCATAGACAGTATTTCCGAAGGTGAGGGCAAGCAGTCTTACCCAGATTACTTCATATATAAGTGCGGTAGCTCCGGACAGCAGGAAGAAGATGCTTATGATAGTGAATATGTTCATCGTAGATATATTATAAATGAGTTAGAGTGTTTCGTGGCTGCTGCAGTTCTCTGCAATTTTCATTTTAATATCATCACTCGTTGTCTCATCAGCGACTTTAAGGGCATTACTGTATAGTCCGCAGGCCCTGGCAGGGTCACCAAGGAAGTAAAGGTAGATGTCAGCCAGTTTGTATAGTGATGTTGCATTAAAAGGATTATAATTGATAGAGCTTTTTAAATGCATTACTGCGTCTTTAATCCTGCCTGTTTTCTGATAGCAATAGGCAATCCAGTAGCAAATGGCCCACTCTTCGGAAGTATTATGCGGCAATTCCTGTGACTCGATTAAGTATTTTAGAGCTTCACTATATTTCTGTTCTTTTATAATATGAAGTGCGTATTCATAAACGTGGCGAAACTCGTTGTTTCCGAGGGTCGCTGCCTTTTGTAAATATTCTGCTTTCTTCGGATTATTTGAGGCAAGCAGTAGTCCAAGCTCAAAGTTGGCCTCTGCATTTTCAGGTGCAATGGAGATAACTTTTGACAGTGCCTCTACCGCATCCATGGGCTTCCCTCTGGCTAAGAAGCCGCGTGCTCTCTGTACAAGATAATCGGGGTTTCCGGGGTCTTCAAGCAGCGCCCTGTTTATCCATGATAAAGAAGGTGTCAGTTTAATCTTAAGGTAGTTTTTGCTTTTTCTGTAAAGCAGCTCTGCGGTGATGTCTTTCCTCTCATTGTAGCCTGCTATCACGGGAAGCTTCATCTGTTTGAATATTAAGGTGTTGTTTGCCACGTCAGTGTTCTCATTATAAATGGAATAGGGGGCGTTGAACTCGAGAAAGGGTGAGTCATCCGTATTTATAAGTGCCCCCTTTGAGAGGAGTCTGACTCCTGAAGTATCGGTAGCAAAGTAGGAAAAGAAATCAAGGGGGTCGGATATGTTCAGGTGTATCTTCAGGTCCTTAAGCACCTCGCCTCTTATTTTATTTGCCGCAGCCTGATAGTTGAATCCGGAAAAAGTTTTCATCGAACCCATGAGCAGGATGTCCCCATTGTGGCTGTGCCAGATATTTGCATGGGTGAATACTGAACTGAATGTATTCAGGATCATCATCATGTCATCGGGCCGGAGATCGTAAAGCTGTACCCACTGGCAGATAATCCCCCCCTCTTTTAGCTTTGAGACGACGAGTTCATAGTATTCCTTTGTGAAAAGGCTGCCTATCCCGCTTATCCACGGATTTGAAGGCTCGGAGATAATGACGTCATACTTCTTGTCAGTTACAGCCATAAAGCTCCTGGCGTCATCAATGACATAGTTGATGTTTTCATCGCCGATAACACCGCCGTTAAATAATTTGAAATAACGGGCCGCCTCCAAAACAGCGGGTTCTATCTCGACAGCATCTATCTGTGTGTCCTGAAAATTCCTGACGGCCTTAATTGTGATCCCGCTTCCCACACCCACTACAAGAATGTCCTTTGGATCATGATGTAGTAATAAAGGAAAATATCCCGACGCGATCTGGGTGCTCATATCGTCTGTTGTTCCGGCTTCGTATTTGCCGTTGGTCTTTAAAGTGAGGTTCCCTGTTTTACTGGCAGTAACGGAAATGGTGGAATTTAGCCCCTCCTTCTGGTACAAATAGATGGAGTGCTTCTGCCGTGCAAGAAAATTGCTTTCCATCCCGTAGATGGCCACCCCGGAATCCAGTAGCTTCTGAGGAATACTGACCGGCACCAGCACAATAAGCAGTAACACGGCCGAGGCCGCAGTTAACCTTGTTCTCCGGAGGACGGCAAAACCTGTTATGCCCACAAAGATGTTCATAACCGTAGCCGCTTTTATCGAAACAGTGCTGCCCAGCCATGGAAGGAACAGAAACGCGGCAAAGGCCGAGCCGAATATTGCTCCGGCGGTGTTTGAAGCGTAAATGTTTCCTATGCTTCTTCCCCTGTGCTCCCGCCCCCCGTTGTAAACTCCGGCGATTATAGGAAAGGTGGCCCCGAAAAGGGTTGTGGGCAGGAGAAGGAAGATCAGTACCAGACAGAACTCCAGAGTCAATATTCCCGTGTAGGACCGCCCCGTTATGGTAAACCCTTTAAGCATCAGGTCAGGCATGACCCTGAAAATCGCTATGGTGAGAAAGCATGTGATGCCTATGGCTATCTGAACTATTGAAAAATCAAACAGGTCAAATCGTCTCCGGCCTGACAATAGCGAGACTATATAACTACCGAGCCCGATGCCAAGGAGAAATCCCATCAGTATCATGCTGAAGGCATAGGTCGTGCTGCCTATGACTCCAATTAAAAGCCTGCTCCAGGCCACCTGATAAACCATTGCGCAAAATCCCGAAAAGAAAAATGCAATCAATGCATACCTGTAGCCGGGCGGTCTGTCTGTACTCATTCCGATGACTGCGGCTTTGTTTGTGAATTTTGATTTAAACCTGTTTTTGGCCTTGTCGGTCTCTTCTTCCGCGTGAGTGTATATGGTTCCCATGTAGAATGCTGCTATCCCTATAATGACATTAAGAACCGCTGTAGACCTTAGAGTGAAACTCAGCCCCAGATAACGTATGAATATAAAACCCACAAGGAAAGTGCCCAGTACACCTCCAATTGTATTTAGCGAATAGAGCGAACCGACCTGCTTTTCAAGCTCGCTCTCAGACCTTATGAAGAACCTGCTTAAGACCGGAAGAGTGCCCCCCATTAATATCGTGGGTATCAGAAGTACGACTATGCTGAGAGCATATCTTTGTCCTGATAACAACCACAGGGGAAGGGAGGAAGAATATGTGAAGCCGTAAATGTAAGTAACTGCATTCAGAAGCTCCGGTGACAGAACTGCAAAAAGGGCTATGCCAAATTCGAGATATCCGTATGTCTTAAGGAGGTTAACCCCTTTTTTGTCGGCCCACCTTCCAAAAAAGAAACTGCCGATCGAAAGGCCGCTCATGAAGGCTGTGAGCACAATCCCTATTGCATAAACTGTATTTCCAAAGGTAAGCGCAAGCAGACGCACCCATATAACTTCGTATATAAGGGCTGTCGCGCCTGAAAGAAAAAAGCAGATACTTATGAAAACAAATATGTTCATTGCATTCCTTGTTATGCCTGATACTGCTTCCCGAATTTATTTTGTAAATAAACATCTATTAGCTAATACAAGAAATGCGTGAGTGCTTTGAACTCCCGGTCAGATATCTATACTATGTAACCACTCTAAACCAAGTAAGCGCATGTATCTATTCAGCCGCTGAAAATGGAAGAACTTTATTTTTAACTATCTTGTCCAGGGCTTTTCTATACATCTCAGCTGATTTTTCACTGTTGCCCTGAAGGCCGTAAGCCTTACCGAGTTCATAGTAGGTCATGACAGAGTACGGATTTGCAATTGCCACTTCGGTCAGGATTTGAATGGCTCCTGTAAGGTCACCTTTTAAAATCAGAGATGCCCCGAGACCTGTTTTTGCATCATTGGATTCAGGATTAATGCTCAAAGCTTTAGTGAACTGCTCATGGGCCTTGTCAGCCTCATTTTTATTAAGATACAGAAAACCGAGTAGGCTGTAGGTTTTATGATTATCCGGCTCAGACTCTATTGACTTCATGGCAGTTTCAATCGCCTTTTCAATAAGATTGGCATCTGTAAACTGCAGTGCAAGGTTGTATGTCCTTTCAGCTTTAAGTTTGGTTTCGTCCTTTATCTTTTTCCTGGGGGTAATCATTGCGGTAAGTGTTTCCCAGTTTATCTCTCCCAGTAGGTATTTTAAATGTGCTTCCAGGGCAAGCCGGTATGTAAGGGCATGCCCGGGAATGCCATGTGCTATCTTGCCGTATTTGTCGACAATGATTGTGGAGGGATAAACCCGTATCCCGTAGTCGCTGTATACATCTCTGTATGAATCAAGCAGGATAGGGAAGTTGATGTTGTTTTCTTTGGTTATTTTATTTATCTTGTCCTGATCATCAGTTTCTGCAAGCAAGCCGATTACCGTGACGTTTTTACCTTTGAAAGCATCGTAAATGTATTTGCCGTCCTTCAATGCAAGATGTGAACGTTCCTGGTCAGGTCTCCAGTATATAAGGACAAGAATCTTGCCTTTAAAGTCGCTTAATGAAATAATGTCATTATTAGTTGCGTTTAAAATAAAGTCAGGAGCATCCTCGCCAACAGTAATATTGATTGCATTTGCAGTCGGTGAAAAAATGGATGCAAAGATAAATGTTAAGAAAACAGCAATTATTATCTTTCTTGTTATTTTGATGTTTTCTCTATAATAGGTTCTTCCCATTTGTTCTCCTGTTTGTTCACCCGGTCATATTTTTTAAGCTGATGACATCCGGGCAGGCAGCTGCCCCCTGTTTCTGTTTTTATATAATTCAGAGGTAAATCGAACATTCCGAAGGATACATTTTCCCTCAGGTGTTTTGGGTGATTGCTGGCATGCGTTTCATGGCATGCCCGGCAGGTCCTGCCTTTATCAGGTTTGTTCACATGCATAAAATGCAGGTTAACATCACCGTTTCTGAAATTGGTCAGCTTTGTTGTACGCGGGTTCAGTACAACAGACTTCTCATGACAGCTAAAGCAGAGGCTGTAGTTTTCCGTCAAAAAAGCCTTGTAGAATGTTGAAGGATACTGGTCTCTCAATATCCTGAAGTTGCCTGAACCGTGAGGATTATGGCAGCCTGAGCAGTCTTTCTGCTTTATAGGCCCGTGATGGTCCGTGTTCGCCTTTAACATTTTATCCATGTTCGGAAGCTTGCTGCCGTCGGCTTTATCAATCTCCTGATTATGGCAGCTCATGCACAGGTCGAGGGGCGGTAGAATCAGGTTCTTTGCAATATTCGACATATGGGGGTCATGGCAGTTTCGGCACGTTTTTCCCTCTGTGACTGCTGCATGTTTGACAGAGGCCTCTTCTATTTCTTTCTTTTTTTCTTTGTGGCAGGTAAAGCAGAGGGCTGGAGAGTCTTCCCTCATCATGAATTTTTTTGGCGCCGAATGAGGGTTATGACAATTGGCACAGTTCTCGGCAACAGGTTTATGCCTGAATTTTGCTTCGTCAAAATCCTTTTTCATATCTGTGTGGCAGAGAAAACAGAGTTCCGAGCCTTCAACACGCAGGTTGTTTTTAAAGTCCGAGGAGTGGGCCTCATGGCAGAGAATGCATCCTCCTACGGCGGCAGGTCCGTGGACATAACGGTTTCTAGTCAGGTTTTTGTCATGACATTTATAACAGAGGTCAGAGCCCTTTGCAGTGAGCTGGTATTTGTAATCTGATTCATGAGGGTTATGGCAGGTGATGCATTCTCCCTGCTGCACAGGTTTGTGCATGATTTTTTTGAAGGACAGCTTGTCATGACAGGAATAACATATCTTTGACATGCTCTGTTTGATTTTATCGAATTTATTCCACTTCGGTTTGCTCATATGTTTTTTGTTTTCTCCGTGACAGACCGTGCACTTTCCAACTGCAACGGGGCCATGGATGAATTTTTTTTGTCCCATATCTGCATGGCACTTGGCTGATATGCATGAATCAACATTCTGGTTTGTGTCCGGAGTCTGCGCTAATACGGGATTGCCCATTATCGTTAGTGAATACATCAGGGCAGAAACAATGAAAATATATTTAAAGGGAAGCTTATGTTTCAACGAATTGTATTCCTTTTGTAACAGCAGGATCATGTCTTGCAATGTACATGGTAATTGGATTTATGAGACGTCCTGATTTTTATAGTACATAGAAACCTGTTTTTAAAACAACTCCCGTATTTATATTTTTGTTTTATGAAGGTATTGTAAAGAACTGATCACAGGATGTTGTCAGTGATGTTCCTGTTACTGACGGATATTAAAAGTTTAATTGTATTCCATACTGTCATAAGCGTTTTTTAACGATAGTTCTAGTTTGTTAAGGTCCACCGGCTTTGTAAGATAATCGTATGCGCCCAGATTTTTAGCTTCCACTACAGATTCGTATTCAGTGTGTCCTGACATGATAATGACAACTTTCTTTTTACACTGGTAGTGTATTTTCTCAAGCAGTTCAAGCCCGTTCATTTCACTCATTGAAATATCTGTCAGGATTAACTGAATATCACAATTATGATCAAGCACTTCAAGGGCTTCATACCCGTCAGCGGCTGTGTAGACTTCATAGTCGCCTGAAAGGGCTCTCGCTATTCCCTTGCAGGTATTGTTGTCGTCATCAACAATTAAAACCGACGGTTTAGATTTTTTTAAAGTATCATTCATAAGCTGTTTTCAACCCCTGTCAGGGGGATTCCTCTAAATAATAAGTAGCAAAAGAAGTGCCAGGATGAGAATGCAGGAAAAACAGGGTATTGAAGATTGGAGAAATGATAATGAATGTCAATATGGCAGATTTCTTTCCATTAATGACAAAAAACAGATCACTCAGGCAGTTATTCTATCTACTGTTTTCATCATCTGCATGTTTACTGGAAGCATCGGAATTCCTGCTTTTCGTCAGAGATTTATTTTTGCCGGCAAAATGTTCCCTGTACCATCCAGCGTGATGATGTTTTATATAATCACGGTCCACTTTCCCCGAGATCATGCCGGACAGTGCGACACGGGTTTCAGGATTAATGGTTGCCATAAAAATGTGGCCTAAAATTAAAGGCGCTGTTGTTATTGCAATGCCAATATGGACCATCCAGTACAGAATGGCACTGTCAGTTATCCATATCATAATCCCTGTTCCTATGTAGAGAGGAGTGGTACACATTAAAGTCATAAAGTTGATTTTTTCGACAGCATTGAATTTGCCCTGTTCAGGAAGAGAAATGTCCTTGTTGAACGTGGATAGTGCCTTAAAGTAAATCCATTTAATGTCCGTAATGGTCCATCCCCATGCCTGCTTTATGTTATATATATATAAACTGAAAGCATGTCTGCTTCGAAACATTGTTGCCAGAGGAAGTAGCGCCAGACTTATTCCGGATATGCGGTGGATCCACGAAAAAATATATCGATAGGGACGGGTGGGGTTATAGTTATAGAAGACGACCAGTATGAGAGCGGAAACAAAGCACACCATGAAAGGTACTGCAATTGCCCAGTGGACTTTTATTTCCGGCTTCCTGAAGCGTAATATTTTTTCGGACGATGTATTATTGCTTTTCATAATGTTCTCATCTGATGGAATTTAAATAATAAACTGACAAGATCACCTGGTGAATGTCACGGCCTGACCGCTGGATCGCGTGGAATTTACTGCATTCGAACTATTATCATACAAATAGAATCTGTTGCACTTGATGACAATAAACATATATAAACTTAAATCCATATTTTTATCATACCATTATGGTCCGCATGAAAAAAAAGAGGATAATACAGGACGGGAGTAATGAACTGCTTTGGTGTGATGCTGACAGCAGTTATGGTTCTTGAAAGGTAAATGAGAAAACATATATTAATACTGATGTTGTTTGTTTCTTTCCTTGGCGCAGGCGGCAGCACTGCTTCTGCGAGGCTGATTTCTCCGGGGGAATTATCAAAAGCGCATGAAAAGCTGGATAGTTTTCTCTACTGCCTGAAGTGCCATGAACTGACTACTTCTTTACAGGACTATGACTGTACCGCATGCCATGAGAAGCTGAATGAACGCATAAAAGGTAAGAAGGGTTTTCATGCACAGGTAAAAGGCGGATGTATTGAGTGCCACACAGAGCATAAAGGGAAAGACTTCGATATAGTTCAGCTTGACAGGGAGAAGTTTGATCACGACATGACCGGCTATAAACTTCGAGACAGCCACATTAAGGCATGCGACAAATGCCATAAAAAGGAAAACACCTTTCTTGACCTTTCCCCTGAGTGTATTAACTGCCACAGTGACGCGCATAAAAAAACAGTCTCCAGTGAATGCGGCACATGCCACAATTTTAAGGAATGGAAAAATGTAGAGTTTGACCATGACAAAAGCTCGGTGTTTAAACTAACGGGAAAACACTCAGGCATAGACTGTGAATTATGTCATCCTCAGTCCACCGGTGCTGCCCTGTCCCCCGGATATAAAGCTTTTAAGGTTCTTAAATTTAAACCTCTGAAATATGGTACATGCAATGATTGCCACGGTGACGTTCACAGGGGAAAGCTAAAGGAACAGAACTGCTCGGGCTGTCATATAACGGCAGGATGGAATGAGAAAGTGTTTGATCATAATGATCCTCTTCTTAGTGACTTTAGTCTGCAGGGCAGGCATAAAGAGGCCTCCTGCGAGCTTTGTCACGCACGTGAAACAGTAACATTCAGGGAAGACGGGAAACTTAATAAGCGAAGTATCTTGAAGCTTGATAGTGTGAAAAAAGATCTCTGCACCGATTGTCATTACGATCTGCATAAGGGTCAGTTCGGTAAGCAGAAATGTGATAGCTGTCATTCACTGAAGAAGGGCTGGAAAGATATTACATTCAGCCATGAGTCTGCAACGTATTCAGGTTTCAAGCTAAAAGGTAAACACAGGGATGCCCGGTGTGAGGATTGCCATGAACGAAGTGAAGTCAGCTATCGGGAATTTAACACTGTTAAAAAGAAATCTATTGGAAAGTTCAAACCGCTTAAAGCAGCGCAGTGTACGGACTGCCATTTTGATATCCATAACGGGAAGTTCACTAAACAGAAATGTGATGGCTGCCATTCGGTGAACAATGGCTGGAAAGATAATACCTTTGATCACAATTCGGACACTTATGGAGGATATAAACTGGAGGGAAAGCACAGGGAATTAGTCTGCCACAAGTGCCATAAAAAAAGTGAAATTATATATAGGGAATTTAACAGGGAGAAAAAGAAGTCTGTCAGCAGTTTTAAAACACTCAAAACGGAAAAGTGCAGCGAATGCCACAAGGAAGAACATAAAAAAAGATTTGTAGGGATAAGGGAAGTCAAAGATGTATCGTGCTCGACATGTCATTCCATTGAAAAAGAGTGGAAAGACTACGAGTACAGGCATGAATCAGAAATCAAGTTTAAAAAATACTCTCTAGAGTTTAAGGCTGAAATATCGGAATGCGAAAAATGCCACTCATGCAGCTCCGAAGTATTCTGCACTTCCTGCTGTCTGAGAAGATGCATGCCATGTAATTTCAAACAGAAGATATTCCAAAGTAAAGATGCTGAGTTGTATGAACTGATAGATCGAGAACCTTAACCCCCTGTAACACAATATCGTTGACCATGGATTTGTCCATGCTTATAATTTATGCTATCGTATTTCTATCGGCACATGATAAAGAGACCCTGTAAAATATTTACTTTGCTGCTAGGTGTTTTCATACTGGCCTCCTGTGCGACCTCTCCTGAGCAAAAGCCCCGTAAACCAATTGAATCAACAATGCCGGTTGAAGAGCAGAAGATCGGGGCCATGAAGAAGTTTAATGAAATATTAAGCGTTAAAGGTTCCCCGGACGACAAGACTACAGCAATGGAGCGAAAAGAGAAGCTCTATCATGAACTCATCAGTGAATATCCCGACGCGCCCCTTACTCAGGAGGCCTTCTGGCAGCTTATGCAGATTTATATCAAAGAATACTCTCCTCCTGCTTATGAAAAAGCGGAAAGCCTTTATGAGCTATTGTTAAGCACATTCCCTGAATCGGTATTCAAGGGGCTTGTAGATAAAGAGCTTGGGTACAGCTACTATAAAAGTGAAAAGTGGGAAAGGCTGTTAAAAATATCTTCGCCTGTATATAAAGCATATACAGAGTCAGGTGAGATACCTGCCTGGAAGCCTATGATTTTCATGTATGGTGAGGCCAATTTTCATCTTGGTAACCGTGATGCTGCGAAAGAGGCCTTTCTTATTGTGCAGGAGAAATTTCCTCTGGAGAGTCTGGATAAAAAGGTCAGGGGGAGGCTGTTTCAGATTCGGAGAAACAGGTATTAACTAACGGTTTAGCCCCAAACCTGACTATGGGCTGCAGGGCCCTGAATCATTTTCATTTCCCTACTGGGACGCTTTTATAAAACACCTCATAGGCTCTTTTTTCTAAGTTTTTATTCCTGTCCCATAATGTAACAGTAATATCTCAATCTAATGCTATATGGTTTTGCATTATTGGCATGAAAATTGTCATTTTGGCATGCCATATCTCCTTTGCTTAAATTCAACACATTGAATCTAAACTGAAATTCAACTGGAATAAAACTTGCTTCCAAATAATGTATAAAGTAAAGGTGGTGACTATGAAAAAGATATGTTTTATTTTTTTAGTGTCGATTTTTTTAATTGGAGCAACTGTATTTGCTAATGATATATATATAGACGGCAGCGGTAATATGGAGATAGGAACGTCAAATACCAATGCCAACTTTGAAGTTACCGGGGCCTCAGCAGAAGATGCAATCGTTGGGATAGGCAGTGGTACCGGTGCGGCAGGTGTTTATGGCACTAATACACTCAACAACAATTACGGCATCCTTGGCTATGACAACTATGGGGTATTTGGCTCCAGCAGCACTGGCTGGGCAGGATACTTCGAGGGAAATGCAAGGGTAACAGGCAATTTGACGGTAGATGGCTCTATTACTGGATTTGCAGAGACTGACCCTGTATTTTCAGCCTGGAATAAAAGCACCGGCATATCTATTATTGAAGCGCAGATAACTGATCTTAACCACTTCTCAAATGCAGATGAAACCGACCCTGTATTTTCAGCCTGGGACAAAAGTACAGGCATATCTATTAGCGAATCACAGGTAAGTGACATTGATAAATATTCCAGGTCAGAAGTCGATGCATTGCTGGCAAGTCTTCAGGCACAAGTAGACGCACTTGAAAGTCAGTCGGGAGCCATGCACTGGGGTATGTACAGGGTAGTAAGGGCAGGGACTGGAAGTGCTTTTGACCCTCAAGTTAGTGTAAGCAGCAGTGGACACGCTGTAGTAGTGTGGAGGCAGCATAACGGGTCCAACTATGACATTTATGCAAACCGTTATATAGCAGCTACAGGCTGGGGTGTGCCTGAATTATTAGATTCAGGAGCGGGGAATGCATATGATCCTCAAGTTAGTATCGACAGCAGTGGTAACGCTATAGCAGTTTGGCGGCAATATGATGGGTCCTCTGTAGTGTATGCAAACCGTTATGATGTAGCTGCGGGCTGGGGTACAGCTGAAGTGATAGATGCTGGAAGTGGAGATTCACTTAGCCCTCAGATTAGAGTTGACAACAGCGGGAACGCTATAGCGGTGTGGGAATACCGTACTGGGCCCGCTGCTGAGATTTATGCGAACCGTTATGACGCAGCTACGGGCTGGGGCACGCCTGAAGTGATAGATGCAGGAACGGGAAATGCTTATGATCCTCAAATTAGTATTGACAGCAGTGGCGATGTTACAGCTGTGTGGGAGCAATTATCTGGACTCACCTCTAACATTTCTGCTAATCGTTATGCAGCAGGTTCGTGGGGTACAGCTGTATCAATAGAAGCAGGAGCGGGAGACTCATATAATCCTCAGATTGGTTCCGACGGCAGTGGCAACGCTATAGCGGTATGGCAGCAATATACTGGAGGCTCCCTTGACGTTTATGCAAACCGTTATGACATAGCTACGGGCTGGGATACGGCTGAAGTGATTGGAACAGGTGCTGCTTATACTCCTCAGGTGAGTGTTGACAGCAGTGGAAACGCTATAGCAGTGTGGGAGAAGTATGCAGGATCTACCTCTGACATTTATGCAAACCGTTATGACGCAGTTTCGGGCTGGGGTACTGCACTAATGATAGAAGCAGCAGTGGGAGATTCATATAGCCCTCAGGTTAGTGTCGACAGCAATGGAAACGCTATAGCAGTGTGGGAGCAGTATACTGGACCTACCGACGACATTTATGTAAATCGTTATGAATCAGGTAATGGCTGGAGCACGGCTGAACCTTTAGAGTTAGGAACAGGATCTGCTTATAGTCCGCAGGTAGGTGTAGATGGCAGTGGGAACGCTATAGCAGTTTGGGTACAAGATAGTGAAACAACCTCTGACATTTATGCGAACCGCTTTTATTAAGATTTATGTCTGTGGTAATGGATTAATTTAAATGGGGCTCTGCCCCAAGCCCCGGCCTTCCGGCGGAGTTCATTCTTTTTTGCGCCAAAAAGAACGAACCAAGAAAAGGCGCCCCAACATGATTGCTTAAATTCCTGAATATTCATGCCTTCCCGCTAAATTAAAAAAACTCGGTCGTACCTCCCTCAGACAGTTTTTAATTCTTAACGCGTCCAGACCTGAATATTCCGGAAGCAATCAAAAGGGGGGTTAAAGACAAAGATTAAAATACAAAGACAAAAACTAAGGACAACGACTAACTGCGACTCTCCTTAAAAAAGGAGAGAGCAGTGTTTCCCCCCTTTAGAGAAAGGGGGTTAGGGGGATTTGATTACCCCCTTAGCGAGTTTAGGTGATGCAGGGAGCTGGAGGGGGGGCGTCATTTGTTCGTGTTTGACCGAAGGGAGTTTGAACAAATTCCCCGGAAGCGGACTGAAGAGCCGTTAAGAGAATGTGTAGTGAGTGGAAGGCGAACGAATGTAATATAAATCTTCCTTGCATTCAGAAGTTTAATGCAACTCGTTGCATTGAACTTATAGCTCGATCGCGGGGCGCCCTTTTTTTCGTTAGTTTTTTTAGGCGAGTAAAAAAAGTGACTCCCCCGGAAGGGGCCGGGGCAGGGGGCAGAGCCCCATCTTTTATAAGCCTCTGAATCTCTGCCGTTGAATACCCCCCTAATGGGGGGAGTGTAAAATACTCTCATTTTTTTAAAGAAAACCCGTTTTGCCAGAATGGCATTTTTCTCTGCCGTAATGGCAGCAAATAATAAGGGTTCTAATCTGTAAGTGTAAATAATCATTACATTTCCTCTTTGGCATGGGCCTTGCAATATAAGATGTAAAATCCAGCAAATAGCGAAGCTGTACAAAGCCTGAAAGGTGATAGTTTATGCAAAAAAGCAGCAACCATACAGAAAACCTCCTCAGCAAGACCTTATTGTCTATTCTCATAATAAGCGCACTGTTTTCTCTAAGCAGCCTCCATGCAGCCACAGTTCCTGTATATCAGCGCATTTATGCAATTTCCGAAAATTTAAAGTCTCCTACCTCTATTGCTGTTGATGCTAGTGAGAGAGTCTATGTAGCAGAGAGCCCCCAGAACCGCGTGACTGTTTATACTGCCGGCGGAAGTTATATAAAAAGTCTTGGCGGCCTCGACAAGCCGACCAGTGTTGCAGTAAATAGCCTTGGAAGCATTTATGTAGGTAATGCAATAACAGGAAACGTAGAAATATATAACTATGACTTTGATCTTCTTGGCAAGATCGGAAGCGGTGACGGAGAGTTCGGAAAACCCTGTGATATTCATATAGACAGCCTGGACAATATTTATGTTGCTGACTGCAGTGAAGACAATATCAAGATTTTCAACCCTGACGGGTCTTTCAACAGGCAGTTCGGTGTTTCCGGAAACTCTTCAGGGATGATGAATAAGCCTTCTTCAGTAGCAGTTAATGAAACTGCTTCAGAGATCTTTGTTGTAGATACACGTTATGCAAGCGGGATGATGGGTGCTTACCAGAACCCGCGTGTTCAGGTTTTTGATATGAACGGTGTCTACAAGAGAGTTTTTGGAAGAAGAGGCGTTGCTGAAGGCAAGCTGTACAGACCATGGGGTATTGAAATTGACGGTAACGGAAGGGTCTATATAACTGACACATATCAGCATGTTGTTCAGGTATTTGATAATCTCATGGTATCACTGGGAGTTATTTATGATATGAATAATTCGGTGAGGGCCCCCATGGGCATAACCATGAGCAGCAACAACAGGCTGTATGTGGCGTCAGTGAAGACCGATAAAGTGGAAGTATTCGGAATAGATTCATACCTTAACCTGGAGGTTTCTCCCAAGATTGTTAACTTTGAAGAGGGTGTAGGCAGCACAGTAACTGCCACTCAGGATGTTCAGGTAATAAACAGCGGCACAGTGGACTATAACTGGAGCGCATCTTCTAATGACAGCTGGATCACCATTTCACAGACTCCCGGTCTTTTAACAGCCGGAACTTCTTCAACAATAACTGTAGGTACTGATGTTACAGGTCTTGCACTGGGAACTTACAATGGAACCGTTGATGTAGCCACTGACACAGGAGTAACTGAAACAATAACCGTAACACTGGATGTTGTTTCCATGCCGGAGCCGGAGATGGCAGTTGCTCCGACTTTAATGACATTTACTTCAACAAACGGATCAATTCCTGCAACCCAGAGTTTTACTGTTGACAACAACGGCGGCGGCACACTGACCTGGACAGCATCAGCAGACCAGCCATGGATTGCTATGGACAAGAATTCAGGTTCAGCCCCTGACGTTGTGAACCTATCGGTGTCACCGGTAGGCCTGGGTGAAGGGATTTACACAAGCGTAATCACCGTAGACGGACAGAGTGAGCAGGTTGGTGTTGAATACATCTACGTGACACTGAATGTTGTGGACCTGAGAGGCACAGTTAATGTTATTACTAATAACCTGGCAGCAACTTTCATTATCAACGGCCCTGATTCATATAGTGGCAGCGGTACCAGCTGGTCGGCATCCAATGCACCTGTGGGAACTTACGTAATAGTTTATGGAGACATTAATGGATACACCACACCTGCTTCAGAGGCGATGACCCTTCAGGATGGTGGTATAATTACTTTTAACGGCCAGTACGAAGAGAATGCTGGAGTCATTAATGTGTCTAGCAATATCGAAGATGCTTTTTTTACTATAACCGGACCGGTCACATATTCCGGCACCGGAGCAAGCTGGACCGTAAATAGCGCTCCTGAGGGTACTTATACAATCATGTATCACGATGTTGCCGGTTATTTTGCACCGGATGGCCAGACAACAACACTGGTTAAAGACGGTGTCATAGATTTCAGTGGACAGTATGAGGTCATGCCCATGAATATTATAGCTGGAGCAGGTGCTGGAGAGACGAATCCTGGAACTCTGGAAGTGTATGGCGATGACGGAACATATACAGGGTTAGAAATTACGGCTCAAAACGCATACGGAGTCAACGTAGCAGCCGGTGATATAGACGGAGACGGTATGGACGAGATCATAACCGCCCCTGGCCCAGATCCCCTGATGCCGGCAGAAATTAATATTTACAATAGAAACGGCGGTCATATCAGCTACTTAAGCATATTTGCATTCGACCACACTCAATACCTGTACGGAGCAAACGTAGCATCCGCTGATTTTGACGGAGACGGCTACTATGAAGTTATTGTAGGTGCCGGTCCTGGCAAAAATAATGATGCATACGTGAAAATATTTACTTACAATCCGCAGACTCAGCGTCTTGAGGGCAGCGGGGTTGATTTCTTTGCATATAGCTTGAAATATGGCGTAAATGTAACAACAGGTGATGTTAATGGAGACGGAATTCCCGAACTGATTACATCTCCCGGTGCAGGAAGCAGAAATTTGGGTATAATAAGGGTATGGAGTATTGATACTTCCGCAGGAGCTGGTCAGTGGGTTCCGAATTTACTTAAGGAATTTACTGTATTGGCCGAAAATAAGTATAGCGTAACTATTGCAAGCGCTGATCTAAATGGAGACGGACTGGATGAAATTATTGCCGGTGACGGTCCTCACAATGCTGCCCGCGACATTATCAGAATCTATGATCAGGATGGTAACTTATTGAATTTATGGCAGGCAGGAACTGCTTTTAACGGATACGGCGCAAGGGTAGCAGCAGGTGACCTTGACAGAGACGGAGTTGCAGAGATTCTGGTTGCACCGGGACCGGGCGAGTACAACATGTCTTATATTAAAGTTCTGGATTTTAACGGGGTAGAAAAGGCCGGATTCGATCCGCTGAGCCTGCCCTATGGAGCAAACATAGCTGTAGGTAACTTGGGTTTGTAAGAGGTTAGGAAGTGAGAAAGCAATTGGTGCTGACAATTTTTATATTGGTAGCGGTCCTGACGCTGACCGCTACCTTTGCGCGTGCACTGGATTATCCCCATACCGAGGAAATGGGCACAGTTGTCCCCATTAACTGCGGTGACTGCCATTATGCCCATGGAGATCCCCCATGGTGGGACAACAACCAGCTGGACCCCGATGACACTTTCTACAATAACCAGTGCTGGAGCTGCCATACAGGAGCCCCGAATCCGCCTTTGAGGGACACCCATTCAAGCAAGGCCGTTCAGAGTGAAACCTATGGAGAATGGTCGATTCAGTGCTGGGAGTGCCATGATGCCCATAACCATGAACAGCTCGACACTTATCCGGCTGACCGTCTTTATGAAGATACAATATCTCTGACTGGTGGAATTGTCCTCAATTCACCTGTCGCAGGCCAGACTACTATTGTTGTAGACTCACCTTCATGGACTGACAACGAGTTCCAGGAGGACACCGTCAATGAAGACTTTTTCGTAGTAGTCCCGAACATAGCGGAGGACTATTATGTATACAAAGTCCTGGACAACTACTTTGATGGCGGGGAGAGCAGAAATGAGCTGATCATTGACGGTCTAGTTAATACTACTTATGCAGCTGCCGGAAATACGTTCAGGATTTATCTCAGCAAACTTGTAAGAGCAACAATTGCAACTCCTGATATGCCCACGTGTACGGTAAATGAATTCAACGAATTTGTCTGCACAAATAAAATAAATATGCCTACACGATTTAAAGACCGTACCGGAGTAAATTCATTTGCCGACGGTGATGCAACATATGACGGTGTATGCGAAGTATGTCATACACAGACCAGCCATCACAGAAATAATGACAACAGCCCGGCAGAGGCCGACCATACGCATAATGTCCAGCAGAAATGTACGACCTGTCATTTCCATGCTGACGGTTTCAAGGTCGACCCTGCGCAGTGCTCCACATGCCACGGATATCCGCCGATTGAAAATGTTGCAAACACAGTAAGTACTGGCGGTAATACCGGACTGGTAGATAATCCCGGCTCAACTAATTCAGCAACTGCAGGGGCCCATGACAGGCACTATAATACTGAAGGCATTGCATGCTCATCCTGTCACTATAAGAGCACGGGCTCAGGTGCTACACACAAGGGGAGTTCCGGAGACCTTAATGTTACACTCGGGTTTAACCTTTTCAGCGGCTATTACCAGGGTGGAGATTACGGCGGCCAGGGAAGCGTGCTTTATAACACGACAACAACAAGCCCCGCAACCAATGTTCCAAGCGGTACTGCACAGCAGTGTAACAACATCTACTGCCACAGCGACGTTCAGAACGGCGCTGCTAGCGGTGTCGGGCTTGGAACTTATTTTACTCCAACATGGGAAAACCCGCCTGCATTACAGTGCGGAGACTGCCATAATGCTGATGGGAGCGGAACAGGAACATATATGACATCTGGAAGCCACAATATTCATGTGGTGACGCAGCAGTTTGTATGCAACAAGTGCCACGACGGCTTTGGTTCCGGACAGGCAAAGCATGCTGATAATGCGATTGATATTTCTTTTGATACCGATAATCCGTCTGGAGCATACAGCCAGGCAAACGGGAATATCCCTGGCAACGGTTATGGTGTCTGTTCAAGCCTCTACTGCCACGGCGACGGCCAGCCCCAGTGGGGCGGATCAAACCCGGTCGTAGACTGCACGTGGTGTCACGGACATGATGATGCATCAGCTTCACCCATGGAGCTTATCAACCATCCGGACCATGTGAACAACGCCTCTGTGATCGGGGATAATTTCAAGTGCGGTGCCTGCCATAATCTGACAGTTGATTTTAATAATAATTTAAATATCACCGGACCGACAAACCATGCCAACGGAACGCCGACGGTTGATTTTAATACCCAGTATGATCCGGGCGCAGTGGCTTCATATTCTGCACCCACATGCTCGAGCGTGTACTGCCATTCAACGGGCAAAGACGGTGATTTTGCGGGCACATCGCTTCCGGGCGCCTATAGTAATAACCACTTCACTGACATGACATGGGGTGATGGCGCTAATTTGAGATGCAATGGATGCCACGGAAAAACAACAACTGCTACAGGACATCCCGATTATACAAATGGAGGCGCTGGTACTGGAAACGCAAACAGCCACGACGCTCATGTAGTGGGCAAAGGGTATAACTGTTCGATCTGTCACAATGATACAACCGATGACGGGGAGACCATTAAGAGCGGTTCGCTTCACCTGGACGGTAACAAAGATATAGCCATAGCCGCAGCTTTTGATACGAACGGCGGAGCTGTAAACTACAGCGGGCAGACATGTTCCGCAACGCTTTGCCATGGCACCGGTGCTTCACCACAGTGGGGCGGTTCAGTCGGCGGAGGATGCAGTGCATGCCATTCATTTCCACCTGCCACGGGTGCCCACGCGACACATATACAGGACTCGGCCCCTCTTACGCAGGCCTATGGAAATACAGAAGTTGTATCTACGGGGTCAAGTTATTCCTTCGGATGCGGCAACTGTCACCCCAAAGCATCCGATGAAGCCGCTCTCCATCAGAACGGCACTGTGGAACTTAGCCTTGACCCTGCTGATGGCGGAACGCTGAAATCAAAACATGATCCGGTGGAGAACTATTCACAGACAACAGGCGTGAGCGTTACCTGCAGCAGCGTGTACTGCCACAGCAACGGTTACGACAGCGGTTCAGGCTATGCTTATCAGACTTCGCCGGACTGGTTCGGCGGTTCAATCAGCGGAATCTGTACGGACTGTCACGGAAATTCACCGAACTCAGGAACAGCGGGATCGCCTTCGCACACTAAGCATGTTGTGGGCATTCATTACAACACTATTTACACCGGTTCCACAGGACTTGCCACGGAAGGTACAGGCAATACAAACTCACACGGCAATTCAACGTACTCTACAACCATAAACTGCGACATGTGCCATAACAATACACTGCAGGTCGGACTTCGAGGATACACAGCGAGCAGAAATGATAGCAATACAACGGTATGCAATGGATGCCATAATGGAGAAGGCAACCAGATTACTAGCGGCCACCTTGATAAGTCGAACCATGTGAGCGGTACCGTCGATGTGGCGCTCTATTCTACCAATATTAAATCCAAGGCCCAGATTCGTGTTATTGATGCTACGGCTCCTGAGCTGGATAATAACTGGAACCGGTCAGTGGGCTATAAAGTCGCAGGAGGTTTTGACCAGTCTGTGAGCGCATTGAATACAGGAAGTATGTACGATGCACCTAACAATACATGTTCATCGATTCCATGTCATAATGGAAATACGGCAACATGGGGCGATGCTTCGGTAAGCTGTTTTTACTGTCATACGGAGATGCCGGAGACGCCGTAATTAAGATTGAGATGAGAAAAAGGAATATACATAAAAAGGAAATAGAAAGCCGGACAGGCTTGAGCATGTCAATGGTATATACTCTTCTGACTGTTGCCATTCTTGCGCTTTCTTTTATGGTTCCTGATAGAGCCGATGCATTTCCGACAAAGTTCCAGCCCTGCAAAAACTGTCACACTTTTGAGGGCGTTGACACATTAGTTGACCTTGAGATATGGGATGGAAGCACAACGACCACAGGGGATGAGTCAGCTACTACAGCTATTTCAGTGTCAGCAGGAACTAATCTTGATATCAACTATATTTGCCGTAACTCTACGCAGGCAACAAAGAACGCTGGAACCGGTTACTACGTAGCAGTGCCAACAGGCTGGGCAGTAACAGGCGGGCAAGCAGGATCGCCG
>PIVU01000409.1 GCA_003354025.1 Nitrospirota bacterium
ACCATCTCCTTGTGGAGAGGTTGGAAACGACTTGTGGATCTTGCACAAGGTTGGGAGTTAGCGATGCAGTCATGAACTTGTGGGTAATAGTAAGGTGGTGTGGAGAGCGGAGGGGAAAATCCTCCGCTTATCTTTTAATTTATTCTGCTCTTTCTATGGCTTTAATAACTTGCTTAACTATTTTGGGGTGTAGAATTTTGCCTGCATGAAATGGAAGTACAACTCGCTTAGTCCCCTTAATATAAATCCTGTGACTGCCTTTGCTTCTGGTAAATACATATCCGTCTTTCAATAACATTGATTCTGCTTCCTGAGGAGTCAGCCTCGGAAGCTTAGGCAACTTGAACCTCTAAAGTTGTTGTTAGAATCTCCTTGCTCGTTGCCTCCTTAAGTTCTTCTTCTGATAATGTTTCTATATATAATTCAATAGCTTCCTTTATATTAGCCATGACATCGTCTATTGTATCACCCTGCGTTTGGCAACCTTCGAATTCCGGGCAGTAAGCATAATATCCGTGTTCATCTTTTTCTATTACTACACTGACTTTTTGTGACATTTTCTTACCTCCAGCATTTTTCAATATCATAACAAATAATGCGTTTTTTGTAATTAATTTCTTTACAGATAACGTTAAGTCTCTGCTGCAAAGTACGCCATCAACAAGCTTCAAAGCTGATTTGCATATTACAAACTAATAAAAATCAAAACGACACTGCTGGCAGACATTCAGAGCAATGTTTTGTGTACGCCCGGCACGGGCGTGAACTAAAGGGGTTAAAGTCCCCTGTACCTGTCTGCCGTCAGGCAGGTCCGTGGGTAAGTCGGTACGACTCGATCCCGAGTTGGCACAACACAACGAAGCCCTGGGTTCAAAGGAGGAGCCTGTCCCGGTGTTGCGTTGAGCAGGGAGTAAATGCTGCGGTTGCATAGCGGAAGTTCACGCCTGCCTGCCGGCAGACAGGGATCCGCTTATCCGATTATGTGTTTATGCTTGATTATAATCGCTTAAACAGCCGCTGCGTATATATGTACTTCTTTATTAAGGCGGTCCTTTAATTTATCCTTTTCTGTTTCCAGATCAAAACGTGCCTGAAGGTTAACCCAGAATCTTTCAGATAGTCCGAAATACATAGATAATCTCAATGCGGTATCAGGAGTTATAGAGCGTTTGCCTTGAACAATTTCATTAATGCGTCTTGCAGGAACATTAATGTCTTTAGCTAGTCGGTACTGACTGATTTCCATCGGCTTCAGAAACTCCTCCATGAGGATTTCCCCAGGATGTATTGGTGCTAATTTACTCTTACTCATAATGCCTCCTAATGATAGTCAACTATCTCAATGTTGTAGGCATCTCCCTTATGCCATTCAAAGCAGATGCGCCACTGAATGTTAATGCGGATGCTGTGTTGGCCTTTTCTTTTCCCAGTCAGCTTTTCAAGGTGATTTGATGGTGGTATGCGCAAGTCCTGTAACACCTCGGCAGCATCCAATATTTGAAGTTTCCGACGAGCAATTTGCTGTATGGTCTTGGGGATCTTTCGTGACAATTCCCGTTTGAATAATTTTTCTGTTTCTTTGCTCGCGAAACTCTTTATCATTTATTTCATAGTAACGCATTGCGTTAATATTGTCAATCGTTATTATCGCTCATTACACATAACGCGATGATGAAGGGAGCGGGAATTAGTAAGAACATCAACTATAAACCAAAGTCGAATTAAAGCCCACTAATGGCTTCCCGTCGATCAAATTGCTATCCTTTAATTCGTTCTGTTTTTTTTAATGCCGTAATT
>PIVU01000410.1 GCA_003354025.1 Nitrospirota bacterium
GTATCTAAGGTTGAACCTGAAGAGGAAGAAGATTTTGCCCTGCTTCTGGACCAGTCTTTGAAACAGAGAAAACTGGTGCCCAAAATACCCAAACCCATGCCATTGAAAAAACGCCTAAAGCGATATCCCTCTCCTGAAAAAGATTTGGATCTCCATGGATTTACCGCGTTGGGTGCCCAGATGAAGGCCAAATCCTTTATTCTTTCTGCAAAGCACCAGGGGTTCTTCACCCTGCGGATTATTGTGGGCAAGGGCCTTCATTCCGAGGAGGGGCCTGTCCTGCCCCATGTGATTGAAGATCTTCTCAAAACCTTGAAAAAAGAGAACACCATCCTGGCTTATAAATGGGAACAAAAGAAAAAGGAAAAAAGCGGCGCTGTGATCGTTTATATCAAACAGTTTCAGGAGTAAGGATCGGCTTGACCTGGTCAAGTAATAGTGGACAGTTTGTTAAGCAGCTTTTTTTAAAAACCACAGTTTTTCAAATTCTCTGGGACTCATATATCTCAAATAGGAATGACGTCTGTTGCAGTTGTAAAACATTTCTATGTAATCAACAACATCTCTCCGTGCCTCCTCTCGGGTCGTATAGTTTGTAAAAAAGACCCTTTCGGTCTTCAAGCTACCGAAAAAACTTTCTGCCACTGCGTTGTCCCAACAATTCCCTTTCCGGCTCATGCTGCTGACCATCCCACAGGTTTTTAGCATTTTCTGGAATTTTTTACTGCAATACTGACTTCCCCTATCTGAATGAAATAGCAGTCCTATAGCAGGCATTCGATGCCAAATTGCCATGCGCAAGGCATCCATAATCAGCCTTGTGGTCATTCGATTGCTCAGGGACCAACCTACAACCTGGCGTGAAAAAAGGTCTATAACGACGGCCAGATACAACCATCCCTCTTGGGTCCAAATGTATGTAATGTCAGAGACATAAACCTTGTCCGCTTCGACGACCTCAAACTGTCTGTTTAGTAAATTCGGTGCAACTGGCAAATTGTGTTTACCGTTTGTTGTCGCCTTAAATTGCCTTTTCTGCTTGGCGGCAACACCGGCCAATTTCATTAATGACCCCGCTTTGTAACGGCCACACGGAGTGCCGGTCGCTTTTATTTCTTCCGCAATCCGTCGGGCACCATAGGTACCCCTTGATGCCTTATGAGCCGCTTTAACAATGGGAATTAACCTCTCTGCCTCCCTCTGTCTCAATGATTTATCACATTTACGCCAAGCATAATATCCACTCCGGGATATGAGCATGACAATACATATCAGAGCTACCGGGTACGCCTTCCTCTCAGCATCAACAAATTGATACTTTAGCTCATTTCTTTCGCGAAGAAGGCTGCTGCCTTTTTTAAGATTTCACGTTCCATCTTCAAGCGATTGTTTTCTTTCCGAAGACGGCTCAACTCTGCCTGCATTCCCACACTTCCTTGTAAACCAAGGGCACTCTCGCCACAACCTTCAATCTCACGTTTCCAGCGCCCCAGCATCGTTGGATTGACTCCGAGATTTCGGGCAGCTTCGGTAATCTGGTATCCCTGTTCAGTAATCAGTTTCACAGCTTCTTCTTTGAATTCAGGTAAATATTTCTTTCTGTTCTTTTTCATTTGACACCTCCGTGTGGGGTATTAAACCACTCTTAGGAAAGTGTCCACAATTTCTCTACCACGTCAAACCTCTATGTATTTAAAGAGAATTCTTTCAGTCTCTTCAAAATTATTGAAGCAGATATGATAGATCAACTGCGTTTTCAAAGTATGGAAAAATGACTCGGCAACGGCATTGTCCCAG
>PIVU01000411.1 GCA_003354025.1 Nitrospirota bacterium
CATTCCCGCAAAACCCCCTCATGACCTCCGACGGATTGTTTGAAGATCCATTCTCGCCCATGAGGGACTTTTGCTAGTACCGTTGCAACTTTTAATATTACGCAGCCTTCTTCCTATTTCCAGAAGACTTTTGTGACCTTTTGAATTTCTTTAAAATGACTTCTGTATCAGGATTCCAATTTCTTATGTGACCTGACCATCTTTCGGGATGCTTTGATTGTGCTTTCAAATATACATCCCGGCGTTTTGCAAGAATTTCAATATCCCTTCCGGTATGCCTGGCTTCAGGGGTAACAAAACGAAGTCCGCTATGTAGATGCTCCTTATTATACCAATAAATAAAACGATTTGCCCAATCCCGGGCATCAAATATAGTTTCAAACGGCTTTTCAGGGTATTCAGGTCGATATTTTAAGGTCCTGAACAGTGACTCTGAGAAAGGATTATCATTACTGACACTGGGTCTGCTAAAAGAGGGCATGACTCCTAAATCTTGAAGCTTCGCCAGCATGGTTGCCGATTTCATGGGTGATCCGTTATCAGAGTGCAAGATAATTTGCTTTTTTGATATTTTTTCACGGATACAGGCATCAGTTATCAGAGCGGAGGCAAGTTCTCCTGATTCATATTCATAAACCTGACAGGCAACTGCTTTCCGACTGTACAAATCCATTACCATGTAAAGGTAAAAGAAGCGGCCTCTTACCGTTGATGGTAAATATGTAATGTCCCAGGACCACAATTGATTCGGGCCGTTTGCAATCAGTTCCTCTGGAGTCAGCCTTTTTGCGGACAGGCTGGATTGGCGGTGTTTGTTCATTTTTAACTCACGAAGGATTTTGTACATGGTCGATTCAGAACCCAGATAAATCCCTTGATCGGCAAGTTTTGGGACAATTTGGTTTGGATTGGAATCAGCAAATTCAGGGGATTCCAAGACACTTTTTATTTGGATCTTCTCATCATCAGATAGTTTGTTGCCAGGGACTGCTCGAGAGCCCTTTCGCATGTCCCGCAAGCCTTTTTGTTCCCATCGCTGGAGTGTTCTAATGGTTAACCCTAATAATGCAGCCGCTTTGCTTTTACGAGCCCCTGATTTGCAGGCTTGTAAAATTAAATTCAACACGGTTTGTTTTTTTTCTGGAAGAATCAATCGTCCTCTGGCTCCCCCCAGATCTCCTGGACTTTTTTTTTAAGAACCAGCAAGGCTGCTGTTTCTGCAAGGGCTTTTTCTTTGCGACTCAAATCTTTTTTCAAGCTTTTATTTTCTTGCTTCAGGTTTTTTACTTCATCGGATTGTTTCCTGCTTGAGCTGGATAACATTCCCGATATAGCATCTTTTTTCCATTGATCAAGATTATGTATAAAAAGACCTTTTTTACGACACCAGACTGTGCGGGCTTCAACACTCATGCTACCAGTTTCGAGCAGTGCAGACATGCGTTCTTCTACAGTCCAATCACTGGGGCGTTTTTCTTTTGAATTCAAGTTTATACTTCCATTCAGTTTATATTCTTTTAACCATTTTCCGATTGTGGATTTTCCAATCCCAAATTCTGTTGCAATTTCATGTCGGGGTTTATTTCCCTCTAATACTTTTTTTAACACAGCTTCTTTTAACTTGATAGGATATCCCATCTTTATCACCTCAATGCCCCATTTTAATTTTCAATGGAGGCGACATCTTTCCTAACACAGGGGGCGTCACTCATGATACCATAATTACACACGAGTAAATTGATCGTAATCTTAAGAAGATTTTGCATGATAAATCTTTTTAATGTATGGTAGGTTAA
>PIVU01000166.1 GCA_003354025.1 Nitrospirota bacterium
CTTTTGTTTAAATATGAATTACTAATTAAGAATTGAAAGACTAATTCGTGGTTCGCAATTAGTAATTGCTTACATCGATTCTTAATTCATAATTAGTAGTTGACTTCACCCAGTCCCCACAGACAACTGAGTATAGCATATCTTCAGCAGGAGAAGATTGAAGTAGAATGATTAGAAATGATTGTTTTGAAAGATGAACGTCGAACATTGAACATCGAACTTCCAACGTCGAATGGAAAGACACAAAAAAGCGGTGCCACATTAGGTTAGCGCTCCTGAAAACAGGATTAATTGTTTGTTTCAAACACGTCCTGACGCCCCGGGGGATTGAATAACCCGGTATTTGGACCCGTGGTCACCGCTTATGAATATATATTACATTAATAATTATCTAATTATGGGTCAGATGCACCTCCCTGATTAATGTTCCCTGTTTCATAGTTCAATTCTAACTCTTTTATTTGAAAATGCAAGTCCGCAGAGAAATATTTATTGACAGAATAGGGTGGGTTTTAATTATTGATTGGAAGACTATTTAGCTATATAATGATTTTACTTAATTTGTAAGGATAGAAAGTACATGCTACACAGGATGAAGAAACATCCTGTATAGCATGACTGAAATAAATCCTATTTAATTTCCGGCAGTTTTGAAAGCGCTTCCTTGATTTTCTCATCAGGGTATTCGTAGTCGCTAAGCTTGCCATCCATGTAATCTGCATATGCCTGAAGGTCAAGGTACCCATGTCCGCTGAGGTTGAAGAGAATTGTCTTTTCTTTTCCCTCTTCTTTACACAGCAGGGCCTCATCAATGACACTTTTTATTGCATGTGCTGTTTCAGGTGCGGGTATAATTGATTCAGTACGTGCAAATTGAAGGGCGGCTTCAAAAACACCGGACTGATGAAAGGCTTTGGCTTCAATAAGACCGTCATGATACAGCTGACATACGAGTTGGGAGTCTGCATGATATCTTAAGCCACCGGCGTGAATGCCCGGAGGAATAAAATCATGTCCAAGGGTATGCATCATCATAAGCGGGGTCAACCCTGCAACATCTCCAAAATCATATCTGAATTCACCTTTGGTTAATGTGGGGCATGATGCCGGTTCTACAGCAATGATTCGGACATCTTTCCCGTTTATTTTATCCCGTACATAAGGGAAGCCTATTCCGGCCAGGTTGCTTCCGCCGCCGCAGCATCCGATAACAATATCAGGGTAGTATCCTGCAATTTCCATCTGTTTCTTTGCCTCCAGACCTATGATAGTCTGGTGCAGGCATACATGGTTTAATACAGAGCCCAGTGCATAATTTGTTTCATCATGGGTTGCCGCGTCTTCAACTGCTTCTGAAATGGCAAGGCCGAGACTGCCTGGATTATCTGGATCGGCTTCCAGGGCCTTCCTTCCTGTCTGAGTGAGTTCAGAAGGAGAAGCATGTACTTCCGCTCCCCATGTCTCCATTGTTATCCTTCTGTACGGCTTCTGGTTATAACTGACTTTAACCATATATACGGTTACGTCGATGCCGAAGAGATTTCCTGCAAGGGCCATTGAAGAACCCCACTGACCGGCACCGGTTTCAGTAGCTATTCTTTTAATGCCTGCCTGTTTGTTGTAGTATGCCTGTGGTATAGCAGTATTCGGTTTATGACTTCCTGCCGGACTTACACCTTCGTATTTATAGTAGATTTTTGCAGGAGTATCAAGTGCCTTTTCCAGTCTGTGTGCCCTGAATAGTGGAGCAGGCCTCCAGAGAGTATATATATCAAGTACTTCTTCAGGGATGTCAATCCATCTTTCCTGACTCATTTCCTGCTCTATAAGGGACATCGGAAAAATCGGTAACAGATCGTCCGGTCCTACAGGCTGCTTTGTTCCGGGGTGAAGAGGAGGTTTGGGTAAATTGGGCATGTCAGCCATAATGTTGTACCACTGCCGGGGCATTTCCTTTTCAGGTAGAATTATCTTTGTCTCTTTCATAGCTCCTCCATGTAGATAGTAATTAATGAATCAAGTCCTAACGAATTATAATATAAAGAATTAGGTAGTGCAATTTGCAGGTCTGAGCTCATTTGATATACTTTAAGTAAGAGCTGTTAATATTATATTGAAAGGGAGGGATATATGGCAGAGACAGTAAAGAAAAAGAGGGCTTCAAAGAAAAAAACAGTAAAAAGAAAGACCGCACGTAAAGTTAATAAGAAAGAAGAGTCACTTGATGATGTAGAGTCATCAATGGAAGGCATGGCTCTTAACGATTTTGCGGAATCTACAAAAAAGGACCTGAAAAAACTTGGCGATAAAATCCATGAGGCCACTGATAAAGGTGTTCACATAGTAAAGGATATTGCCGAACATGTACAGCGCTTTGCTTCTGATGCTACGGAGCTGACAAAACTGAAAATTGATCTTCATAGCCTGAAGAGTGAAAGAACAAAGCTGTACACATTAATGGGAGAGCAGCTACGGAATCTTTATATCTCTAAAAAGTTAACAGGTATAAAGAAACGCTTTAAGGACGATTTTAAGAGATTGGATGAACTGGAAGCGGCAATTGCCGAAAAAGAGCAGCTGGCATCCGGAATTCCTATTTCCGATGATATAGATAAATTGTAATAATTGCTGCTGTAAAAAGCAGCGTGAATATTATATTAATTGAAGCTGGAAGAGGGGTGTTCGTTATAATGAGAGGGAGAGGTGCGTATTCTCTTATATTATCATCGGTGTTCCTTGTTGTATGCACAGTCATATCACTTTCATATGCGGCGCACCGTGATGCTGTTGATCTTTCCCCGTTAAGTGAAGCTATAAAAAACCTTGTTGAGGAGCCACGAATTGTACTGTCCGTCTCCTTTGACGAAGAAGAGGTTTACCTGCCTGCGGTACTGAAACGATTCTACGAAAACAGATCATACAAAGCTGCCTGGGCAGGTCCTGATAAGTCCTTTGAAAATGCCGGGGCTCTTGTTAGTTTTATTGAAAACTCGGGGCAGCAGGGGCTGTTCCCCGGGTACTATCATCTTGAAGTTATTAAGACCTTGATAATCAAAATCAGGAAAGACGGCATCAGTGACCCGGAAGATACAGCCGTGCTTGATCTGTTGCTTAGTGATGCATTTATTATGCTTGGATGTCATATTTCTGCCGGATGCGTAAACCCTGTTACTGTAGAAGCTGACTGGCACTCAAGACGCAATGATATTGACATGGCCGTTTTTCTGGAAGATGCACTGAAATCAGATAATATTAGAGAATCTCTCATGATTCTTCTGCCGCCCCACGATAAGTATCAGAGACTCCTTGAAAGTCTTGAAAATTACCGGGCAATTGAAGACAGTGGGGGATGGCCGCCTATTCCTGCTGATAGAATGCTCAAGCTGGGCGAAAAAGGTGAAGCTGTGCGCATACTCAGGAACCGCTTACAAATAACTGGTGATTTGACATATGATGATGAGCGGGCGGATTTTGATGAGGGAACAGAGCGCTCGGTTATTGGATTTCAGAAAAGGCACGGCATTAAAATTGATGGCATTGCAGGGCCTGAAACTATCACGGCCCTCAATATACCTGTGGAAGAAAGGTTAAAGCAGATAATCGTTAATCTTGAGAGGATGCGTTGGATATCCAGGAATCTCGGCCATCGTTACATCATGGTAAATATTGCAGACTATATTCTTAATGTTGTTGAAAATAATGAATCAGTGATGTCGATGGAGGTAATTGTTGGTAAGCCCTACTGGAATACGCCGGTCTTTACTGATGAAATATCATATATTGTATTCAATCCAACATGGTCAATTCCGAGAAGTATTGTGAGAAACGAGGTTATACATAAAATTAAGAGATCAACAACCTACTTAAAAGAACAGGGAATCAGGTTATTCAATGGATGGTCCCATGATGCTGAAGAAATAGATTCTGAAACAATAAATTGGGATGAGGCAACAGCCGGTAATTTTCGGTATATCCTGCGTCAGGACCCTGGTCCGCTGAATCCTCTGGGCAGGATAAAGTTCATGCTGCCCAACAGGTTTAATATTTACCTGCATGATACTTCATCACTGTCTTTGTTTTCGAGAACTGCCAGGGCATTCAGTCATGGTTGCATTCGTATCAAGAGGCCTGTTGATCTGGCTGAATATTTATTGCATGATGATCCTGAATGGAGAAGAATAAATATCCTTGATGCAATGTATGATGAAAGGGAATTAAAGGTTATGCTTGCCAGTCCGGTTAGAGTCCATATCCTCTATATGACTGCCTGGGTAGATGAAAAGGGTATTCTTCAATTCAGAAAGGATATATATGGAAGGGATGAACGGCTTTATGAGGCATTGAAGACAAAACCCTCAGTACAGTCGCTCTGAAATTAAGAGATGTGATGAAAAATTGATGGAAAGCTGAGGGTGAGAAAGCAGTGGTATTGTGCTTGATAGTACCCCCACGTTGCATGTCACTGTAGATTCTACTAAACAACAGTGTCTACATTTTGACACTACTGACAGCTAATACCACCAATAGCATAAATTAGAATCATTATAAAGCAAGGAGTTGAGGGGTGGTATAGTATTTGCTTTATTTGTGTCGATGGATTTAAGTGAGAAAGATAAATACGAAAGCCCGGACAACGGTCTTAACCGCAGGCAACTCCTAAAAGCTGGTCTGATCGCTGCTGCTTCAACTATTATTCCTTACAACACTGTTGATGCTGCAGCCTACATATTGTCAAATACAAGAAAACTATCCATTTATAATCTTCATACTGAAGAACACTTTGACACGATATACTGGATGAACGGTAATTATGTGCCAGAGGCCGTGAAATCACTGGAGCATATATTCCGTGATCATTATAATGGCCGTGAAAGACGAATGGACCTGAAACTGATGGACCTACTTTACTCCATTCAAAAAAGAACCGGAACGGATGAACCCTTTCATCTTATTTCAGGCTACAGGTCTCCTGACACTAATGCCCGTCTGCGAAGCAACAAAAGGGGAGTAGCAAAGAGAAGCCTTCATATGTACGGTATGGCTGCTGATATACGCCTGCCGGGATACAGCCTGAAAAAACTTCGCCGGGCTGCATACGAATTAAAGGTCGGAGGAGTTGGTTTTTACCCGAGGTCAAATTTTGTTCATGTTGACGTCGGGCGTGTGCGTTACTGGTAGTATATAACTCCCTTTGCTCTCCTATGTACAGATTCCCTTAATGAAGCAGCTACACTTCTACAGGTTTTATCATATGCACGTCACGCTGCGGAAAGGGTATGGAAATACCTTTTTCATCAAAACGGATCTTTACTGCTTCATGGAGATCAAAATATACACTCCAGTAATCCGAGGATTTTACCCATGGTCGTACAACAAAATTAACACTGCTGTCAGCAAGCTCTGATACAGCAATAGTGGGTGCAGGTTCCTTCAATATCCTCTCGTCCTCTGAAACGATATTGTTTAACTCTTCCTTTACCAGTTTTAAATCATCGCCGTAACCAACACCGAAAACAAGATCAACCCGGCGAGTATCCTTAGCAGAGAAGTTAGTTATGTTACCCCCGATGATATTGGAATTGGGGACAATAATAACCCTGTTATCCGGTGATGTCATCGTTGTATTGAAAATACTGATTTCCTGCACAGTGCCCATTGCGCCGCCTGCATCTACAAAGTCCCCTTTCTTAAAGGGTTTGAAAATAATAAGAAGCACTCCTGCCCCGAGATTAGCAAGTGACCCCTGCAGTGCAAGGCCGATTGCAAGGCCTGCGGCACCGAGGATTGCAACAAAGGAGGTTGTATTAATTCCAAGGTTATTCAGTGCTGCAAGTACAACGAAAATTAAAAGTACAGTGTATGTTATGTTTGCAACAAAGTGTGTCAGCGTATCATCGACTTTGGCTTTTGACATTAGACGTGTAACGAGTTTGGTTAATGCATTGGCGAGCCATTTCCCGATAAGAAAAATAAAGACCGAAGCAATAATTTTAATGCCATATAATGAAACATAAGTAGATACGACCTGCGTTATATTGCCGGATTCCATAATGAGCCTCCTTGTAATGATGTGAAAGGGTTGTCCTTTTTATATAACACCGAATGCTTGTAAAGTCAAAAAAAGGATTTGTTAAGAAATGGTGAAAGGTATGAGAGCTACTGTTTAATAGAAGCTGGCTTCTCTGAATAAAGGACAATAATACCGGCTCCGAGACAAGTTAAAATTATACCAAATGAAAAAAGGTAGCGGTAGGGTATTGTTAACGCATTAGATGTTGCAATAGGATCCCCAGAAGGTAGATTGCTACCAAGTACGACCATCATGTTGCCAAGATTCTGGAAAAAGTTTGAAGTCAGGCAAAGTTCAGGGACAGGTTTGAACTGAGTAATAAACGGCATAGTGGCAGTAGGCATGCATATGCCTACAAGTATAAGAATAATACCTATTTTAGTTGTTGTTTTCATTTTATACTTATGAGATATCAATATATTATTTAAAGTAACAGGACATTATTTGGTTTGTCAATGTTCCTGCAACATGATTTGGTTTCTGTTGTGAATGCTGACAGGCACAGAGTAGGGTAAGGATTAACATAAACTAAGTTCTTCTAAGCAACAGCTCTTTATTATAGGCATTAATTACATCGCCTCTTTTTAACATGCCGACAACTTTCCTTTTATCGTACATATCCACAACAGGGATCTCTCCAAGGTCTTTGATGGAAAATTTTTCAATGGCAGTATTGAGGTTGTCGTTTGGTGTCAGAACTATAACATGGTGGGAAACCATATACTTCACTTTCAGTATACCCTTAAGATCTTCTTCAAAAAGGACGCTTCTTATGTCCTGCAGGGAAATAATTCCAGTTAAAAGCCCGTCATCATCTATGACCGGGAAGTAAAAACTTTCACCGTCGATAACACTTTTAATAAGGTCATGAACGTCAGTGTCCTCATGAATGGTCACAAAATTCTTTTTCATGACCGACCTCACAGAAATTGAACTCAATACTGTTGCCTCTCTTCCATCATGGATATTAAAACCCTTTCTCGAGAGTTCAACCGTATCAATCGAATCATGGAATAAACGTTTTGCCGTAAGTGTTCCGACAATACTTGCAAACATAATAGGTATGATGATTTTATAATTGCCTGTCATTTCAAACAGCAGGAAAATTCCAGTTAGAGGGGCATGTGTTGCAGCAGCGAGGAATGAACCAATTCCTACTGTGGCATATGCAGCCGGATTCGATGTATATTCAGGGAATATAGAGTTAACACCCCATCCGAATGCACCTCC
>PIVU01000019.1 GCA_003354025.1 Nitrospirota bacterium
TTCACTTTTGGTGGTGAAACCCTTTCAATATCAGCGGCACTAGCTACAATCAGGTTCATGATTGAAAACAGAACCATCGATTATTTGTGGAAACAGGGAGAGAAACTGCAGGAAGGAATCAATGCACTGATAAATAGAAAAGAGCTGAACAACGTGATTTCTCTGGACTGCTACCCTGTCAGAATGATTATGAATTTCAAAGGTAATGAAGAAGAGTGTCTTGCAATGAAGACCCTTTTTCAACAGGAGTGTGCAAAAAGAGGGGTGCTGTTTACAGGCGGACTGTTCCTGGCACGGCCTCATAATGATGAAGTTATTGAGCAGCTGCTCTCAGTATACGACCCGGTAATGGACATTCTGAAGCACAGCGTTCAGTCCGGTATAGTTAATGAAATGATAGAGGGTAGGTTGCTTGAGCCGGTTTTTAGAAAAGTTTAATTAGGAGAAGGGTAATAAGTAATTACGGAAACGATATGAATATTATAGTTCGCACAGACGCATCACAGGAGATTGGAAGCGGGCATGTAATGAGATGCCTTGCTTTTTCAGACGTTCTGCGTGATGAAGGCGCTAATGTAACCTTCATTTGCCGGTCAATGAAGGGGGACCTTTGTGATGCGATAGAGAATGCAGGTTTTAAGGTCCACCGTCTGTATTGCGATGACAGCAGTATGGAATCCGATGCTGAGGCAAGCAGGGAGCTGCTAATGCAATCTCAGGATATTGATTGCCTTATTGTGGACCACTATGCCTTGAACAACGAATGGGAGACCGGGATGCGTCCGCATGTTAAAAAGATAATGGTCATAGATGATCTGGCAGACCGTAATCATGACAGTGATGTATTGCTGGACCAGAATTATTACATAGACATGGAATCACGATATGACGGTCTGGTGCCGGATCATTGCCGTAAACTTGTAGGCCCTCAATATGCTTTGCTGCGGAAGGAATTTATGGATGTAAAGGCAGCAATAAAGGAACGTAGCGGCATAGTAGGGCGGGTAATGATTTTTTTCGGCAGCAGTGACTTAAGCAATGAAACCTCTAAGGTGCTGAAAGCACTTAAATCTCTAAACAGGCCTGATATTGCAGTGGATGTTGTCATTGGAAAAAATAATGCTCATAAATCGGAAATTATGGAACTGGCACACACGCTTCCTTATTCAAAATGTCATTGCAACGTTAGCAATATGGCGGAATTGATGGGAGATGCAGACGTGTATGTCGGTGCTGCCGGAATAACCACATGGGAACGCTGCTGTATGGGACTCCCTTCACTGGTTGTCACTGTCGCAGAAAATCAGGTGCAGACTACAAAAGATATGGCGGGGTCGAAGTTGCTCTATTTTATAGGTGAAAGTGATGACACCGGCATGAATGACATATTAAACGCGTTACAGAAAGTGATTATGAATCCTGAAAGCTTAAAACAGTTTTCCATGACTTCAATGAAACTGGTTGACGGGTCAGGTGCAAAAAGATGTGCGGAAGCAATATTAACATGTTAACACGTAATAGTTTTGACAATATAAAGAGAGGTGAAGATGGAGGGTAAATACAACATTATCGAGGACCCGGAATATGGGTATCATCGCGTTGATCCTGTTCCTACTCAGGAAGAGGTTGAGCGGTATTACCAGGAGGACTTTTATTCGTCCGAATATAAGAGCTTTAACGACTCGACGCTTGAGGTGCAGGATGAAGAAAAAGAATTTTATGACAGCCGATGGGAATTAATCTGTGATTCATGTAAGGACCATTTCGGCAAGATTAAAGGATTGTCCATCTTTGATATCGGATTTGGCTTTGCCCAGGCCCTTCTCTATTTTGATAAGAAAGGGATGAAGGCCTCAGGCCTGGAACCCTCTCCTGAAGGCTTTGAATATGCAAGGTCACAGGGGCTGACAGTATTCCAGAGCGGCATTGAAGATTTTTCCTGTGTAGGGCAGGAACGGTTTGATGTCGTATCGATTTTGAATGTACTTGAACACCTGCGTAATCCAGCTGAAACTCTTATTAATATTAGAGAGAAGCTGCTGAAGCCGGGAGGCCTTTTGATTGTAGACGTTCCGAACGAGTTTAATGATTTCCAGACGACAGGAAATGCAGAATTCGGTCTTAACGAATGGTGGGTATGTCCGCCGAATCATATTAACTATTTTTCCAACAGCAGTCTTAAGCACCTTCTTAAAAAGTGCTCCTACAAAGTGCATCGCTCTGAAGCCTCCTTCCCTCTGGATATGTTTCTGGTGATGGGGGATGTGTATGTTGGTAATGGAGAACTTGGTAAATCATGTCATAAAAAACGTGTCAAATTTGAACATTTAATGCGGAAACATGGAAAAGGCAAAAAACTGACTAAGTTATATGAAGCCCTGGCTTCACTTGATCTAGGCAGACAGATCGTTGCTTATGCATCACCTGTATAGGTGGTAAATATTAATAATGATGAGAGGTAGAAAATGGAATTTGTAGATCTTTCCAGATATATAGATGTTAAGGCGCCAACCATTCCTTTGTTCAGTGAACTGAGGAAGATGGATACGGTGCTGATGACTCAGGACCTTCAACTCGTAGATGAACCGGATAATGTTCAATATGCGAAATCGATGGCTGAAAATAATATAACGGTGGTACCTGTACGCCGTCAGCCGCCTATTTCAAAATATCTTGACAGGACTTCTTTTCCTCGACGGGTCATGGCAGAGATGACAAGTAAATGCAATTATCTATGCAGGATGTGTCCCCAGCAGGATTTGAAGAGGCCCAGAATGGATATGGACGGAGAAGTATATCGCCGTGTTATAGATGAAATTGACAGTTATGGGATTGAGGGTATCTGGTTATATCACCTGGGTGAATCATTGCTGCATCCGGAATTTCGGGAGAATGTTGCTCATGTTACATCAAAAAACAATCTCGGTATAGTCTGGATGAGTACAAACGGAAGATATATGGATGAACAAAATATCAGGGCTGTTCTCGGCTCCAATATAGACTATGTTAACTTTTCGGCACATGCAGTTAGTGAAGAGGTTTATGATACTGTGGCGCCTCCGGGTAATTTTGACATAGTTCAGGGTAATCTGGAGAACTTTTATGAAATGAAGGGGATAGATATACCCAAAAAGCCTTTCCTGCATTGCCAGATGATTGAGCAGGAGACGACAAAACATGAAGTAGACGCATTCATAAAGAAACATTACAAACGTGCTGAAATCGTGAGTGTTAACATGCTGGAGTATGTAAACATGCCAAATAATAACTACGGAATGCAGCAGAGAGAACGCAAACCTTTGGAATCATGTCTACGCGTAATGCGAAATGATTGTTTCATATGCTCAAACGGACATGTAACACTGTGTGATGCTGCATATAATGGAGAAATATACCTCGGCAGCATTCATGAGCAATCACTGTATGATATCTGGAACGGTGAAAAGCGGAAAAAGATCCTGGAACTTAATGAGAGCGGGAGGATGTCTGAGATAGAATTTTGCAGAAGCTGTACTGATTATGATATTTGAAGCTTAATATGAAGGGAATAATTGGGAAATGGCATGAAAGTAATGACGGCTGAAAAAAATGACAGCGATGAAAACAAAGGAAAGATCAGTAATATGAATGTAGCTATGATGCAGCCTTCATTCATGCCCTGGCAGGGTTTGTTTGAGATGATTTATAAGTCGGACAGGTTTATCTTTCTTGATGATTTCCAATTTTCTGTGCAGAGTTATCATCAGAGAAATCGGCTTTTCGTTAACAAGGGCCAGGTAGATTGGTATTCCGTGCCAATTCAAAAAGCAGGCTCCTTTAAAACTCCTCTTAATCAGACACGGATAAATGAAGCTATTCCATGGCGAAAAAAAATGCTGCAGCGCATACGGCAAAACTACTCCAAGACCCGGTTTTTTTCTGACATATTTCCAGGTGTAGAAAAATGGATGCTAACGAGAGAGGAATCACTTGCCGGTCAGAACATCTCTTTTATAAAACTTGTGTGTGGAATACTTGGATTAGAAAAAGATGTCCGCTACAGTTCTCAATACAGCTCCGAAAAGAAAAGCTCAGCTAGAGTAGTGGAATTGCTGCACTGGTGTGAAGCTGACAGCTATATATGTGCAAAGGGCTCATTCGATTATATGAAGGAAGAAGGCATTTTCCCTACTGATGAAATAAGAGTTCTGTTTCAGGATTTCAGACCGGCGAAATATGAACAGATAGGTTCACCCGATGACTTTGTGCCATATCTCTCAATTCTTGATGCTCTTATGAATGTCGGACCTGGCATTACAGAAGAGCTTCTTAAAACGGGAACCCGGCAATGGCAGACCTGGGATGATCTATTATCAGTAACTAACCCGAAAGATGGGAGGAATTAATTGCAAATACAAATCGAAGATAGATTGATTGGTGATAACAATCCGGTATTTATAGTTGCGGAATTATCTGCAAACCATAACCAGGATTATAATATAGCATTAAAAACTATAGAGGCTGCAAAAGAAGCAGGAGCTGATGCCATAAAATTTCAGACATATACTGCGGACACAATTACTACAGATTGTGATAATGAGTACTTTCAGATTAAACATGGGACATTATGGGACGGGATGACTCTCCATAAGTTGTACCAGGAAGCATATACTCCCTGGGAATGGCAGCCTGAATTAAAAAGGGTTGCTGAAGAACTTGGCCTCGTATGTTTTTCTTCTCCCTTTGACATGAGTGCCGTGGATTTCCTGGAAGATATGAATGTTCCGGCGTACAAAGTTGCAGCTCTTGAAATTGTTGACATACCACTAATTGAATATATGGCTTCAAAGGGGAAACCGGTAATTATTTCCACAGGTATAGCAACGTTGTCGGACATTGAGGAAGCGGTAATGGCATGTAAGAGAATGGGCAATCATCAGATTGCTCTTTTAAAATGTACATCGGCGTATCCAGCGCCTTACGAAGACGTACATCTTAATACTATTCCGAATTTGGCTGAGACTTTTAATGTTGTTGCGGGTCTGTCAGACCATACTTTGGGAATTGCTGTACCAATAGCCTCTGTCGCACTTGGGAGTAAGATAATTGAGAAACATTTTATCCTGGACAAGGATTTAGGCGGTCATGATGCTGCTTTTTCGCTTGATCCTGCTGAATTCAAGGCTATGTCAGACGCAGTGAGAGACGTAGAAAAAGCCCTTGGAAGAGTAAGCTACGAATTAACTGAAAAAACAAAGAAGACAAAAGAATTTGCTCGTTCTCTCTTTGTTGTACAGGACATAAAAGAAGGGGAAGTATTAACGGATCAAAATACGAGATCCATAAGGCCTGGTCACGGCCTCCATCCGAGGTCCTTAAAAGATGTGCTCGGTAAAAAGGCAAAAAAGGATATAAAGAAAGGTACTCCTGTGAAATGGCAGCTTATAGGAGAATGAAGCATTTTGGAGCTATGCTTCGTACTAATGAGTGAAGAAAAGTGGAAATAGTATGTCTACAAAGGTAATTAAGCATAAACTGAAGAACAGAAAAAGAATGGTCAATAATAATGAATATACAGACTATTCTCGTCTGAATATTGAAGAACTGTTTGATAAAGCTGTACAAATGCATAAATCAGATAACCTTGAGGATGCGAAGGCTCTATATGATATGATCCTAACTGCTGATCCGTCTAATGCAGACGCTCATCATTTGATTGGGTTGATTGCTTATCAAACAGGGAATAATCAAAGGGCTGTTGAATATATTGAGAAGGCAATAGCCAGTAATCCGACCATGCCTCATTATCACAATAATCTTGGAAATGCATTTCTTAATTCAGACAAAAACGATAGGGCTGTCCTTTGTTTCAAAGAGGCACTTTGTTTAAAACCCGATTATGTAGAGGCTTTAAACAATCTGGGGAACGCACTGAAGAAAAAGGGTAAGAATGAAGAAGCCAAAGTTCAATATCTGAAAGCTATTCAACTTGTCCCTGACTACTATCCGGCAATCAATAACCTTGCGAATTTATTAAAGGACGAGGGTTTGATGGATGAAGCAATAGTGCACTACAGAAGGGTTGTAACTCTAAAGCCTGAACTTGCCGAGGCATATTTTAATCTTGGGAATGCATTAAATGAATTGGATAATCCCAATGATGCTGTTGAGCAATACAGAAAGGCATTGTCAATTAATCCCGATTCTGCAGAGGTTCACAGTAATCTCGGTAATGTTCTGAAAAAGAGCGGAAAGTATGATGATGCCGTAAAGCACTATAACACAGCTATATGTCTGAAACCTGATTATGCAGAGGCATATAATAATCTCAGTGACGTTTACCGGATATTAGGTGAATTCGATAAAGCGATAGAATTAGCTCAAGAATCCATTCAGAAGAGACCCGATATTGAATCGGCATACGTTAATTTGGGAAACATCTATTTCGCTCATGGAAATTATTCCGCTTCAATTGAGCAGTATCAGAGAGCACTCAAAATCAGACCGGATTATCCTGATGCACATTACAATAAGGGCCTTGTACTCTTGATGAAAGGTGAATTCCAGGAAGGCTGGAAGGAATATGGATGGCGCTTTAAAAGTAAAGAAATTGCAGATCAGATTAACTATAGGGAGTTGGGAATCCCGGAATGGGACGGGACATCCCTTAATGGCAAGACTATTCTAATACGATCCGAGCAGGGATTAGGTGATCAGATTCAGTTTGCACGTTATATACCGCTTATAAAAGAGATGGGCGGCAGAGTTATATTTGAGTGTCACAAGGAACTGATGCCGCTGTTTGAGTCGTATAACGACATAGACAGGCTTGTGGAAAAACCATATAACTCTGATTGTGTTGAAAACGTAGATGTCTGTGTTCAGTTACTAAATTTACCGGGTATATTCGGTGCGAGTCTCGATAATATACTTGCCGATGTGCCATATCTGAAAACAGACACCGTAAGTGTAGAGAAATGGGAAGCCAGATTTAATAGAGCTTCTTTTAAAATCGGTATAGTGTGGGCAGGAAATCCCAATCACGGCAACGATCGGAACAGGTCGTGTAAATTGACGGATTTCACTTTATTGTCATCTATCCCGGAAGTTGAGCTCTTCAATCTTCAGAAGGGCGGAATGAGCGAAAAAGATGAGCGTCAACTGACTGTAATGCAGGTTACTGACCTGGGGAAAGAACTCAATGACTTCAGCGATACGGCCTCGATTATAGAAAACCTGGATCTTGTGATCTCGGTGGATACCTCCGTCGCACATCTGGCAGGGGCCTTAGGCAGGCATGTGTGGACACTTTTACCTTTTATCCCGGACTGGCGGTGGATGCTTGACAGGGATGATACCCCATGGTATCCCACAATGAAATTGTTTAGACAAAGGAAGCCGGGAGACTGGGAAGAGGTATTGGAACGTGTGTCTGTAAAGTTGACTGATTACATTAAAGGGAGAGATGAAACGAAATGAATATAGATAATAATAAGGAGAATAAAATGGAAGCTTTGGAAAAGAACAGCCTTGCCGAAGTCAGGACTGATAATAAAGAGCTTTATCAGAAAAATCTAGAGGCATTGAATAAGCATCATCCCGAGCTGGTAGAACTGGTTGAATCCCTGACAATAGAGAAAGACAGGATAAAGGTGTTTAATTCGGATACGGGTCAACCCAGGGTCCTCTATAAAAAGGATGACGGTGAGGAAGTGTTTATTCACAGTTCCGAGGACCCGACCGCGTGTGCAAATCAGGCTGTAGACTTGCTGGGCATGATGGAAAAAGAAGGTATTGCCGTACTCTTCGGTTTTGGACTAGGATACTTTGCAGAAGAGGTATTTAAAAGATTTGAAAAGGGGCATATTCTTATGGTGTATGAGGCAACCCCTGAGCTCTTTAAGACGGCACTTATGACGAGGGACTTAGTAGAATTACTTGAATCTGAAAAGGTGATGATATTTTTGGGGACCGCTAATGATAGCTTTTCTGCCATTCACAAATATCAAGAGCTTATTGCTAATGGAAAATTCTGGATAGTGAAACATCATCCTTCAGTAAAATTAAATGAAGAAGCATACAGCAGATTATTTGACAGACTTGAAGAAGAAAAGCGGCTCAGTGACTCCGGGGTTAATACTATTGTTCATCTAGGCAAAGAGTTTGTTCATGCTGTACTGGCAAATATACCGCAAATCATAAGAAAACAGGGCGTCAGTAAGCTTAAGGATGCCTTTAAAGGAATGCCGGCTATAATAGTTTCAGCAGGGCCTTCTCTTGAGAAAAATTTCCATCTGCTAAAGAAGGCTAAAGGCAAAGCTATGATTATTGCCGTGGACGTGGTTTTGCCAACACTGCTGCCTGCTGGTATTGTGCCGGACATTCTTGTAGCAATAGATCCGGTGCCCGCAAACATAGTTGTGTTCAGGGACAATCCGCTTCTCAAGAATGTCCCATTTATATGTATTGCTCAATATACACCTGGAATACTGGATATTTATCCGGGGCCGGTATTCATTAACAGCACTCCTGACAATATTGTTTATCAATGGCTTTCCAGTTTGTGGGAAGATAAAGGATATATAGACTGTTTCGGGGGGTCCGTTGCGCATTTTGCTTTTGGAGTTGCAGAGTATATAGGCGCTGATACAATAGCACTTACCGGTCAGGACCTTTCGTTTGAGAATAAACTGCATGCCGGTGAGACCAGCAAGCTTATCGCTGATTACCAGAAAGAGGATGAAGCTGATTATACAAAGAACGGCCAAGAGGTAGAGGACGTATTCGGAGAGAAAGTAAATACTCTTGAAACACTGTTGGTATTTAGAACATCTTTTGAGAATAAAATAAAGACATTTGAGGGGACGGTCGTAAATGCAACAGAGGGAGGCTTGCCGATAAAAGGATCGGCTGCTATGAGGCTTGATGATTTTATTAATGAATATTGTGATTTCCAGAAAATAGATACATACTCGATTATGACTGAAATTACAGAGGGGAGTGTTGCTTATGACCTGGACACGATACAGGCTGCTGTATCAGAAGCAAGGGATATCTTCATTGGTATAAAGAAAAATGCCAGCCGTGTTCTGAAGCTAATTAAGAGAATAAAGATGTTAAAAGAAAAGGGGCATAAAGATACCGTTGAGTTCCACTCCTTGCTCGACAAAGCGGAGACTACTATTGAAGAAGTTAAACATCCTATGCTTAACCTGCTGGTCGGCTACAACTACAGTCTTGAGCTTTTTTTAAAGTCTCAGGAAATGCAGGAAGTTGACGAAATAGAGGACAAGTGGGAAAAGCTCGACAGTCAGCTCGAAAGGGGTTCCCGATATTACCTGGACCTTGTTAAGACAATAAATAGTTTCAATAAGCATTTGGACTGGCTCCTCGCTTCTCTGAAGAGGGAGAAAGAAGTCAATGCGGCCATTACCGACGATTCGCTGCCGCAGGTTGAAAAGTACAGCAGGGCAGGCATGATATACAGGAAGGCTGGTGTATCGTCGCAGGCGGCCAAATATCTTGAAATGGCGCTTAATACAGACTATGACACTGGTAAGTCGCAAAATCCAGCGACCTCCGGTTTTCACACCCTGCATATTCCATTGGCCGAGATGTACATACGGCAGTTCAGATTCTATGAGGCGCGTGATCTATTGGAACAAATCAGGGATCAGGGGGCTTCCGGTGTGAAATCGCATGTCGCCGCCGCAAGTAAGGCGGAAGAGTTGAGCAATGTTTGTGATGGAAAAATACGGGACTGGGAATCGAGGAAGTGGAAGCTGGCCGGGATGCTGAAGGCAGCTGAAGACGGCTATGGTTCACACCTTGAATCAGGGTATTTTTACTTCCGGGTAAAAGACTATTCGAGGTCTGAGGGCCACTATCTGAAAGCAATTGCCTCCCATGATGAGTCCGGGGAACAAAATAATCTGGTTGAGGCCTATTATGGCCTCGCACATACTTATCTGGCTATAGATGACGTTGAGAATGCGGTAGAAGTATTTGAAAAGGCAATCGAAGTAGATCCTGATAATCCGATACTCTATCGCGATCTGGGACTAATCGCTTTTCAAAATAACAATATAGAATCGTCTGAATTGTTTTTTGCAAAAGCAATAGACCTTGCACCTGCTGAGGTCGAGTTGTATAAATCCTTAGCCGATCTCTACTTAAACACCGGTCAGAGAGAAAAGGCTATTGCCCTTTATGAGAATGCTCTTCAGACCAATGCGGACAACCCGATTATACAGCAGAATCTGGCATTGATTTATAAAGAATCGATTGCCGATACAGAAACAGGATAAATCCGGGGAATTTTATTTGATGTCTTCTTAGGGGCAACTCTTGTGGTTGCCCTTTTTTATTGCTTTTTCCAACCTAATTCTTTTTTTTATTTGCCTCGTTTAAAAAAATAATAAAAAAACCGCTACACAATTTAGCCTGATAAATCAAATAGTTCTGATTATTCATTCCTGCTCAAACAGGAACAGATTTCCCCTTATAGGAAAATAATTCCTGTTTTTACTAAAGATTATCTTATATGTTCCGATAAGAGAATCGTGAAAAGTATAAGGTGAAGGTCCGGAAAGGGGTGATGATACTTGATAAGACCTAATACCTTTTGATTTGTACAAAGCAAGCATTAGCTAGCTTAAAAAAAGGCAAGGATGCCGAAAGAGTCGACGGGTACATTACTAATAACCGGCGGCTGAAACAATTTCAAGGAGGAAACAACATGGCTTTAACAATCAATTCAAACATCTCTTCTCTTAATGCACAGAGAAACCTAGGCAAAATCAGCAGTAGAATTGGAAAATCAATCGAAAGACTATCTTCCGGTTTAAGAATCAACAATGCAGCAGATGATGCTGCAGGTCTCGCAATTGCAACAAAATTGGGTTCTCAGGTCAGAGGTCTCAATCAGGCAGTTAGAAACGCAAACAATGCTATCACTCTTACGCAGACCGCTGAAGGTGGTATCAACACTGTTACAAACATACTACACAGGCTCAGAGAACTAGCAGTTCAGTCATCATCTGATGACAACACCTCATCTGACCGTGCTAACCTCGCTAGTGAAGCAACTAACCTTACTTCAGAGCTCACAAGAATGGTTAACACTACTGAGTTCAATACCTTGAATCTTCTCGACGGCTCATTCAGCAGCAGGTTTTTCCAGGTCGGCGCCAACTTCTCACAGAAGGTTACATTTTCTATTGGTGATGTTCGTGGTAAATCAATTGGTGGTAGAGCAGAACTCAGCGCAAACGTTGCAGACGGCGTAACAGCTGCTGTCGATGAAAACTTTGGTACTGGTGAGATAAAAATAAATGGTGCTGATGTTGCAGCCACAAGCGCTACTGATGATCAGTATTCAGTGCTTTCAGTTGGGAGCGCCATCATCGCTTCTGCTGCAGCAACAATGTCCGGTAGCTACACATTGAATCTCAATGGTACTGATGTAGCAATTAACTCAATTACTTTGGATCAGGCCGGTAGCACCATAGCTGCAAGTATTGCCGCAGCAATTAATGCTGCAAGCATAACAAACATAACCGCAAGGACAGTGAACAATGGAGAAGGTTTCATCGTTGAAGCTAAAAATGGAGCTAACCTTAACATGGCAATAGTCAGCAACGGAGCGGATAGCACCACACTTGCAGACATCACTGCCGGTTTTGGATTGACGAATGTGGTTACAATGGTTGGTTCAGGTGGTGCAGCTGAAGCTGTTAACAACTACAACGGTGAATCAAGCGCTATTGCAAAAACAGCAGCAATCAACGCAGTGAAAACACAGAGTGGTGTATTAGCATCATCACAGTCACAATCCGTAACAGGTGATGCAGCAGTTACCGCTGGTTCAATCGCTGCGGGCGATGTCTATATTAATGGTGTTGACATCGGTGCAGTAACAGTAACAACGAATGATGGTACAGGTGCTCTTCTCACGGCAATCAACAACCAGACATCAAACACTGGAGTTAGTGCTACAACTGATAATAATGGTAAGCTTGCACTTACTGCAGCAGATGGAAGAAACATAACTGTAAGTGTAGATGACACAACAGCCAGGGATATCGTGAATCTTTCCGGAACCGACACAAACTTAACTGTTACCTACAGGTCAACTGTTCAGCTGAACGATGATGAGGCATTCACACTGACAGCTGCCAGCTCTTTGGAAGACTTAACAGGTGCAGCAGGAACAAGTGTATCTGCTGCTGCTGACGTTGGTACATACAACATTGCTTCAATGACCATAGATACTCAGGCCAGCGCAGAAGCATCAATTCTTACTATTGATGCTGCCCTTGATGATGTTAACGGCATTAGAGCTAACATCGGTGCTGTTCAGAACAGACTTGAGTTTACAGTTTCCAACCTCGAAGTTGCATCTGAAAACTCAGCAGCAGCTGAAAGTCGTATTTTAGACGCAGACTTCGCAGTTGAAACAGCTCTGTTCACAAGAAATCAGATCATGATTCAGGCAGCAACTGCTATGTTGGCACAGGCAAACACACTGCCGCAGGCAGCACTGCAGTTACTCGGATAGTATTTTCAGTTTTGGAACCGGGGGTCCTAGCCCCCGGTTTCAATTCTTTTTTTGAAGTACCCGATGTTAGGGGGGGGAGGTAATTTAAAATGGATGTTAATAGTATCAGTCCTGTAAAGGCGAGCTTAGAGAGCCCTGAGGCTGTTGTAACAAAAAAGGGCCATCAAAAAAGCCAGGAAAGTGCTAATACTTCTGCGAAAACTGCGACTATTACCAGGGCCGAGCTTGATAATGCAATTGAATATGCTAATGAAACTGGTAAGTTGTTAAAACGCTCACTTAATTTTGCTGTTGATGATTCAACAGAAAAGGTCGTTGTCAAGGTGATAGATGAGGCAAGCGGTAAAGTTATAAGGCAGATTCCAGATACCGAAATGCTTCGAATATCTGCTCATCTTAAACAGTTGAGAGAGATGAACGATCAGGTTATGGGTGCAGTTAAATCAGCGATCCTGGATGTAAGATACTGATTTATTCACTATAAGGAAGGACGCAGTAACTTTGCTGAGATTTTGACAGTGTGAAAAGATCAGCTATGTGGATAGAAACTGGTAAAAGTTATTGGTTATTCAAGTGTCCCCGAATAACTGATAACATACTTTTCTACTAATAATAGGTAATGCCCTCGAAGTACGTCTTCTTTATATTAAATTATTCATGTCTATAAATTGACTCAAGTCTGCAGTGTTAACTGATTGAAATTAAACAGATAATGAAGAAACCGTGGAGGCTGAAGAAAAAGTTGCTTTTTTAAAAGTTCTTATTAAAGTTTTCAATGTATACAACCGATAAGATAAGAAATAAGAGAAGAGATAAAGCTATTTATTAAGCTACAAGGATGTGGTTAATAGCTATATCAGGTGCAAAACTACAGGGAGGTAGTTAATGGCTATATCAGGTGTTTCATCAAGCGGTCTCATGTCAGGGCTCGATGTCAATGCTCTTGTCACACAAATCGTAGAACTTGAACAAAGACCGATCACTCTGCTAAGTGTAAGGCAGAATGACTATGAACTGAAGATCAACTCGGTCCTCACGCTATCAGGAAAACTATCCACATACAAATCAGCTATTGAGAAGCTCAACACCACCGAGAGCTTCAACACCAAGTCAGCATCAGTTACCAAAACATCAGGAGGTTCGGAACTGCTTACTGTATCGGCATCCAGTTCAGCGGTGAAGGGCGGCTACTCAGTCAAGGTAAACCAGCTCGCGGCATCAAATAAAAGGGCATCACAGGGTTTTGTCGACAAAGACACAACTGGTGTTGCGGCTGCCACGGGGAATTTTAAATTTAAAGTCGGCAGCGATGGTGCGGAGACAAACATTGTAGTGAAGAGTACTACAACCCTGCAGGAACTGGCGGATGCAATAAACACCACCGGTGCGCAGGTAACTGCCTCTATTATTAATGACGGGACAGGGTCAAACCCCTACCGCCTTATTCTGACGGCAGACGATTCCGGTACTGCGAACACGATCAATATCGTATCGAATGACACGAACCTTAACTTTGATGACAAGCTGATCGAGGCCGCATATGCAGATACGTCAAATACTTACTCTGGAACAGTCTCATCAAATGACGGCAATAACTATACAGGATCCACAAACAAGACATTTATGATGGAGATGGTCACTGGAGGCACTCCGGTTTCCGGGACAGCTGAATATAAATATTCCATTGACGGCGGGATAAGCTGGCTGGGTGACGGTGGAGTGGCATATGACGGGACCAACGGGATCACAGTTGCCGCTGACGATACCCTTCAGAATATAGACGGCCTCTTAGACGGGTCAACGACGACAGAAGGGGCTAAGGTTAAATTTGCAAGCGGGACCCTCGTTGCCGGAGACAAGTTTACCATCGATGCTTTTAACCCGGTAATGCAGGTAGCTAAGGACGCTGTTATTGAGATTGATAATGCGATCATCGTGAAGAGCAGCAACATAATAACCGATGCAATTGAAGGCGTAACAATGAACCTGCTTCAGGTGGATACCTCATCAACACTGAACCTGACGGTTTCCTCAAGCAGCCTGACGGCCAAAGAAGACATAGAAGGTTTTGTCAGCTCATATAATGAGCTCTATGAATACATTAATGAACAGATGAGTTATGACCCTGAGGAAGGGAAGGCAAATCCTCTGTTGGGAGATCCGACGCTGGCTGAGATACGGTCAAAAATTTCCAGAGCCATTACAGGGACTATACCCGGGATCTCATCTTCTGCGCCGTATAAAAGCCTTTCACAGATTGGTATTACCACAGATTATATGACAGGAAAACTGTCTATCGACAGTTCAAAGCTTACCGCTGCGCTGAGTTCTGATCCTGACGCTGTTTCAAAACTGTTTGTGGGGTCTGCTACTCCAACCAACACAGCAATAAACTTCGAGAACAAGACCTCAAAGACACAGGCAGGCACCTATGGTGTATCCATATCTGCGGCGCCGGAGCAGGCTGTTCTGATTGGAGATAACGACTTGTCTTCCACAGTACTTGGAGTTGATGAGATCCTGACTTTCAAATATTCGACTGACAATACTAAAACGGATTCTACGTCTTCGGCTTTTTCAGTGACTCTGACAGCCGGCTCAACAATAAATAGCATTGTTTCGACACTTAACAGCGCATTTGCTACAAACGACGCTGGATTCTCAGCGTCAAACAGCGACGGAAAACTGAAGATTATGACAACAGAGTATGGTGAAGACCAGTGGTTTAAAGTGACCACTGATCAGGGTGCACTTGAGGATCCGGGTCCAGAGAACCAGATTTGGTTCACGGCCGGATCAAGAGAGGATGACGGAGTTGATATTGCCGGGAGTATAAACGGACATGTCGCAACCGGCGTAGGGAACACATTAACTGCCGGATCCGGATTTCCTGAGGAGGGCCTCATGATTAGCACAACATCCGGCCAGACGGGTCTGTTTGGTACGATATCGGTATCAAAGGGAATTGCAGACCTCCTTCCATCAATACTAGAATCCTACTTGGACAGCGACACAGGAGTGCTGAAATCGAAGGAATCCTCAATGAGGGCATCCATAGACGATATAGAAAGCAGGATATTGAGGATGGAATCGAAGATCAGTGATAAGGAGGATCGGCTGCGGGCGCAGTTTGCGCGGCTCGAAGTGATTCTCTCGGAGTATGACGCCACATCACAGTATCTTTCGAATATGTTTACTGCGATGCAGAATACAAATAATTAGTTGTAAGCGTATATAGAATAAATAAATGACGCTGACATAAAACGGACAGCGATTAACCAGGAGGAGTATTACAATGCCGAATTCCAGCATATCACAGTACAGGCAAAACCAGATTTCATCTACAGCACCGGAGAAAACAGTGCTAATGCTATATGACGGCGCCATACGTTTTTTAAAGGACGCAATAAGAGAAATTGACGAGAACAACAATATAGTTGAAAAGGCCAATTTGATTGAAAAAACAGTAAAGATTATTGAGTATCTGCAATCGTGTTTAGATAGTGACAAGGGTGGAGAAATAGCTGTTAACCTTAACAAGCTTTATGACTATATGTCCATACAATTGACGAAAGCAAATCTTAAAAACGATACTGAAAAAATGGAAGAAGTTCTTAATCTTCTAAAGACTGTCAGAGAAGGCTGGAACGGAATATGTAATAATAATGTTAATAATAAGACTGCACACTATGAAGCAACTGCAGCAAATATGGGAGGTGATACGGAAGTCAAGTCACAGAGGGAAAGAAAACTGGGAATAAAGGTATAATATTCTAAACGTGACAATTAAATAAGGATTCCCTTATGAAGACTGAAGACAGCAAAGCGGTTGAAGTTTGCAAAAAATTGCTCGATTTACTGGAAGAAGAGAAATCTGAGATTAAAGAAAAGAATCTTGACAGAATTGAGCACTATTGTTCACTTAAGATGGAACTGATAAAAGAGCTTGATGAGGTAAACAAAGAAACATCCCAAAAGTCCGGCTCCGGGAGAGAAGCAAAGGTTGAACCGCTATTGAAAAAGATCATAGAACTTAACGAAGCCAATGCAGAGGCTGTAAGGGACATGAAAAAAAGTGTTGTCAGTGACATTACTTCCGGCCATAAAAAGAAAAAAGCATTCAAGGCATATAATCCATAAAGTAGACTTTAATCCTGCCGTTCCTGCACAGATTGTATATTCCTACACATAACTAAATGACGGTTGAAGAATACTGGATACGGCATATATATCCTGGATGCTGCATCAGGTCAATGCATCAAATAATTATAACCGGCTGTTGTTAAAGTAATTTAATGCATTTCCCGAAAAGAAATATGAGTAGAAGTATCAAGAGATTTATATTATAGTTATGAGTAGTGTAATGGAGAGAGTAGCAGAATGAAAAAAGAAGAGTTTAAAATATTAGTTGCCGAGGATGATGAAATGGTCAGGGATGTTATTCTGAAGATCCTTGGTGATGAGGGATATTCTGTTTTAGTTGCCAACGATGGTCTGGCCGCTATTGAACTCTTGAAACTTGAAGACGTAAAAATGGTAATTACCGACCTGCGGATGCCCGGAGCAGATGGTATGGATGTTTTGAGAAAAGCTCTCCAGGTTAACCCTCAGATAGTGGTAGTTCTTGTAACTGCCTACGGGACTCTTGATGTTGTTCTTGAGGCCATGAAGGAGGGTGCTTACGATTACCTGGTAAAGCCCTTTGTCATGGCGCAGCTTCTCATTACCGTAAGGAATGCTTATAAACTCTCTTCCTTAATAGGGGAAAATCAGAAACTCCTGGTCCAGTTAAAGGAGACCTACAGGAATCTTGAGAATACAAAAACACTTGTTGGTAAAGGAAGTGAAACATCAAAAATGGAATCTGTTGAACAAATCAGGAAACTGCAGGAAACTAATATCGTTAATGCCGCTGAAACTGAAGTTAGAAACGATGATGATGAGGGTGCCAGGAATAATGACAGTATTAAAAAATACAGTTCGCTGATAGACAATCTCAGAACGGAAAAACGTTAAAACTTATATTCTATTAGTTAAGAGTAATATATTTATACTATAATATTAATTGCAAATATGCAGGAGTAGATAATGCCAGATAATAAAGATAACAAGACTGCTGAAGATGAAAATAGAGAATATTTCCGTATTGATGATGTGATACCTCTTGTTGCAATACCTGTGCATTTGGATGATGTGGAGAATAAGGAAGTCCTGGAACGGGTTATGAGTTCAAAAGCGATTCCAATGCCGGCGGTGCATGGTTCGTCTGCTACGGATGAAGTTGAATCGGCCATAACAACGCGATATGAAAAATCCGAAAGTGACAAACTTATGGATGAGATATCAGATATTAAAGCAAAGCTTGACTACATTATTAATCACTTCATTATGGAGAAGGAAGGGCTCTCAAATCCGGAGAAAAAATATGTCAATATTAGCGCCTCCGGAATCAGGTTTACTGTCAACCATCCCGTTAAAATGAATGATGTAATGGAAGTAAAACTCCTGCTGCCCACATATCCGCCTGTTGCAGTGTTTGCCTACGGAGAAGTAAAAAGGGTAAAGGACCTGGGTGATGGAAAATATGAGGTCGCAATAGAGTATGTGAATATGTCTGATTCCGTCCGGAATGAAATTATTCAGTATACACTGTCCCATCAAAGAGAGACCATCAGGAAGTACAAGGATTCCAAAACAGAATAGTTAGCGACTTTAGACAAGTTTCACTAATGACAAAGCCTTTCCTGTTTCGACTCAAGTATCTTCTCCTATTGCAAAATACATTTCTAAGAAACATAATAACAATATATTCTTCAATTGAAAGAGGTTGTATTTTAGAACTATGAAAGAAACATGCGGTATTGAGAATGTTCTTTTGGTAAGCAAGAGCAATAAGGAGAACCAGCTTCTTGAGGAAGCCATTAAAAATTATTGTTCCGATATAAATATTATCAGAGGCACCAGCGTAAAGAGGGCTTTTGAACATCTCAAAAAAAGCAGTATTGATACAGTCTTTGTTGATTATACATACTCAAAAGCTGATTTTGACTTTTTCGGCGAATTAAAAAAAACCGGAATTGTTGTCCATGTAATTGCACTTATTGAGAAAGGCGAAGAACTGCAGGCAGCTGAAGCGATAAAAGACGGTGCCTATGACTATCTCATAAAGGACGCTGATTCCCATACAAACCTTCCTGATGTGATCAAAAAAATACAAAGCCTTTCTATTTTGAAAAAAGAAAAAGAGGAAGAGCTTGAGCAGCAGTCATACCTGTTTAAACAGATATTCAGAAGCCAGAAGTGGTGGCAGAATATTATAGATTCAATCACTGACTATATTTTTGTTATTGATCAGAAGTACAAAATACTGAGAACTAACAAGGCATTTGCAAACATGTTCGGCAAAGAGCCGGCTGACATTATTATGAAGCCTTACTATGAATTGTATGGACTGAACAGTCCGCATGAATGGTGTGTTCTTCAGAAGAATAAAGACAGGTTTAACACAAATTCGATTGAGGAAGAGATTAATAACAATGTGTATCTGATAAGTTATTTCCCCATATTCTTTGATGATCATGAGGCGGTTGTTTATATATTAAAGGATGTAACGGAAACAAGGCGTCTAAAGGACCAGATTTATCACCTGGATAAACTGTCTTCTCTCGGTACACTAACGTCCGGTGTTGCCCATGAAATCAATAACCCCCTGACCGGAATCATCGGGTATACAGAAATGCTTCTTCTGGATGACAGGGACGATAAGACAAAAAAATACATGCAGAAAGTTTATGACTCGGCAATCCGCTGCAAGAGAATTGTTGAAAATATGCTGACCTTTTCCCGGCAGACCCCTGCTTTGAAGAGCCCTGAAAGTGTGAACGATATCATTGATAAAACAATTGAACTACATGAGTACTGGCTTCGCAATACTAATATTGAAGTTGTAAAAAACTATGGTAAAGTCCCATATATTTCTATCGACCGTCAGCAGACACAGCAGGTAATCATGAATCTTCTGATTAATGCCGAGCACGCAATTTCCGATACTGACAGGGACGGCAAAATAGAATTTACTACCAGTCATGATACGGGCGATGCTACGGTAACTATTACTATTTCAGATAATGGTAAAGGCATACCGGCTGAGGTACTCCCAAAAATCTTTGACCCCTTCTTTACAACTAAACCGGTTAACAAAGGAACGGGACTGGGCCTTTCAATTACTCATGGTATCATAGCGGAACAGGGCGGGACAATCGAAGTGGAAAGTGTTATAGATAAGGGAACTTCCTTTATTATTAAACTGCCTCACTCAGGTTAACTTCAATCACGGAGTTGAATATTATCTCGCCAGCGAACCACCGGGCAGAACAGGGTTAGTAAGCTCTCCTACGACAGTAGATTTTTTTGACCTCTGGTCAGCACCGTATACCCTGATATAGGGAAGTTTCTCAATAGCTGCATTATTATCGATAATGATATCATTCTTCTTTGCCTCAGGTGCAGGCGGCGGTAGAGACTCTTTCACGCCGGCTTTATTGTTTTCATCCTTAATAACAGGAGACCACCCTTTGTCAAGCACAGGTTGATTGTCTGTTTCGTCAATAACCGGTATCCAGTCTTCCTTGATTACCGGTTGGCTTGTACTTTTTTCAGGCGGTGCTTCCTTAATTGATACTACATGTACAGGCTCCTGTTTCTCCTCTCTTTCGATCAGAGGAGTTAGCTTAATATTCTCACCTGCCGGGTTGTCCAGCGTATATTTAGGAGGCATTAAATCCGTTTTTTTATCGGCTTCAGGAGGCAGTGAGTGAAGAATTATGCTTATCCTCCTGTTTGTTGGATCAGACGGGTTGTCCTTTACCAGAGGTGAGTTGTCCGCATAACCGGCAACATGAATGAAACGCTTTGAATCAAGGCCTGCAAATTGCAGTTGGCGCCTTGCTGCAAGGGCGCGTTCAGTAGAGAGTTCCCAGTTGCCGTAGTCCTTTTTTTCAACAGGTGTTGAATCTGTATGACCTTCAATAGAAATTTTATTCTCGAGTTCCTTTATGTTTTTGCCGACTGATTCAAGCACTTCTTTACCTCTGGGAGTCAGTCTGTTTTTACCTTGCTCAAACATCTCTGAACCGTCCTTATCAATGATTTGAATGCGAATGCCTTCTTTGGTTATATCGAGCTTAACCTGCTCACCAGTTCCTCCGAGTTCTCCTGAAATGCCTGTTTCTATACCTTTCTTTTTGTTTTCTACATTTACATTATCTCTTCCCTTTGGATTACGAAAAACCTTATCAGAACTCTCTCCGGACTCGTTAAAAATTTCACTGGATTTACCCAAAAAGGAAGTGCCGCCTTCAGTGTAAATACTGAAGTGTTTGAAATACCTGGAGAGTCTGATTCTCTTTTCATCGGAAGACATGTTCAAAAGCCACAGCAGCAGAAAAAAGGCCATCATGGCAGTAACAAAGTCAGCATATGCAACCTTCCACGCTCCGCCGTGGTGTCCAGCCGCTGTGACTTTTTTGACTTTTTTAATTATTATTGATTTGTTGGCGCTCATGATCTCATGGCTTCTTCAAGCTCGGAAAAGCTTGGTTTTGCATCCGATGGAATTACCCTTCTGGCATACTCGACGGCTATTTGCGGGGCAGCGCCGCCGACAAAGGATACAAGTGCAATTTTAATGACCTGAAAACTTACCAGGCCATCATCGGCATTATGCTGCATAAGCGTGCCTAAGGGAGACACGAATCCGTAACTCATCAAAATCCCGAGAAATGTTCCGACGAGGGCCGCACCTATACTATGTCCCAGCACTTCGGGCGGCTCACTGATTTTTCCCATTGTAATAATAACACCAAGAACAGCGGCAACAATACCAAGGGCGGGAAGCGCATCCCCGATCGCGGTAACGCTATGTGAGGGTATGAGCGCTTCGTGATGATGAGCGTCAGTTTCGATTTCCATGATGTTTTCAAGCTCAAAGGGAGTAACGTTTGCCGATATAATTACTTTGAGATTATCTGCAATGAAATTCAGAGCGTGATGGTTCTTAAGAGTACTGGGATACTTCTGAAATATGGGGCTTGATTCGGGATTTTCAATATCACCTTCTATAGCAATGAGCCCCTCTTTTCTCATTTTGGTAAATATGGCGTTCAGGACCCCGAGGGTCTCAAGGTGGTCAGCTTTGCTCGTGCTTTTTGCTGAAAAAATGCTTAATACACCCTTTATGACTGCCTTTATTACTTTTATGGGTGATGAGATAACGAAGGCCCCGAACGCGGCCCCGCCGATAATGACAAGCTCGAGCGGCTGCCAAAGAATCGCCAGGTTGCCGTGTACGGAATAAGCGCCGAATACACATGCTAATACTATTATCGCTCCTATTATTGCGAACATATAATTCCTTGTGATATTACGAATGGTATTCTATTTATTGCCATGGTTGCCTTTTATCCTCTATAAACTTGTTGAGTAATAGCATCTAGTGCTTTTTCTTATTTATACATATCTATACGGTAATAACGGCTGAAAACTTTAGCTAATTTGACTCGTGTAACTTACTGATAATATGGTGTAAATTGTAATGACAGGCCGTGAGAAACCATTGATTGTGATTTAACTCACATACATTGTTGTTATCAGGTTAAGAATAGGGCTAAGCGATTGAATTCAGGGTATAAAATAAACTGTGAACTTGATTATTAATTCCGCGTTTATTATCGTAATTAAAAAACATATTAAGGAGATATATTAATGGACTGTAAAATGGAGAAGAACAACCCTCACTGCAACTGCACCTATGAACCTTGCAGCAGGAAAGGAAAGTGCTGTGACTGTCTGCATTATCACAGGCAGAATGATGAACTGCCTGCATGTTTTTTCAATAAAGATCAAGAGCGTACATATGACCGCTCAATAGATTTCTTTATCAGAAATAGATAAAAGTTGAATGGTTATAGCTTCAAGAGAGTCTTTATGTGTATAATTACTGCTACGATTCAAACATAAGCCGGAGTGGTGAAATGGCAGACGCGGTGGACTCAAAATCCATTGGGGGCAACCTCGTGGGGGTTCGAATCCCCCCTCCGGCACCACTAATAAACCAGGGAGATAAACACTAAATGCAGATAATGAAAAGATTTAACTATATAGGCGTTTTTATTGTATCTATTTTACTTTTGGCCACTCTTGATATAAATAACGATGCCTTTGCGCGCTCTAATAAGGATAAGGCTCCTCAGTTTTCACTTTTGAACATGAAAGGTGAAAGAGTAGAGCTTTCAGAGTTCAAAGGCAAGCCGGTCCTTCTGAACTTCTGGGCCACCTGGTGCGGGTACTGCAGGAAGGAAAGGCCCCATCTTAATTCGCTTTATAACTTATATAAAGATAAAGGCCTGGTTGTAATATCGGTGTCAACGGACCGCTCTGTTGAGAAGGTCAGAAAATATCTTAAAGAAATACCTGCTGATTTTATCGTGTTGTCCGATTCCGATGGAAGGACAGCTGCGGAGTATGGAATAAGAGGATATCCTTCATCTTTTCTTATTGATCGCAACGGGTTGGTCAAACAGGCATTTGCCGGCTACAGAGACTGGACAAATGAGTCCTCAATAAAGATGATAGAACGGCTTATTAAGGCAGAGTAATTTCTTGACAAAATTATTCTCTAAGTATAGAATTTCACTCACTTAGTATAACCTTATGAAAGACTGTCAAAGCAATTATATTTAAGGAGGTTAATATGTATCCTGAAGATGTGAAGTACCATAAAGAACATGCATGGGTGAAGGTTGATGGCAAGAAAGTTACAGTAGGTATTTCTTTTTATGCCCAGGAATCACTCGGAGACATTGTGTATATAGACATGCCTGAGGTTGATGCGGGAGTTGAAGCAGGTACTGAAATGACTCAGATTGAATCAACAAAAGCAACTTCATCTGTAGTCAGTCCTGTTACCGGAACAATAGTGGAAGTCAATGAGGAACTAACTGATTCACCTGAATTAATTAATGAAGACCCCTTTGGCAAGGGATGGATTGCTGTAGTTGAAATGGATGATGAGTCGGAGCTTGGCGCACTGATGGAGCCAGGTGATTATGAGAAATATCTTGAAGATGAGGTGAAACTTAAATAATGAAAGTAACTGTACTGGGCGCCGGTCCCGGCGGATATGTTGCTGCATTAAAGGCTGCGCAGCTTGGGGCTGAAGTGACTGTAATAGAAGAGAGTGAAGTCGGAGGCACATGCCTTAACTGGGGATGTATCCCGACGAAGACACTGATAGCATCTGCCGAAGTGCTTCACAAAGCAAGGAATGCAAAAAACTTCGGACTGGAACTGGAAGGTACAATATCTCCGAACATCGAAAAAATTGTAGAGCGCAAAAACAAAGTAGTCGGTGTTCAGACAAAAGGGATCAGGGGCCTTTTTAAGTCATGGGGAGTAAGACTGATCGAGGGCAGAGGTGTCATTGTTGACCCGAAAAAAATAAAAGTAACACTTGGCGACGGTACAACTGAAGAAGTAGAGACCGATAAGATTATCATTGCAACCGGATCAAAACCGGCACAGATACCTGTTTTCCCCTTTGATGGCAAAAGAATACTGTCAAGTGATCATGCAATTAATCCTGATTCAGTTCCTGAGAGCCTTCTTATTGTAGGCGCCGGAGTTATTGGCTGTGAGTTCGCATTTATCTATAAACAATTCGGAGCTGATGTCACTATGGTAGAAATGATGCCCAATGCGGTTTCTACTGAAGACGAAGAAATATCGCAGATTCTGGAAAGGGAATTGAAGAAGAACAAAATTAAACTCCTTACCGGAACGAGTGTTGAAAAGGTTGATGTAAAAGACGATGGAGTTTCCGTGCAGTTATCAAACGGCAAGACCATAGAAGCTGAAAAAGTCCTTGTATCTATTGGAAGGGCAGTGAACAGCAAAAATATTGGACTTGAAGATGTTGGTGTTAATACCGGCAAAAGAGGAGAGATCCCTGTAGATGACAGTATGCAGACAAATGTTGAAGGCATATATGCTATCGGTGATGTAGTGGGAGGCATTATGCTGGCGCATCTTGCATCCAAGCAGGGAATGGTAGCTGCAGAGAATGTTATGGGCGGAAGCTCTAAAGTTAATTATGATGTAATTCCTGCCGCAATTTTCACAAGCCCTGAAATAGGCTCCGTCGGAATGCGGGAAAAACAGGTTGTAGAGAAAGGGATTAAATATAAAGTGGGAAGGTTCCAGTTCAGAGGACTGGGCAAGGCCCATGCCATGGGAGAGATAGCCGGCCTCTTCAAGATAATTGCTGATGAAGAAACTGACAAAATCCTCGGCGCTCACATCATAGGTGCACATGCATCGGATTTAATTCATGAAATAGCAGTTGCAATGGAAAAGGGCCTTACTGTAAAAGATATCGCTAATACCATTCATGCTCATCCAACGCTTTCGGAAGGCATTATGGAAGCTGCTGAAGATGTTCATGACGCAGCGATTCATAGCCCTAAAAAATAGACACTGTCAGGATGAAACGCTATATCTAGCTAGAAGCTGCTTTAAGATAGATTATGTATCTTGTTGATTATAAATTAAATTAAACAGAGGTCAGGCCGCCAGCCTGGCCTCTTGCTTTAAAGTAGTATGTTCAATTTATCAGCGTAACAGCTGCATAAATAATTGTTGAAATATAAATTATGTCTACTAAAGAAATCAGAGTCGGAGATATAAAAATCGGGGGTAAGAATCCACTTGTATTCATTGCGGGCCCCTGCGTAATTGAGAATGAAGAAATAACTCTAAAAGCAGCGCTGCGGCTTAAAGAAATATCCGAGAAAAACAATATCCCGCTAATATTCAAAAGTTCATATGATAAGGCGAACCGGTCTTCAGTAAAATCATTCCGTGGTCCCGGCATTGAGGAAGGTCTCAAAATATTAAAGAAGATAAAGTTGGAAACGGGACTTGCAATTCTATCAGACGTTCATACAATTGAGGAAACAGGTCCAGCATCGGAAGTACTCGATATTATCCAGATACCGGCCTTTCTATCAAGGCAGACCGATTTAATTGTAGCAGCGGCGAAAACAGGAAAACCTGTCAATATTAAAAAGGGACAGTACCTTGCTCCCGGAGATGTAATCAATACTATAGAAAAGGCTGCTTCCACCGGTAATCAGAATATAATGATAACAGAGAGGGGAGTATCTTTCGGTTATAATAATCTTGTTGTAGATATGCGCGCATTTCCCATAATGCAGGGATTTGGTTATCCCGTAATATATGATGCTACACACAGTGTGCAGCTTCCGGGAGGGCAGGGCAGCTGTTCCGGGGGACAGAGAGAGTTTATTGGGCCGCTTTCCAGGGCTGCCGTTGCAGCGGGATGCGATGCTGTGTTTATGGAGCTGCATGAAGATCCTGAAAGTGCACTATGTGACGGACCGAATATGCTAAGCATTGACAGCTTTCCGGTATTGGCCGCAAAGTTAACAGCTTTGCATCAGTTGATAAATAATTAGATACCTTTGAAGTTAGAGAGAACTCATGAATCAATACATAGATGAAGCAAAGGCATTATTGAAAATAGAATCTGAAGCGGTGAGTGCTCTCATAGACCGTATTGATGAAGTTTTTATGAAGGCCATTGAAATAATGTTTTTATGTAAAGGTAAAATCGTTGTTACCGGTATGGGTAAATCAGGCCTTATTGGAAAGAAGATTGCGGCAACACTTGCTTCTACAGGGACACCGGCTTTTTATCTGAACCCTGCTGAAGGAAGTCATGGTGATTTGGGCGTGGTAACAAAAAGCGATGTTGTCCTTGCACTTTCATACAGCGGCGAAACAGATGAGCTTACACGAATACTGCCTTCTCTGAAAAGAATGAATATAGAGATTATAGCTATGACAGGCAATCCAGGTTCAACTTTATCTAATGCCTCGGATGTTACACTCGATGTGTCTGTTAAAGAGGAAGCCTGTCCAATGGGCCTGGCGCCGACAGCTTCTACAACTGCAACTCTGGCAATGGGTGATGCAGTAGCGATTACGCTTCTGAATAAAAGAGGATTTACCGAAGATGACTTTGCTCTTTTTCATCCTGGAGGAAGCCTTGGACGTAAACTTATTTTGACTGTTGAGGACATTATGCATACAGGCAACTATATTCCTTATGTTAATGAAGATACTCTAATGAAAGATGCCATTATAGAGATTTCATCAAAGCGGCTTGGTATGACTGCTGTCACGGATAGTTCGTCAAAATTGCTTGGAATCATAACCGATGGAGACCTTCGCCGGGGGATTGAGAAATGGGGAGAGGACTTATTCTCTCTGAAGGCAGAAGACGTCATGACGATGAGGCCGAAGACTGTATCTAAAAACATGCTTGCCGCAAAAGCAGTGGCGCTTATGGAGAAGTACGCAATTACGTGTCTCATGGTAACTGATGAGAATGACGACGTAGATGGTATTATTCATCTGCATGATCTTTTAAAAGCCGGGATAGCATGAGGGTAATATATGAATAATGAGATAGAAGAAAAAGCAAAAAAAATAAAATTCCTTATCCTTGACGTTGACGGTGTAATGACCGATGGGAGCATTATACTTGATAACGAGGGCAATGAACTAAAGCGGTTTCATGTCAGGGACGGGCATGGGATAAAGATGCTGAATAAGGCCGGAATAAAAGTTGGGATTATTACGGGAAGACGTTCAAAAGTTGTTGAGGTCAGGGCCAGGGAACTGGGGATAGAGGAAGTTCACCAGAAGATTTTTAAGAAATCTAAAGTGTTTGATGAATTACTCCTGAAGTATGATCTTAAAGATGAAAATGTTGCTTTTATGGGTGATGACGTTGTTGACCAGGAGCTTCTGCGGAGGGCTGGTTTATCGGCCTCGCCGGCGGACGCTGAAGAGGAAGCAAAAGAACTTGCTGATCTTGTCATGAGCAGGTCAGGAGGCAGGGGGGCCGTAAGACAGTTTACAGACCTGATATTAAAATCATCAGGACTCTGGAAGAAAGTATCCGGAGAATCATTTGGTTAATCTGCCTACAATAATTACATTCAGCAGAATACTGATTATCCTTCCTTTTGTAATGGTAGCACCTTCCAATCCTCTTCTCGGTGGAGTTCTCTTTTCAATAGCTGCAATTACTGACCTTCTGGACGGATATCTTGCGAGAAAAACCGGACAGGTTACGAAGCTAGGAATTCTGCTGGACCCTATAGCCGATAAACTCCTTGTGATATCAGCGCTGATAATATTTGTTGATATGGAGACTATCCCCGCATGGATTGCCATAGTTATTATTGTGAGAGAATTCCTTGTAACAGGATTACGCCTGGGAGCACTGTCAAAAGACATAGTTATTCCTGCCGAGAGAGGCGGGAAGATGAAAACAACCGCACAAATATCATCTATCATTATACTTTTCCTTGACAGAACATTAATCGCTGTTGACTTCAATGCGCTGGGACTAACGCTGCTTTGGATTGCAATGATTCTCGGCATTGTATCGGGTTATCAATACTGCGTACTTTTCTGGAAAAGAATATGATAGAAAATTTATTAAATGTTAACTCTCTTGTATATCTGACAGTCCCACTTGCATTTTTCCTTGGATCAATTCCCTTTGGGATTCTATTTACACGGAGCAAAGGCATTGATATAAGAAGTGTAGGCAGCAGGAATATAGGTGCCACTAATGTACTGAGATCAGTTGGAAAAACTCCGGCTATTTTGACATTGCTCTGTGATATGCTGAAAGGCACTATTGCTGTTTTAATATGTAAAGTTGTAATGGCGAAAGTTAGCACTTCAACGGGCACTCCAGGGTCGCCGGCAATGGTCGAAGATTTTTGGCTTGGCATTGCAGGGTTATCAGCAGTGATGGGACATATGTTTTCACTCTTCCTTTCTTTTAAAGGAGGTAAAGGTGTTGCAACCGGGTTCGGAGTGATTCTGGCTTATAGTCCTGCAACAGCCGGAATAACATTAATCATATGGTTATTAGTTGCATGGCAATTCAAATTCTCCTCACTCGCAGCTATCATATCAATCAGTACAATGCCCTTTATACTTGCCTTGCTAAAAGCGTCTTCGGTTAAAATCACTATGTCAGTTATTCTTGCAGCACTTGTGATATATAAACACAGATCTAATATTAAAGATCTCATAGGCGGCAGCGAATCAAAGATTGGCAGTAGATAAATAATTACAAATTACGAAATAAGAATTAAAGACGATTATGAAAAAGGCAGTAGTTCTTTTAAGCGGCGGTCTGGATTCAACAACGACTTTAGCTATAGCAAAATCTGAAGGCTTCGAAGTATATGCTTTAAGTTTTAACTATGGCCAGAGGCATAAAATTGAACTGGAGCTTGCTGAAAAAAATGCAGAAATATTTGAAGTCAAAAAACAACTGACCGTTGAGTTTAACATGCGTGATATAGGCGGGTCAGCCTTGACTGATGATATTGAAGTTCCTAAGAACGGGACCGACAATAATAAAGATAATGAGATCCCTATTACCTATGTTCCGGCTCGAAATACTATCTTCCTTTCATTCGCATTATCATGGGCAGAGTCCATTGGAGCAGGGGACATATACATTGGAGCAAATGCTGTTGACTACAGCGGCTATCCTGATTGCAGGCCCGAATATATAAAAGCATTTGAAGACATGGCCAATCTCGCTACAAAAATATCTGTAGAAGGGAATCTTAAATTTCATATATGCACGCCTCTTATCAGGCTCAGCAAAGCTGAAATTATTAATAAAGGCATTGAGCTTAATGTCGATTATTCACAGACATGGAGCTGTTATGATCCTGTCTTTATGAAAGAGCTGGGGAAGCATGTCCCCTGTTTGAAGTGCGATAGCTGCATTTTGAGGGCTAAGGGTTTTGAAGATGCTGGGGTGATTGATCCATTGCTGTGAATAGGAGCATTAAAAAGATTATGAAGTAAGTCTCTAGGGATCCTGTACGACCTGTTTAGTAGAATGTGAGACGGAGTGAATTAGGGGAGTGAGATACTTAAAGGCTAAATAAATAGGTTAAGTAGTTATAATGAGACCTATAAGCAACATTAACCATTGACATATTTAACGGAGCATGTTAAATTATGTAATATTAAAGCTATATTAAATAGATTATAAGAATCTAATGAGGCTTAAAAGTAACATGGAAAACCGCTCTGCAATGTCAGATATTGCCATAGTAAAAGAAATATGTCTTAACCTCAAGCAGATACGGTTAATAAAAAATCTGTCGCAGGCAGAACTGGCGGAAAAGGCTGGGCTAAACCGTATCACCATAAGCCGGATGGAAGCCGGCAGGGCAGCCACACTGCTTACCCTTGTTCAGGTGCTCCGGGCACTGGACAAACTCGACATTCTGGACATGTTTGAGGAAGAAGCTGAAATAAGCCCACTGCAATTGTTGAAGCTGCAGAAGAAACAGCGCAAGAGGGCTTCAGGTCCAAAAAGAAAACACCTCAGGCATGAAGAAAAATCGAAATGGTGAGCCTGGCCAAAATACGGATCTGGAACATGTTTGTCGGTGCAGTGGCATGGGATGATTCTAAAGGGTACGCATCATTTGAGTTCGATCCTGATTTTTTAAAGATGAAATTGGATCTTGCACCGCTGATGATGCCGCTTGAGGAAGCCCTGGCAAGCAATAATATCTTCTCCTTTCCCAATCTTAATAAAGAGACCTACAAAGGTCTGCCCGGAATGCTGGCAGACAGTCTGCCTGATAAATATGGAAACAAATTAATAGAAGCATGGCTTGCGCGCGACGGGCGTGACCCGGGTTCTTTTAATCCAGTAGAACGTTTATGTTACACCGGCAAAAGAGGAATGGGCGCACTTGAATACGAACCTGCTCACCCGATTGATGATTCTTCCAAATCAGTTGAAATAGAAAAACTGGTAAAGCTTGCTAAAGACATTTTGACTGAAAAAAAGCACCTGAAAACAAACATTCATTCCAGAGCCGATGAAGGGCTATTGGATATTATACGGGTCGGTACTTCAGCAGGCGGTGCAAGGGCAAAGGCGATTATCGCGTACAATGAAAAAACAGGAGATGTCCGCTCCGGACAGCTTGACGGCCTGGATGGTTATGACTATTGGATCATCAAGTTTGACGGGGTGACCAACGAACAGCTGGGTGACCCGAAAGGATACGGTAATATTGAATACGCTTATTACCTGATGGCAACGGATTGTGGGGTGAACATGACGGACTCCAGAATACTTAAAGAAAACAGGCGCACTCATTTTATGACAAAACGCTTCGACCGCGAGGGTGAAAGAAAACTGCATATGCAGACACTCTGCGCTGTAGCACATTTAGATTACAATGACTCCGCGGCCTACTCATACGAACAGGCTTTCCAGGTTATGCGCCAACTCAAACTCCCTTATACAGATGCTGAAGAACTATTCAGGAGGATGTGCTTTAACGTAATCGCCCGCAATCAGGACGATCATACCAAGAATATTTCCTTTTTAATGGATGAAGCCGGAACATGGAAGCTTGCCCCGGCATATGATGTTACCTATGCTTACGACCCTGCAAACAAATGGATGAAAGACCATCAGATGAGCATTAACGGCAGGAGAAGGGACATTTCCAGATCAGATATTATTGAACTTGCAAAGAAGATGAACATAAAAAAACCTGGCGACATCCTTGACAGGGTTATATCAGTGGTCGTGATGTGGTCGGAATATGCGCAAAAAGCACGGGTGAGCACCAAACAGATACAGGATATAGAACAGACATTTCTTGCAGATATATAATATTATTTTAACCCTGTCCAGATGATTCAAACTCTACAGCGGCTATCCTGATTGCAGGCCCGAATTTATAAAAGCATTTGAAGACATGGCCAATTTCGCTACAAAAATATCTGTAGAAGGGAAGTTGAAATTTCATATACGCACGCCTCTTATCAGGCTCAGCAAAGCTGAAATAATTAATAAAGGCATTGAGCTTAATGTCGATTATTCACAATCATGGAGTTGTTATGATCCTGTCTTTCTGAAAGAGCAGGGGAGGCATGTACCCTGTTTGAAGTGTGATAGCTGCATTTTGAGGGGCAAGGGGTTTGAGGAAGCTGGGGTGATTGATCCATTGCTGTGAAGAGGTTCTGGTGTCCTTCCCGGACTTCAAATTTAATTGAAGTAAAAATCGTAATTTGGCCTCTGGTCTGATTTTTTTGATAATTCATTTCCGCTACATTCTGCTACATTTTTGGTACAGTCTGAAGTATCAGTGATTAGAAGATGTAAATCACTTTTATTCTATTTAATGAATAATTGCCA
>PIVU01000412.1 GCA_003354025.1 Nitrospirota bacterium
CCCGACTTCGTGAAGCTGGAATCGCTAGTAATCGCGCATCAGCCATGGCGCGGTGAATACGTTCCCGGGCCTTGTACACACCGCCCGTCAAGCCATGGAAGCTGGGGGTACCTGAAGTCAGTGACCGTTAAGGAGCTGCCTAGGGTAAAACTGGTGACTGGGGCTAAGTCGTAACAAGGTAGCCGTACCGGAAGGTGCGGCTGGAATACCTCCTTTCTGGAGAGATCTTAAGGCAAAAAAAAAGGTGTTACGTGGAAAATTTTACATTGGTTTGGTCTTCATTTTTTTTAAATGGAGAGCAGCAATTCCTAAGAGGAAAAGAAATTAGTGATAATGTTCTTATACTAGCTTTTTAAGGAAAAGCTACCGGATGATTGAATTTAGAATGATGAAAGATGAATAATAAAGGAGCATAAAGCTTTTTAAAGTTCAGAATTCAAAATTCAACATTCAAAACTCACACAAGAGAGAGTCCCGTAGCTCAGTTGGTTAGAGCACTACACTGATAATGTAGGGGTCCGCAGTTCAAATCTGCGCGGGACTACACATTTAAAAGAAAAAAGAAGCAAGATTAAAGATTAAAGAAATAGGTTTAACAAGACCTTTTCAACTTTTATCTTAATACTTTTATCTTTTATCTTCAACTTGGGGGATTAGCTCAGTTGGCTAGAGCGCTAGATTTGCATTCTAGAGGTCAGGGGTTCGACTCCCCTATTCTCCACAAGGAAATGAGTTTCAAGTTAAAGGTTTAAAGTTTAAGGTTATTACAACCTGAAACATAAAGACCTGAAACCTGAAACAAGTTTTCAAAGAGTTCATTGACATATTGAAAGAAAGTAAATTACAATATTTTGCAAGTGCGAGAGCACATAACGAAATAGGTTAAGAAAGTTAATAAGAGCGTACGGCGGATGCCTAGGCTCTCAGAGGCGAAGAAGGACGTGATAAGCTGCGATAAGCTTCGGGGAGGTGCAAATAACCTTTAATCCGAAGATTTCCGAATGGGGCAACCCAGTGCCGTGAAGCGGCATTATCCCGACTTGTCGGGAGGCAAACCCGGTGAACTGAAACATCTAAGTAACCGGAGGAAAAGAAAACAATAGTGATTCCCTGAGTAGTGGCGAGCGAACGGGGAATAGCCCAAACCAAGAATGTTACGGCATTTTTGGGGTTGTAGGACCAAGACATAGGACTATAAATTGATAGTGGAACATAACTGGAAAGTTAGATCATAGAAGGTGACAATCCTGTACACGAAATTGATTTATAGCCTTATTGGTATCCTGAGTAGGGCGGGGCCGGAGAAACCCTGTCTGAATCTACCAGCACCATCTGGAAAGGCTAAATACTTCTGAGAGACCGATAGTGAACAAGTACCGTGAGGGAAAGGTGAAAAGTACTCCGAACAGGAGGGTGAAATAGTACCTGAAACCGTGCGCTTACAAGCGGTCGGAGGTCTTCGGACTGACGGCGTGCCTTTTGCATAATGAGCCTACGAGTTACTCCTCTCTGGCAAGATTAATCCGCTTAAGCGGAGTAGTCGAAGCGAAAGCGAGTCTGAATAGGGCGCTAAAGTCAGGGGGGGTAGACGCGAAACTTGGTGATCTACCCATGGTCAGGTTGAAGCTGCGGTAACACGTGGTGGAGGACCGAACCAGTAGACGTTGAAAAGTATTTGGATGAACTGTGGGTAGGGGTGAAAGGCCAATCAAACCAAGAGATAGCTCGTACTCCCCGAAATGCTTTTAGGAGCAGCGTTGAGTATAAGTGTCATAGAGGTAGAGCTACTGATA
>PIVU01000167.1 GCA_003354025.1 Nitrospirota bacterium
TTACCATTATCAAAATAACACAGGATAAAATCTACTGTAAGCCATTCCGGTTTCTTTTTCTTTCCTATGTAGTACCGGTAACTGGACCAATTGAATTTTTCGGGTATATCGACAATACCTGCTCTTACAGGGTTAAGATGGATATAGCGGGAAAGTTCTCCCGCATATGAGTCAGCCTCTACAATAATTGTTTTATACCTTCCCTGGAATAATTGCCCTCTCCTCTTATGCCTGATATTAAAATAATTAGTGTAAGCACCATTTATATGGCTCATGATCTGAGATAGATTTCCTTTTGGCGTTTCCATGAAAAGATGATAATGATTGTTCATTAGGCAAAATGCATGAATAACTGCTAGATAACGCAGGGATGCTGATTTCAGGTATGAAAGGAATTTGTCCCGATCTTTTTTATCTTTAAAGATGTTCTTTCTCTCATTACCTCTTGAAGTAATATGGTAGTGCGCACCCGGATATTGAATACGTAAAGGTCTTGTCATGCCATGTCCCCCAACATTTTGTTCTCAATTATAATGATATGAGATATAAATTGTAAGATTCAGCTTACTGTTTACTGAAGATCGTAGACATCACCCATGACACCACCCAATAATAACCAGTTATTGAGGGTTTACTTCTCAGTCTAGAATATTACTAATACCTGCAAGTCAATAAGTCGGAGTTAGCTTAAACGATATTGATAAATCTAAATTATCAATGATTCTAAAGGCATCTGGAATTGAGGAGTACATCTAATACTCAATATTCCTGAGGACATTGAATGGATGAAGACTTCATCATGTTATCTTCAGATATGAAACATACGGAAGTCACTGCTTTTACTTAAGAATCAAGAACATTGTGAATATGTATCCTGATTTGATTACACCATTTATTAATAATTCTTATAGTGCGCATTAACCCCATTGCTTATGCCTGGATTGTATGATAATGATTAATTAACAAACCATTAATTAATAGAGGTGTTAATTATGCAGAATATTTTGGAAGAGATAAATATTAAAGTTACTCTACTTGGGAACTTTATTAATAGCTTGTTTTGTTCTTTAATAATAGTCATGATTGTGATATGTATTCCATGGCTGGTAGCAGTGTTGCTGTATATAGTCAAGACAGGTTTGCACATTGATTTTTTTCATGGAATACACATGGGGAAATTCCTTGGATTGTGAAAAAAAATGGCCCGGAACAACCGAATCTGTTTACACCACCAGAATCGACCCCACTCACCATCGGGAATGGTTTTGCCTCCCCCTAAATTGATACCTTTTTGTATTCTCGGACAGCCTGTTTCATCGTGACAGGTGTTGATGATTTGCCAATTGGCGGCGTCACGACTAAGCAAGATAAAAAAAGAGGATGCCGACTATGCTTTAATCAATTACTAATTACGAGAAGCCCAAACAAATCGAGCTTATTAATGTTGATGTTATAAAAAGGCGGAATTACCGCAAAAGCATTAGTATTTAATTGAGTATTTGTTTAATTCGAAAAGCACCTTCATCTTGCTTAAAGAGGACGACTTTCTCCAACTTTCATGATCCAGATCTTTTCCTTCTTCATCCCGCTATCAATCCCAGCCTTATAAAAGCGTTCTGGAGGTTCCCAGGGAAACTCATCTGACAAATTTATAGTTCCCCAGTGGGATGCAACCAGAGTCATGGCACGGACGTCTTCTCCAATCATAACGGCTTCCTCTGGATTCATATGGTGTGTCCACATTCTCTCCCGTGGTTCATAGGCTCCTATAGGAAGAAAAGCATAATCAAATGGACCATGCTTTTCCCCGATTGTTTTAAAAATGGTGTCTGAATACGCAGAATCTCCAATAAAAAATACTTTCTTTTCAGAAGTACCAATTACCCATTATGTCCACAAGGTTTCATTGCGATCGCTGAGCCCTCGACCTGAATTATGAACAGCAGGCAATGACGTTAATTTTATCTCGTTGATTATGAATTCATCGTGCCAATCAATTTCCGAGACATTTGAATATCCACGTTCTTTAAAAAACTGCTTAAGACCGAGAGGTACAACTACTTGAATAGATTTTTTACCAGGCAAGTTACGGATTGTCTCTTCATCCAGGTGATCGTAGTGATTATGCGAGACTAGTATGATGTCAATTTGAGGTAGATGATCCAATGAGATTCCCGGCGAGAGCATTCTCTGTGGTCCACCGAACGAAAATGGACCGGAATATTTAGACAAGAACGGATCTGTCAAAATCGTTTTACCCGACACTCGTATTAAAAAAGTAGCATGCCCCAGCCAGGTAACGCTATCTCCTGATATTGTATTTTTTAATTTTATTGCTTCTGTCTCTGACATGAAATGATTATCTGGAACATTATGTAAAAAAATTGAGTGCCAAACTCTACGGAAGTAAAAAGAGATACTTAAGGAAGAAGCGGTTTCCATAGGTGGGTGATTTTGAAACCCATTTTCCGTATGATGTTTCGATTTCTTTAATACTGAGTCGGTATTCATGCTCTCGGTTTCATGTGTAGTGATGATTTCCTCTCTATGAGAGGAACACATAGTAGTACCATAAATAATTGTGATACCTATAACAATAATGCATAAAAATAAATTGTTTTTTTCACAACCAAAACCCTGTTGATTTAGTCAATGAGTTATTGCTCTGACACCGCCAGATTATAATGGGCAATCCGTACAATACTGCTTCCTCCCACAAGGTGCACAATACTCACCGGCCCAAACCTGATCAAACTGATTCATAATGCCATTCACCATAATTGGATCAGAAGTAAGAATACCAGATTCAAAATTTCTTCGATTCTCACTCTTTGCACCCATCCCGGCACCCGTGAGATTAGCACTTCCAGTATAAGCTCTTTTCCCGTCAACAATTACGCTTTTAAAGTGAACCCTCGGACAAAGCATACGCTCCAGCCCTTCGAACAATGGGGGGAATCTATCAAAGTCCTTCCTGAAATTGGGGCCTGGTTCTTTGGCATGTATTAAACGAACTGATATCCCATTCTCTATCATATCGGAAAGCACACCAAGAAAAGGAACCATCTTATTTCTTCTCTTAACATACAAGTCCTTAATGTCAGCCGTAGCAATCCACACATACCTGTCCGCTTCAATAACCATCTCCTGAATGACACGATCGTAGATTGCTTTATCGGATATGAATTCAGTGGGCATATAGACTAATCCTTATCATTTAAAAGTATAACAGAATATTAGGTACCACTCATACTCAGTCTAGAGGGTTATTAATACCTGCAAGTCAATAAGTTCAGGACAAGCCTATGGTGGGGCCAGACTTAATAATTGAGATATTGTAATTTCAAACGGCAATCCCCACCTGGTAGGTAATCTGATACAGGGTAGTCATTTAAACTTCAAACTACTGAGACTAAAGATCCAATGAGGAAAGGGTGAAAGGAAAGTGGCGAGTGACGAATAGCGAATTACGAAGGAAAGATAAAAAGAGAATATCGAATATCGAACAAGGCATGTCGAAGGTCGAAGTTTATTTGTATACTTCATACTTCGTAACTCGTCATTCGCTACTCGCCAATCTTTTTTAAATGGGTGGTCTCGAGTCTACGCCTTTCAGAAATCATAATTTCTTAATTGCTCTCTTTGATTTTCAGAATGATAGAGACGGGAATAACCAATATGAAGACCACGAGGACCTTCAGCCACACCTGTTCAACGGTAAGGACTGAAACTAATCCTCCTGCAACTATTGTAATGAGCGCATAGACCTTTGCTCTAAAGGACATGCTCCTGGTTTCATGCCACTCCCGGATAAACGGACCTAATAGTTTATTTGACAATATCCATCCATGGAGTTTTTTCGAAGACTTTGCAAAGCATGCAAGGGCAAGCAGCAGGAACGGGGTGGTGGGAAGCACCGGTAGAAAAATCCCGAGCACCGCGACCCCTACACAGATAAGGCCTAATACTATGAGAACAGGTTTGTGCATATCTCCTTCATTAATTGTACCTCTACCATTGAATAGAAACATATTTTAAATTAGACTTGCCAGCTTTGCAATTTCACTTAATTGTGTTTACTCTATTAATATGGAAAAACCTGAATTTGAGCATTTTGGAATTACTAAAGAACAGTTTGATTCCATTTACATAAAAAAAGAAAAGATACGGAATTACACCTTCGGGATAAGTTCGGCTGTGGGCATCATTGCCGGAATTATTTTCGGCATATACCTGTCAAAAGGGGTATATGAAACTGTATTATTTATTCTTTTCTTCGGATGCTTCCTTGGCAGTCTGTTTGGTGCGGTTACAACAATTGTTACAGTTAAAATATATGCTTTTTACATGAATATTTCCTCCCCGGTCTACAGAAGCTGCAAACAGTATAGTGATGCCAGGTCCAAGTCGGGAACAGTTATAGATTACGGGAAAGGCCTTTGATTCAATATAGGTTAAATCAGTCCGCCGGCGTCGTCAAAGGCTGCATTTATAACTTCTGTAATTTCCTCTTCAGTTTTGCCGCATGCAGCAGCGCAGGCCCTGGTGAGCGCTTCACAGTCATTCGTTGGACCATCATAGGGCACAAGGGAAGCAAGTTTGACTGCAGCAAAGATGTCTTCCTTTTCAATTGCCAGGTGATGGCTGCCAATTGCGTCGGATAGAAGTTGGGGCATTTCCCATTCAGCTGCCATTATTTTGCCAGCTTGAGCATGGTCAAATCCAAAGGCTTCTTTCTCAAGAGATGCCAGGTCAGCAGTTTCTTCATTTTTCCAAGTGGCAAGCAATTCATTATAGGTTTTCCCCTTTATATTGATAAGAACCGGTATGGCCATGTCCTGAAGCAGCGCTGCAGTATATGACTCAACAGCAGTAGAGGGATGGAGGTCCCGGGCAAGTCTGTTTGCTAAACTGGCCCGTTTTAAAGACGTGCTCCAGAATGTATTAGCATCAAAAACAGGCGTTGATATGGGAGGCAGTGAATCTTGCACAGCCAGGGAAAGTACAATCGTCTCCAGCCGGAAGGGCCCTAGTAAAGAGACGGCGTGTATGATGTTCTCTACCTTTGATACAAGACCGAAGGCTGCTGAATTGACTGCCTTGAGTACTTTGACGTTCAAAGCAGGGTCAGCTTTAATTTGTTCGGCTACTTCTGTAATCGACGCATCAGGGTCTCTTAGCAGACGAAGGGTGTTCATGACAACAACGGAGAAACTGGGCAGTTCATAATTTTCAAGTTCCTTCATCAGGGCTGCATTAGCATCCTCCGACTTCTTTCTAAATAACTTTAATAGCATTTTACTCAGCTCTCCTAGCTAATTTATTACTGAATATAGACATCAGACCGCCAAGCATTATGTAGCCTGTGGCCACCTCGACCATGGTAACGATCTGACCGTTAACTGATGAAGGTAAGATATCACCATATCCAAGTGTTGTAAGCGTCACTATACTGAAATACAGAGGCGAAAGGAAGGTCTGGTGATCACCATAATCAATGCCTACATAGGGATAAATAAGTGCAAATGAAACCACCTGGAGAAGAATACATATCATCCACCTCGTTATACTTCTGCCGCAGTCGCTGGTGAGCCACCAAAGATAGTAAATGGCCTTTTTTGCATTGCTGCTCTCTCTGAATTCCTTGAGATAATTTTCATCCATTATATGCCGCTTCATCATATAGGCTCCGCTCATATTAATGTCGCTTAGATCTACGCCTATCCAGTCAGCATGCTGATAGTTTTTAACGAGCCTAAGCCGTGCCTTGCTTAACTCGGCATTTGTAAATACAGCGCCGTTCACGTTGCTAAGTGATAGATCTGCGTTTCTCAAGTTTGCCCCTGTAAAATCAGCGTTGGAAAGGTCGGTCTCCCTAAGCCTCGCGCCATTAAGTTTGGCACAACGCATGTCGGCGCCTCTAAGGTCGGCCTTGCTCAGTGTGCTTTTTTCAAGTACGGCATTGAAAAGTTTGGCGTCCCGTAGAACAGCCATACCGAGGCCTGCATTGCTGATATCAGCTTCTTCCATATTTGCTCCTGAAAGATCTGCACCTGATAGTTCGCAACTGTGCATCTTTGCCTTATACAGAGATGCCCCGCAGAGGTTGGCACGAAAGAGTACTGCTCCTGAAAGATCAGTCCCGGACAGATCTGCGCCTGATAGGTCGACTCCTGAGAGATCAACATTACTAAGATCCTGGCCTGACAGTGAAACCTGTCTCAGATCGAGGGACTTTCCCTGACCGTTCTTGACCTTATCTACTATACGGTTCAGATCATCATGTTGAGGTATTGCAATACTGTGGTCCATTCTTACTAGACTAATCGGTATATTTGAGCCCTAACTTGAGAGAAATAATAGAAAAGCTGGAAAAATTACGGCCTCCTGCCACGTTGTACGGGACCGGTTTGAAGGTCCTGATTTTAAAAGGTAAAACAAAGGAGAGATTATAAAAAAATGCGATGCCCTGGTAAGGTTCCCCTTATTTTCATCCTGTGAATGTTCAGGAGATTCAGGCTTTTTCTGAAGTTCAGAATGAACCCCAACCGTCAACTCCCATTCACCAGCCGACATACTCGGCTTTGAGCTTAATTAAACCCAGGGTATCGCATATTGTCTTCTACTTCTATTATAACTCCATTTAGACCAAATGGAAGGGGGGGGGGTACTCCTACAGGCTGTTTCTGAAGTTGCCTTGAAGAATGGGGGTTTGATTATTTCTGAATTTATTGAACGTTCCGTTGCCTATTGCTTCACGCATTTCCCGGAAAAAATTCATAAAAAAGTGAATGTTATGCATGGTGTTTAATTTCATTGCAAGAAGCTCTTTGCTCATATAAAGATGTCTCAGATATGAGCGCGAAAAGTTTTTGCAGGTATAGCAGCTACATTCCGGGTCAAGTGGTCCTGAGTCTCTTTTGAATTCCTCGCGCTTTATACTTATCCTGCCCTGGCTTGTAAAGAGAGCGCCATTTCTGGCGTTACGAGTCGGCATTACGCAGTCAAACATATCTATCCCTGCTGCAACAGCTTCAAGTACATCCATTAAGTCTCCGATTCCCATGAGGTAGTGCGGCTTTTCTTTTGGAAGCAGAGGAGTCGTGTAATTAATCATCTCGTACATTAAATCTTTCGGCTCTCCGACACTGAGACCGCCGAGGGCGTATCCGTCAAAGTCCAGCGCAATTAGCTCATCGGCGCTCTGTTTCCGCAGGTCTTTATGCATGCCTCCTTGCACAATGCCGAAAAGGGCCTGAT
>PIVU01000020.1 GCA_003354025.1 Nitrospirota bacterium
GAGCAGCTTTTTTCTTAGCTACTTTCTTTTTAGCAGCAGCTTTTTTCTTTGGAGCAGCTTTTTTCTTAGCTACTTTCTTTTTAGCAACAGCTTTTTTCTTCGGAGCAGCTTTCTTCTTTGCAGCGGCTTTCTTTTTGGCGGCCATTCAGTTTCACCCCCTTTCTTTTCCCATTACAAGGGATAGATTAAAGTCTACCTAATAGTAGGATTTTCTTAGCATTTATGAGTTTCTTAAGATTCCGTTCTCCACTTTTCTTTTTTTCTCTATATTCGGGAAGGCTCATCAAAGTAAGTCGTATCTTCCTTCCAAATCGCTTTTCGATTTCATCTAATGCTTTCTTTATATGATTGGAATCACTAACCACTAATAAATCTAATGAAGGCGTACTTGCTTTGTTTGTGTATGGGCCGTATATAAACGCTGTTTTAGCATCAGAAGCTTTTAAAACAGATTTAAGTGCTCCCGGGAGTCCGAGCGATTTTGATATAAGCCCCTTAAGTTCAGGGAAGAGGGGAGAGCGGCGGTTAACTGTGAAGTACTTAAGGTTCCCTTCTCTTTCTGAGATGACAAGATCCATTGTGAAAAGTTTGTCTAGTTCTCTCTTTACTCCAGAGGGGTTTTTATTTACGAGTCTGGCGATTTCTCTGACGTAAAATTTCTCTTCAGGGTTATTAAAAAGTAGTGACATAATGTCAGCCCTGATACCTGATGTAAAAAGTTTTTCTAACATATGTTGTTATTAATTTAAATAATTAAAATACACTTGTCAAGTAAAAAATACAAAAATGGAACATAAGAATACATTTTGTATACAATTCTATTGTTGCTAATATCGATACTATCGTTGTCAAATCTGGAACAAATCAAAAAATAATTACGAATTAGAAATTACGAATTACAAATTAAGAACAACGTACAACTAATTACAAACTGCGGATAACTGATAACGGTGTGATATAATTTCAATATGAAAGAGGCAATGTTTTATGAGAAACTTGATGACCATAAAGTAAGGTGTTTCCTCTGTGCGCACCATTGCATTGTTCCCGAGGGAAGACGGGGTATTTGTAGTGTCAGGGAAAATAGAGAAGGAGTGCTTTATAGTCTCGTCTATGGGAAGCTTGTGTCTATGAATGTTGACCCCATAGAGAAAAAGCCTCTATTCCATTTTTATCCGGCTTCAAAGTCTTTTTCCATATCAACTGTGGGTTGCAATTTTAAATGCAGGCACTGCCAGAATTATGATATTGCACAGTACCCGCTTGAACATGATCACATTCCCGGGGAGAACGTAACGCCCGAGCAGGTTGTTGATGCCGCAGAAAGGGCAGGATGCAGGAGTATTTCATATACATATACAGAGCCGACAATATTTTATGAGTTTGCATATGACTGTGCAAGACTTGCACATGAGAGAGGTATTAAAAATGTATTTGTAAGTAATGGCTACACCAGTCTCGAGGCTGCAAAATTAATGGCCCCCTTTCTTGATGCAAACAATATTGATCTAAAGGGTGATGATGAGTTTTATAAAAAAGTCTGCGGGGCCCGTTTGCAGCCAGTGCTGGATACAATAAAACTTATGAAGGACCTTGGTGTATGGGTAGAGCTTACTACGCTGATCATACCGGCCTATAATGACTCAGAGAAAACGGTCTCAGGCATAATTGATTTTATTAATTCTATTGATCCATCAATGCCATGGCATATATCCCGGTTTTACCCCACTTATAAACTTGTGGACCAGCCGGGAACTCCTGTCGATACTTTGCGATCAATAAGGAATAAAGGCATTCAGGAAGGTCTGAAGTTTGTATATATAGGAAATGTCCCCGGTGAAGGTGGTGAGAATACATACTGTCCTGAATGCAAAGAAGTGATTATTGATAGAGTAGGCTATAGTGCGGTGGTTAAATTGGAAAATGGTAGTTGTTATAAATGTAAAACATTGATAGATGGTGTATGGCCATAATTTGAATTGTATCACTCTTTTATTTGCTCTAGCCCAAATATAACCTGAATTGTTAATATTGAAGTACAAAGGTAGTGCATTATTGTTTACGTGCTGTAATACTATTTAATATTTTGAGGAGATTATTATGGATAACAAATTGAAGGATGAGATACTGGAGCTTCTATGGTCTTTAAGAGAACGGGGATCGAAAAGTTTTGCTGAAATAGTTAAAGGCATTAATGATGAAGAAGTTTCCGAGACTGTCAGGAAAATGGAGAAATCAGGATTTATATTAATTGATGGAGATGATATTGAAATGACCGACAAGGGCGAAGTCCGTGCACGTGACTTAACGAGAAGACATCGTCTTGCAGAAAGGCTGTTTCATGATGTGTTTGAAGTAGGTATGCGAGAGAGTGAAGAGACAGCATGCGAAATTGAGCACTTTCTGTCCCCCTCTGTTACCGACAGTGTCTGTTCATTTCTGGGACATCCTCCGACATGCCCTCATGGCAAGTCAATTCCACGGGGCGGTTGCTGCTCCAAATATACTTCGGATTACAAACCTCTTGTTATGCAGTTAAAGGAATTCGAAGTGGGCGCAGTTGGAAGAATAGTATTTATTAAACCATCGGACAGTTCAAGGCTTGAAAGACTTGCATCTATGGGAGTTGTTCCCGGAAGCACAATTAAGCTGAAACAGAAAAGACCGTCCTTTGTGCTGGAAATTGATGAGACTGCTTTGGCAGTTGATTCATTGATTGCTGAAGAGATCTATGTAAAGGAAGACAGTTGATAATCTTATTATCCGGTCAAGACTGCAATAGTTTTTGGGACTAAATGCCGGCGGGCTATTTTTTTAACATGGGCTCAAGCACGGCAAGCCTTTTTCTCGCATGGTTGCCCAGTTCAGTGTTCGGGGCAACTGCCAATTGGTTTCGGTATTCAATAACAGCTCCTCGGACTTCCCTTGTATTGTCGTAACAAATTCCGAGCAAACCGTGAATCTCAGGGTTTTTAGGTGCTGCTCCGGCATAATTTCTGAGATATGGAACAGCTTTTCTATACTGCTTTGTTTGAAAATAGCTTTTGCCGAGAGCAAAGTGGGTAGGAGCATGAGAAGGATGCTGGGAAAGACTGCTTTTAAACTCCCTAATGGCCTTATCATAATCTTTGTTAAAGAAATGTACTAGTCCTGTTCCGAAGATGGAAGGCTGATAACCTGGATCTATGGATAATGCTTTTTTGTGGGAACTATGTGCCTTATCGTAACTCTTCTGCTGTAACTGTATGAAGCCTAATAGACTATGAAACGGCGCTTGCATGTCATCCTGTTTAATTGCTTGCTGTACGGTGTCTTCAGCTTTTTTATACTCCTTCTTCTGGTACAAACTATAGGCTTTGTCATAAATGAAATATGTTGTATTAGCTGTTTTGATATTCTTTATTGCTCCCTGGAATGCAGTGCTGTACTTGCCTCCTCCGGATTGGGACTTAGGAAGACTGTTAATCATTGACTTGATTTCACTGATTCGGACGTCCTGCCTTGGATGTGTTGAAAGCAGATTAGACATAAAGCTGTCATTTTTCCGGGTCGTCCCCTGCCGTTTCATATAACTAGATGCAGATTGCTCAAGAACTATATGTGCTGCGACGGCCTCATTTGCATCATAGCCTAAATTTGCCATGTATTTTACGCCCAGTCTGTCCGCCTGTATTTCCTGGGCCCTGTCGTATTTAAGAAGAAACAGGCTGCTGCCTACTGATCCTATTGTCAATAGCGCTTCACTGCCGTCCTTTCCCCCGAGAGCAGCAGCTCCGGCAGCTAGTCCTACTTGCTGAAGTATTCCTCGTGACTGTCTCTGGGCCGAATGCCTGGCCATGACATGTCCAACCTCATGCCCCATGACAGCTGCAAACTGGGCTTCGTTTTCCATGTCACTGAGAAGGCCTCTTGTTATTGCTACATAGCCGGGAAGCGCGAATGCGTTGGGTACAGAAGTGTTTTGAATATGAAACTGCACTGGGAGATGAGGCCTTTCGGAGTTTGCCCATATTTTTTTTACAATTCCTTCAAGATAAGAGTGAAGTTCACTGTCACGATATATTCCTCCGAACTCCCACTTGACTGAAGGAATTGCATCTTTGCCCATTTGCAATTCCTGGGACTCACTTACCAGCATTAACTCTGATTGTCCGGTAACAGGATTAGTAGCGCAGGAAATTAGAAAAAGGAAGGTGAATGCGAATAAAAAGTGAATGCACAATGTATGTGTAATGAAAACTCTTGAATAGCCTTTTAATTTACCGAGAAAATGATTAATCATTATGTTCCTTGATTGCCGGGAGTATACCTGCTGTTATTGTATAAAAAAACAGTCACGGCTGCAACATATTATGACAATCCATTGATATTCAACCATTTCTAATGAAAAACAGATTGTTTTTGACAGGGTTGTGAGGGAGATACTTAAGGTTTTTCCCTCTGCTGTCGATAATATTACATAGTATACATACTGTATAGGCGTGAAATGTAATCAAACTTATTTTGACTGGAGGAATATTGTGAAATCTGATACTCCGATTTTACTGGTTGAGGATGATGCTGTTGATGCAATGGCGATAAAGAGAGCACTTAAAGAAGTTGAGGCTCCCGGAGAGTTGAAAATTGTCGGCAATGGTGAAGAAGCCCTGGATTATTTGAGAGACAACAGCAATGAAATGCCGGGAATTATCCTTACTGACCTGAATATGCCAAGAATGAACGGGATTGAGCTTATAAGGGAATTGAAAAATGATGATGCACTCAAAAGGATACCGGTAATTGTTCTGACTACATCAAAGGAGGAACAGGATAGAATAGAAAGTTTTAACTTAAGCGCTGCGGGCTACATGATAAAACCGATTGATCATCATCAGTTTGTAGATGTAGTAAAAACAATAAATATGTACTGGTCGATGAGCGAACTTCCATAAACCCTGTGTCTATGAAATTGTGTGAACTTAATAAATACTTCGGAAGGAGAATTTCCTAATTGATTTTAAATGCAGAAACTGTTTTATTGGCTGCTATCATAATTCTTGCTCCTGTTTGTATCGTGCTTTGCCTGAAGATTAAACGTCTTGTTAATGAACGCAGCCGGGCAGAGAGTGAACTGAAAAAGGAAAAAAATAAAGCAGAAAAGTACTTTGATACTGCGGACGTGATGATCGTTGAAATAAATAGCGATAAAACTGTAGACAGGATCAATAGAAAAGGAATGGAAGTGTTGGAGTGTAGTGAAAATGATATAGTCGGTCAGAACTGGTTTGACCTGTTTGTCCCTGAGAATATCAGGGAAGATGAAGAATGTATATTTAACGAAATAATGGGCGGTGATACTGAACTGAAACAGAGCTTTCAGAGCAACCTTCTTAGCATGAGTGGTAATAAATTGATCATTTCATGGCATAGAACTTTAACTGCCGATGAAGACGGGAAAATAACAGGCATGCTGAGCTCCGGCGAAGATATAACCAGGAGAAAGCAGGCAGAAATGGAATTGCATAGAGCCCTTAGCGAATACAGGGAAACTGCTGAAATGCTTGCAATGCGAAACACTGAAATTGATGAGAACAGAGAGGAAATCCAGGGTGCTCTGGACGAGGTTTCGTCTCTGATTAAAAGAGTGGAGGATGAAAAGAATACTAATATACGTTTTCATAATCCTAATTTAACAAAATGCTATGAAGAGATGAATTGCAAAAAGACTGACTGCCCCTGCTATGAACGCGGCAAGACAAGATGCTGGCAGATTACGGGTACTTACTGCGGAGGAACTGTGCAGGGGACATTTGCTCAGAAGTATGGCAGTTGCTCGGAGTGTTCAGTTTTTATGAATGTAACCAGAGATCCCATATATCGCATTGGTGAACATTTCAATAATATGATGCATGTCGTTGAGAAAAAGAGAGCGGAGCTGGAACAGGAAATTGCTGTTCGCAAGCGTGCTGAGCAGAAACAGGAAGTGCTCCTTGAAGAAATTCACCATATTAACCAGGAGCTCAACGACTTTGCCTATGTAGTATCCCACGATCTAAAGGCACCCCTCCGCGCCATTGGGTCACTTGCCAACTGGATATCAAGTGACTACATGGATAAACTTGATGAAGATGGCAAAGAACAGCTGAACCTCCTTACCGGAAGAGTTAAAAGAATGCATGGGCTTATTGACGGCATATTGCAGTATTCCCGGGTCGGGAGAATTAGGGAGGATAAGACAGATGTAGATTTGAATATGCTTGTTCCAGATGTGATTGATGCTATTGCTCCTCCTCAGAATATTAATGTGACTGTTGAAAATGAATTGCCTACTATTGTCTGTGAAGGCACCCGTATGGAGCAGGTCTTTCAGAATCTTTTAAGCAATGCTATAAAGTACATGGATAAACCATCTGGTGCAGTTAGTATTGGATGCATTGGAGAGAACGGTCACTGGAAGTTCCATGTTTCCGATAACGGGCCCGGTATCGACGAGAAATATTTTGATAAGATCTTTCACATATTTCAGACACTCAATCCACGGGATGAATATGAAAGTACAGGTGTTGGATTGACACTTGTTAAAAAAATTGTCGAAATGTATGGAGGAAAACTCTGGATTGAGTCCGAAATAGGAAAGGGATGTCAATTCTATTTTACTATTCCAAGAGAAACGACGGGAGTTGTATGTTGAAATACAAAGTGTTGCTGATTGAGGATGACAGGGTAGATCAAATGGCGTTCAAGCGGAAGGTCAGCCAGGACAGACTCGGCTATGATTATACAATTGCCGGCTCTGTCTCGGAAGCACGTGATGTCCTGCAGAGTAATTGCTATGATGTGATCATTACTGATTACAGCCTGGGGGACGGTACGGCCTTTGATATTTTTAACATGATCTACGATACGCCTGTAATCGTAGTTACAGGTGGTGGCGATGAAGGTGTTGCAGTTAAGGCTATGAAGGCCGGTGCATATGACTATCTTATCAAAGACGAGGACCAGAGGTATCTGGCCATGCTGCCGATCACGGTCGAAAAGGCCATCAAGAGAAAAGAGGCAGAGCAGCGGCTCAGCCTGCTGGAGTCTGCAGTGGTTAATGCAAATGATGCAATAGTTATACTGAAGGAAGACTTTCAGGACACTCGCCTGCGCAGGATAATTTATGTTAATGATGCTTTTACCAGAATGACCGGCTACTCTCTGTATGATGTTGAAAACAAGTCACTGAAAATACTTGAAGGACCTGAATCGGACCTGGCAACACTTGAGGAGATCCACAGGAAATTAGACAGGAGAGAGCCTTTAAGAAGTGAAGTTAATAGCTACCGCAAAGACGGGACGCAATTCTGGGCGGAATGCAACACCGTTCCCGTATATGACTATAAAGGACAATTCTCTCACTGGGTATCAATACAGCGTGATATTACAGGGCGGAAAAAGGTGGAGGCTGAACTTCATGAGAAGGAAGGGCGGCTTGAATACCTGGCTCATCATGATATGTTGACGGAACTGCCCAACCGTCTTTATTTTAATAAAAGGCTGAATGAAGAACTGGCACGTGCCCGACGCAATAATAATCAGTTGGCTGTCATGTTTCTTGACCTGGACAGTTTCAAAAAGATAAATGACACCTATGGCCATGCAACAGGAGATGAACTGTTAAAGGAAGTAGCGGTCAGGATCAGCAATAACCTAAGAATAAGTGATATTGTTGCAAGATGGGGAGGGGACGAGTTTACAATTCTGCTGCCGGACGTGAAGTGCTCAAAAGACGTGGAGCATATTGCCGAGAAAATTATAAGTGTCATTCAGGATTCTTTTAATTTGGGAGATAATATATTGAATGTAACGACAAGCCTTGGTGCTTCTATATATCCTGATAACGGCAGTGATATGGAGACTCTGTTAAAGAATGCAGATATAGCTCTTTACTGTGCAAAATATGAGGGGAAAAACAAGTACCAATTGTATAGTGATGAACTTAATGTTGATGAAATGGAACGCGTTTAAAAAGGAATATATAGGGTGCGTAAATATTGACCCTTTCGAGTTATTGTATTTCTAAATTATTGTTAAATATGATAGGTTATCATTAGTGTTGTGAAATGGTGACTGTTTGCAGGCCTGAATAACTTTAACCATAAATGACCACATGCATAAAATATTATTGATAGAAGACAACAGGGTCGACCAAATAGCTTTTCGCCGCTTGATCCAGGAAAAAATATTTAAATGTGAATATGTTATTGCCGGCTCTCTCTCCGATGCAAAAAAAGTCCTCGGGACTGATACCTTCGATATAATTATTACCGACTATATGCTTGGGGACGGTACGGCTCTTGATGTTTTCGAAATAGTTAATGATACCCCGGTCATAGTAGTCACTGGCGGGGGAGATGAGGGTATTGCCGTTAAGGCAATGAAAGCCGGGGCCTATGACTATATAATTAAGGACCATGAGCAGAACTACCTTCAAGTACTTCCCGTAACAATTGAAAATGCAATCAGGCGGAAAGAGTCTGAAGAGAGGCTGCAGCTTCTGGAATCTGCAGTTGTTAATGCCAATGATGCAATTATCATCCTGGAAGCAGAACCGGGCGATTTGCGGGGAAGAAGGATTTTATATGTTAATGAAGCGTTTACCGGGATGACAGGATATTCCTATGAAGAGGCAACTGCCAGAACACTCCGGATTCTGAGGGGGCCGAAAACAAGTCTGAGTGCGCTTGATCTGATCAGGGTAGCGCTGGATGAATGTAAACCGGTCAGAGTGGAGCTGATTAATTACCGCAAGGATGGGTCTGCATTCTGGGTTGAGTGCAATATTGTCCCTTTTGCCAATGAGAAGGGTGTTTTTTCTCACTGGGTTTCCGTTCAGAGAGACATAACCGAGAGAAAGAAATCGGAGGACGAAAAGGAAAAGCTAATTAAGGAAATTGAGGCAATCAACGCAGACCTGACAGAACTGAATCAGGAGATTGAAACTATAGGCACGGAGAGGACTATGAGCTTAATGGCCCTGACAGTTGCCGACAGAATAAGGAACCCTGCTTCCATGATAGGCGGAAGATGCAGGAGGATACTGTCCAAAGAAGAATTGTCCGAAGATTTAAGAAAAAATCTCAAGTATATTCTTGAAGGTGCCGATAAACTTGATAAGATTGTTAAGGACTTTGAAACATTTCTTAAAAGCAGGAAATCAAAGTTTAAAAAAGATGATATTAACAGAATTGTTGAGAGTGTAGCTTTTGTGGGAGAAAAAGAAGCTTCATTTAAAGGCATTGATATGGTGGTTAACATGTCATCAGAACCGCTAAAGATAAACATGCAGAAAGACCTTTTAAGAGTGGCAATATTTCATATTATAAAAAATGCTATTGAAGCCACTTCCGAGGGGGGCAGGGTAACCGTAGAGACAAGTAAGGATGATGAATATGTGTTTCTTAATGTCTCAGATACGGGTTACGGGATACCGGAGCAGGAAGTAGGGAATGTATTTAAACCTTTTTTCAGCACAAAAGAACGGGGATTCGGCCTGGGTCTGCCTCTTGTAAAACAGATAATAACAGAGCACCTGGGTGAAGTTATTGTGCAGAGCAAACCGGGGCAGGGCGCTACATTCAGGGTAAAGTTTCCCAGTATATGGAAGGAGGAGAACCTGTATTAATTGATAACTGTTCAGTACGTGAAATAATATTAAATATACTGTTATCGTTAAATTGATATAGTGACCTTAAAATGTTATACTTTTTTGGATATTTTCTAAATATAAAAGCAGTTATAAGAGAAAAGAGGGTTTGGAAATCAAAAGCATGAAAAAGCTCTTAATTGTAATAGCCTCCGTAACCTGTCTTATAATTAATGTATGGGGCATCAGTTTTGCGGCTGAAGCTCCAGGATCTGTAAACAGAAGTCCTCAATCCCGTGGTACTGCTAACAGGGTTGCACCGCCAGGCAATCAAATGCCTCAGCAAAATGGACAGCCTTCACCAGCAGCAAGTAACCGCCCGGCAAACCTGCCTCCGAATATTCCGGAAGGGAACATTACCCCCGATAAGATAAAGGCTTTTTTGTCGAAACCACAGGAAGAGAACTATATCATATTGAATTTTGATAATGCCGATCTTAAGGATGTTATTAATACGGTTGGTTCTATAACAAACGAAAATTTTATTTTAAGCCCCGGACTGGATGCAAGGGTCACAATTCATTCAGCAAAAAAGATTCCTGTCAGTGAAGTTCTCAGTATTTTTGAATCTGTTCTGGAAGCTAATGGAATGTCGCTGGTAAGGTCCGGAGATTTTTACAAGATTATTTCAGGAAGCACTGCCAAACAGAAGCCTCTTGAAGTAAAAAAAGGGAGAGAAGCCGAGGCTGTCCCTGATATTGACAGGCCGGTTACACAACTGGTGCCCGTCGAGTATGTTCCTGTTACAGAGATCAGCACGGTGCTTACCCCCATGCTTTCACAGTTCGGAAGTATTATCCCGAATCCCAGAAATAATCTTCTTATAATTAATGATCTGCAGTCTAATATTGTCCGTCTTTTAAGGGTCCTTAAAGAGGTTGATGTAAACGCATTTAAGAACACCAGGATGTCCTTTTTTAAACCCAGGTACTCTGACGTTACGTCATTATCAAATGAATTGACGGAAGTTCTTAATGCTCTCAATCTTACCAGGGAAGGACTTGCTCTGATTCCAATCGAGAGAATCAACAGTCTTGTAGTTTTTTCTTCCAGCCCTACGCTTTTGAAAACTGTTGAGGGATGGATAAGAAAACTGGATGAAGAGGTCATGACCGGACAGAATATTTTTGTGTATCCTGTTCAGAACGTTAAGGCTGACAACATTGCCAATATTTTAAAGACACTTTATGAGGCTGACGGCGGAGGTGGCAGTTCCAGAGCAGTATCGCAGAAAAAAAAGACAACCGCAAAATCCAAAACTGCTTCAAGGCGAAGGACAACGAGTACCAGAAGGACTCAGTCTGCGACTACGAGCAGAGTCGAAATTATAACTTTTGAACCTACTAACTCTCTTGTAATTCTTGCTCCTCCGGGAGTATACAGGGAGATAGTGAAGACTATCAAGAAAATTGATATTTATCCCCGGGAAGTTCTCATTGAGGCTGTTATAGCAGAAGTCTCCCTTACTGATGATGATGAGTTTGGTATTCAGTGGTCTGTTCTCCATAATCTTAATGTTGAGAACAAGGATTTTTCGGGATTGCTTGATTCTACATTATCCAATGGTCCAACCGTTGCAGACGTATTACCTACTCTTGCCGGAGGACCTGGAGGTTTATCGTATACATTGTTCAGGCCTGATAAACTTACTGCTATAGTTCGTGCACTTGCATCGGATTCCAAGGTAAACATTCTTTCCAGCCCGCGTCTTCTTGTCAGGGACCAGGAAGAAGCCAGTATTGAGGTAGGCTCGGATGTGCCTACTGCGACTAGTACGACTTCCACTACGACTACTGATACATTGACTCAGAATATTGAATACAGAACCGTAGGGATAAAATTGAAGATTAAGCCTACAATAAGCGAAGAAAAGACAGTAGTTTTAGACCTTGAACAGGAAGTATCATCTGTGGGAGGAGACCAGAAAGTGGGGCAGGAAGGAAATACGTTCCCTTCCTTTAATACTACGAAGACAAAGACCTCTATTGTTATCCCGGATCAGCAGACAGTCGTCATTGGCGGCATAATGGAAGAGACAACAAATAAGAGTAATCAGAGAGTCCCTTTTCTGGGTGATATTCCTGTCTTGGGACATCTTTTCCGTTATGACGTAGAATCTGTCCAAAAGAAGGAGTTAATTATTATGATTACTCCATATGTAGTATCTAACAGAAGTGATGCGGATAAATATACTCAACAGTACATGAAACAGCTCAAGGAGTTAAAAAAGTTCCTGCAGGATAAGGAAACCGGGCTTAAAATTTCATCATTTAATGAGCAAAACTCACCCCAAAGCAATGAGCCATGAAGCCCTGAAAATAAGTAAGTCAGGTCTTTTAGGAAAGATACTTCTTGACTTAAAACTGTTAACTCCCGAAAAACTTGAAATAGCCCTAAAAGAACAATCTGCAACCGACAAGTCGGGTTCCAGTAAACTGGGCGAAATTCTGGTTGGCCTTGGTTTTATTTCCGAAGATGATATGCTTCGCGCATTAAGCTCGCAGATGGGCTTGAAATACCTCAAGTTTTCAGAGTTCCCCAAGACCGTTGATGCAGGGAATTATCCTACAATCAAATTCATGAAGCAATATAAATTTGTCCCTATAGGCATGGATGATAATGTCATTAGGGTGGCAATGTCCGACCCTCTGGATGAATACGTAATTGATGCATTGCAGATTTTTTCTGACAAGGAACTCGAAATATGCCTCAGCGGTGAAAAAGACATCATGGAGGCAATTGAGCAGTATTTCGGAAGTAATGTACAGATGACAAGCATAATGGAAGGGATGAGGGAGGAAGAGGCCGAGACGGATGGGTTGGAACTGCAGGAAGACGTTCATCATCTAAGGGACATGGCCTTTGAAGCTCCTATTGTAAAGCTCGTTAATATGCTTATCACCCGAGCGGTTGAAGGAAGAACCAGTGATATCCATATTGAACCATTTGAGAACAACGTAAAAGTCAGATACAGGATTGACGGCGCATTGACCGAGGTAGAGTCACTGCCCAAGAGAATTCAATCAGCCGTTATTTCAAGAATTAAAATAATGTCGAGAATGAATATTGCGGAGAGGCGGCTTCCACAGGACGGCAGGATCAAGCTGAGAGTCTCCGGAAGAGATATTGATCTCCGTGTATCGACAATCCCGACCATATACGGTGAAAGCATTGTTATGAGAATCCTTGATCGGGGTACTGCAGTAGTCCTGCTTGATGAGCTCGGATTTCCCGAAGAGAATGTTAAGCAATATGAAAAACTGATTAATACGCCCTACGGAATGTTTCTTGTCACAGGACCTACTGGAAGTGGAAAAACCACAACTTTGTATGCATCGCTTAATCAGATTAATTCCGATAGCAAAAAGATAATAACCGTAGAAGACCCGATTGAGTACCAGATTGACGGAATTAACCAGATACAGATAAAACCTAATATAGGACTAACGTTCGCAAACGGTCTGAGGCACATTGTTCGTCAGGACCCGGATGTAATAATGGTCGGTGAAATCAGAGACGTTGAAACAGCCGAGATTTCTATTCACTCTGCTCTTACAGGCCATTTGGTATTCAGTACACTTCATACAAATGATGCTCCCGGTGCTGTGACCAGGCTGCTCGATATGGGGATAGAGGGTTTCCTCGTATCATCATCTCTAATAGGCGTCTTGGCACAGAGGCTTGTCCGGGTGATCTGCCCTGCATGTAAGGAAGAATATAAACCAGAGCAAGACATCATCGATAAAGGAGAGCTTATTCCTGATGGTATGACTACATACCACGGCGTTGGCTGTAATGAGTGCAGACATACCGGTTACCGCGGCAGGACCGGAATTTTTGAGCTTATGGTAATCGATAGAGAGATAAGAAAGTTAATCCTCGAAAGAGCAAGTTCTGATGTTATCAGACAGGCTGTAGTGGAAAAGGGAATGACTGTATTAAGAGACTCGGGATGGAAAAAAGTCCGGGAGGGTGTTACATCTATTGAAGAAGTGCTAAGAGTATCTCAAGAAGGTATTTAATGGATAAATACTATTACGAAGCTACAACAAGAGATGGAACTATAGTAAACGGAACTCTCGACGTAGCAAATGAACGTTCTGCAATTGACCGTATTCAGGACATGGGATACTTTCCTCTGAAAGTTAACAAAGCTGTTGACCGGGAAAGTATAATTACCCGCTTATTATCGACCACTAAAGGCCGTATTACGGAAAAGGATATCATGTCCTTTACATATCAGGTTGGTGTACTCCTGGATGCCGGCTTTCCACTGGAACGTTCACTTTCAATTCTGTCTGACCTTTCAGATAAAAAAAAGCTGAAAGACCTTTTGAGAGAACTCCTCTCGCAAATTAGGAGCGGTAAGGCATTTTCCGATGCTCTTTCAAAATATCCTTCAGTATTCCCGGTATTCTATGTCAACATGATAAAGGCGGGCGAGGCCGGGGGGTTTCTTGAAGACTCCATAACGAGAATGGCCGTTTATCTGGAAAATGCACATGGTTTAAAATCCGATGTTCGTTCCGCGCTGATCTATCCTGCTTTTCTCTGCATGGTGGGAACTGCAGCTGTAATAATGCTGCTTACTTTTGTAGTACCTCAATTTACTGAAATATTTACTGACATGGGTGAGACGCTGCCTTTGCCTACAGTTATGCTCCTTGCTGTAAGTGATGCATTAATTAACTACTGGTGGATATTCGTACTGCTTACAGCAGGTATAGTTGTTCTGGTCCAGCGTTATATCGGAACAGAAAACGGTAGAAGGAAATGGGATGACATGAAATTCAGGATACCCGTATTCGGCACCCTGTTTAAGGAAACAGCTGTTTCCCGTTTTGCCAGGACCCTGGGTACTCTGCTTGCAAGCGGCGTCCCTTTGCTGAATGCCTTCCAGATTGTAAAAGGCACAATAGGCAGTGAAAAGATATCGGAGATTATATCAGAGGTGAGGGAATCTGCCAGGAAAGGGAAAGGTATCTCTGAACCGTTGAGAAACAGCGATATATTCCCCCCCATTGCAGTACATATGGTTACTGTGGGCGAGGAGACTGGAAGACTTGACGAAATGCTGATAAAGATTGCGGACCGCTTTGATATTGAGGTAAGGACTACTGTTAAGCGTATGCTGGCGCTTCTTGAGCCTGCACTTATCCTGCTCATGGGCCTGGTCATAGGCTTTATTGTTATCTCAATGCTGCTGGCCATATTCAGTGTGAATGAACTGCCTTTATAAGTTTAATGTACGGGTTAACATTAATCGAGAAGTGCTGCTTATGATGAGGTTGCTAATGCTATCTGTAATTATGAAATCGAAAGAATTTAATATATTATTTGGAGGTCTTATGATAAAAAATAGAGAAAGAAATGTTTTGAAAAACCGTGCGGGTTTTACGTTAATAGAGTTGATGGTAGTTATGATTATACTTGGGCTTCTTGCTGCACTTGTTGTACCCAGGATGTTTGGAAAACTTGGAAAAGCCAAGACAAATGCAGCCTATGCACAGATTGAACTATTCGGTACTGCGCTGGACTCTTTACGGCTTGATGTAGGGCGGTATCCAAACTCATCTGAAGGACTGGACGCGCTCGTTGTAGCGGGTTCAGGGACAGACGACTGGAATGGTCCGTACCTGAAGAAGAACGAAATTCCACTTGACCCATGGGGCAACCCCTATGGATATGAATCTCCAGGCAAGAATGGAGACTATGACCTGTATTCGCTTGGAGCAGACGGGTCTCAGGGTGGTGAAGGCGAGAACCGCGATGTTGTAAGCTGGAAGGGTCTGAAGTAAAAAAGAAGGCATAATGAAAAATCCGGAAACACGTCATTCGTCTTCAGGATTTACGCTTATTGAGCTCATTATCGTGCTGATAATTATCGGTCTTGCAGCTGGTTTGGCCGGGATTTACATTGGGAGTAGTTCTGATAATCTGACAATAAGAACATTTACAAAAGATGTATCGGCGGTTCTCCGGTATGCCAGGAACCACGCTGTTGCTGAAAAGATAACATATCATTTTGCAGTAGATGTTGAGGAGGGAGTTTACAGGCTGTATTCTGATAAAAAAACTGATGATGAAAGTCCGTCCTTCAATCTCGAAAAGAATATCCCGTCCGGTCTCGAAGTAATTGTAGATAATACGGAAGATGATATATATAAAATTGATTTATTGCCGCTGGGTAATTCATCGGGCGGCATGATCGAAGTTAGAAACGAAAAAGCAGCATATATTATATCGGTAAGCAGAGTAACCGGGAAAGTAGATGTTGAAAGGGAAGAGTAATAATTTACATTGTGACGTAAGCAATCAGGCGGGATTTACTCTCATGGAAGTATTGATAGCCTTTGCTATTGTTAGTTTGAGTTTTGTCCTCATTATGCAACTCTTTGCAGGGGGCTTAAGAGCAAGCAGAACTTCCTGTGACTATACAAGGGCAGTCGTATATGCAAAGGATAAAATGGGAGAGCTTTCTGATAATCCACAGGAAGGCAGCGGTGAATTTGAAGATGGTTTTAAATGGCAGACAGCCGTTGAGACCTATAAAGAGCTTGAGGAAACATCTTATAACCTTGCGAAAATAAAGGTAGTTGTGACATGGGCTGATGGTGCCAGGAAAGAGAGGAAAGTGGAGTTTGTTAGTTTGAAAGTCATTGATAGCGAAGAGAGTTTATAAAAATATTATCTGTATGCATGCATACACAGCTTTTTAAGAAAAAATTTATTGAAGGATTGATGTTGATATTACAGAGACATTCTATTTCATACGGCAATGGTTTTCAGTCAGGGTTTACTCTGGTTGAGCTTATGATTTCATTTTCACTGCTTGCACTGGTTATGCTAATAATAGGTAATGGGTTCAGACTGGGGTTGGATGCATGGGACAAGGGTGAAGTTGAAACAGTCTATAATCAAAGATTAAGAGTGCTGTCGGGTATGCTCTCACAGCAGATAAAATCGGCTTATCCCTACAAAATCGAAGATGAAGAAGAAAAGCTTGTAGTTTTTAAAGGAGAAAAGGACTCACTGTTATTTGTTACAACGCTCACGGATGCTGCAAAGGGCGGTTTTAAGTGGATTCGGTATTCTGTAAAAGATGGTGTTCTTCTTTATAAAGAGGGAATACTTCCTGACAAGGAATTTGAAAATAAACTTACAGGGAATGAAGAAGTTGTAGACTCTGAAATAGGTGAAATTGAATTATCATATTTTAAAGGTGGTGAAGATGATGAATGGAATGAGTCATGGGACTATGGAGAGACTCTTCCGGCGGCTGTAAAAGTAAAGATACCCTATTTTCAGTCCTTTTCAATCAGCATCCCATTGGGAAAAGCAGGTAAAGAGGATGAAAGTGAAGAACGATAAAATTTACAGCCCTGACAGCCTAAGCAGAACAGGCTGTGACAACCAGGGGGCTGTAGCTCTTATAATGGTTGTGTGGGTTACGGTGGTTCTTATGGCTATTGTAGGGGAATTTACATATTCAATGAGGACTGAGATGAATATTGTCAGAAATTTCAAGGAAGAGGAACAGGCTTATTTCCTGGCCATGGCAGGGATTGAGCAGGCAAAACTTGAAATACTGTCAGCCAAAGAATCGGATGTAATATTTATTAATGAAGAAGGCGAGCTGGCTTTTAAGGACAATACTGAGGAGGATGAAGAAGAGTCGATTCAGAGAAAAGGCGAGTTGGGAAGCGGCAATTTTCAGTATACTATCACAGATGAGGACAGTAAACTGAATATTAATAGTCATTCAATAAAGGACGGAAAGCAGATTGCAAACACCGTTTCCATCGAAGTACTTAAGGAATTATTTAAAAGTGCCGGAATTGATAGTACAGAGGTTGATACTATTGTAGACTCTCTCGTTGACTGGCGGGATGAAAATGAGGAGCATCATTTGAACGGTGCTGAAGAGGACTACTATCAGTCGCTTTCGGAGCCGTACAGCTGCAAGGACGGACCCTTTGATACAATTGAGGAGCTTATGCTGGTCAAGGGTATGACCCGTGGAATATTATATGGTTCGAAGGGAGAAGAAGATGAAGAGTCCAATGAGGGAGTCATCAAACATTTAACGGTTTATGATACTGGTAAAATTAATATCAATACAGCGTCGCCAATAGTCCTTGAAGCGGTTTTGGGACTTGAAGATGCAGGGAATATTATTATGGAAAGAGAAACAGAGCCTATCAAGAGGCCATTGGCAAATGGTAAAGTATCATCTTCATATTTTACTATAGTATCCAAAGGAACCAGTGCAGATGGTATTATAAGTAGAACCATCAAAACTGTGGTGCATAAGACTAAAAAGGAACTGGAATCAGTTTACTGGAATGACAATGTTATTTGAAAATTTATTCGGAACATTTCTGGGAGTAGAGTTCAGGGAAGACTCGATTGTTGTTTCATTTCTGGAAAACAGTCTTGCTGGAATAGCTGTTTTGTCTTCCTCTACGTTTGCATTGCGGGACCACGAGACTACGGCGAATGAAATTCGTGAATTTATCGGCCAGCATGGAAGAGAAATCAATAAAGTGTTTGTGAGTATCCCCGATAAATGGGCAATTACAAAATTTATCGATATCCCTTCAATGAAGGGCAAGGGTAAAAATGTAGTTGAAAACCTGATGAGATTTGAAGTAGAGCGCCATATACCTTTTGAAATAGATGAGATTGCATATGATTTTCTTGTTATAGATGAAATTGATGCCAGGTACTTTACCGTATTCGTGTCCGCCCAGAATGAAAAAATTGATTTTGTAAAGGATTTTCTGGACAGATTGAACCTGGAGCCGCATGCAATTACATTGTCTTCATTTGCTGTATTGAATACCGTAGAATTGAGTGGTGTATCCTCCGGAGGATGGCAGGACATAATAGGTATTGTCAGGAAGTCTGACATGCTCGGGAAACGCGGGGAAGCAAATGTCTTTATGCATTTTGACAAAATGTATGTCAGTATGGCTGTGATTAAGGACGGGCTATGTGTTGAAATGAAGTCTTTTATGTGCAGCATCAGCCAGGAGTCGACTGACTTCCTTGAGGAAGTTGTGAGTCATCTTGCTAAAGTTCCTCACATTTATGGATTTGAGAATGTCAATAAACTTATTTATACTGGTGATACATCAGCCATGTCGGGGATTATTGATCAGCTTGAATCCATGATCAGGGAAAAGTCATTAAATGTAAGCAAGATGTCTAAATTTACAGGAGACCTTCAGGGTGTTGAAATGAATGGGCTGTCCTCATCAGTCGGTGCATGCTTTGCAGGGCTGGGGATAGGTACATACAAATTCAACCTTCTTCCTCACAAGACTGATTATGAGATTAAAAAAATAGCTCCCCTGGCGACAAAAATATTTCTTGTTATCGTTTTGCTGCTTACGCTGGGGGTATTTGCAACCGATGCCGTTAAACAGAAAAAAGCTCTACAGGTCATGGAAAATTCACTCAAAAAAAATGAGCCGGTCATAAATGAGATTAAGAAAATGTCCGGAGATATTAATACTCTGAGAAAGTACAGCGACTTTTTGCACAGTATAAAAAGCAATGAAATAACGCTTGAAGTACTTTCGGAACTTGCTAATGTTCTGCCTAAGGAGGCGTGGGTTACAAACCTGAATTTTAAAGGTTTCGAAATTAAATCCAAGAAAAAAGAAGGCGGGGAATTAATTATTAATGGATATGCGGCTTCGTCCTCAATATTGATTCCGCTGCTTGAAGATTCTCCATTGTTTGAAAAGGTAGAATTCGTCGGGCCGATTAAGAAGACAAAGAATAAGGAGCAGTTTAAATTAAGTGCAAAAATAATCAGGCCTGCTGCTTCTGGAGATAAATCAAAATGAACGGCAATGCAAGTATGCTAAAAACAATTAACGGCTGGAAGGAACTATCTGAATGAATCTGCCATTTAAAGTCAATGAACGGGAGAGAAAGTTCCTCACATACGGTGTAGTGCTTGTTCTGCTGATAGCGGCATTCAGCGTTATATCATGGTATACCGATTTAAGAGGCGGGATTGATGAGATTGCGGAAGCAAAAAGTTTGATGATAAGCAAGCAGCTGCGAAAGATATCTCAAAAGGACAGCATTGAAAAGCAGGCTGTTGCAATAAGAAAAGAAATTGAAAGGCAGGAAAAGGCATTGCTCAAGGGTGGTAAACCTCCAGTTGCTGCTGCTGCTCTGCAGAGGGCCCTTAAAGAAATGGCCTCCTCTCTGAGAATCGATGTTAAACTCGAGCGTACCGTAAATCCTGTTGACGCTGATATTTATCTTGGGATTCCCGTCGAAATTGGGTTTAAGGCAACGACTGCTGATCTCAAATCTCTACTTGTCAAAATAAGGAAATCATCATACCTTCTTATGGTGTCGGAAATGAAAGTGCGTGTAACTAATATAAGTAAGCCGGTAGATATATATACTACTCTGGTTGTTACGGGATTTATCAAAAAACCGACTAAAGAAAATGATAAAGTGAAAGAGGCCAAGAATGTTTCGTAACTATTTTTTGATAAATCTATTACTTATATTGATGATTAGTGTTCTTGGCATTAAATTCTACAATGTTGCTACCCATAAAGTTGAATTGCCATCAGCAGTTGTTGAACAGGACAGGCAGCAAAGGGTGTTTTCTGTAAAGCATGTAGGGAGGCCGGTTAATATAGCTTCTTTTGAGGTAATATCAAATCTTGACCTTTTCAGGCCATCAAGGTCTCCGGCTGAGAAAAAGGAAGTTAAGGTAGAAAAGGGACCCCCTAAAGATCCGCCAAAGCTATTCGGAACTATTATTCTCAATGAATTTAAAACAGCAATTCTCGAGGACCCTGATACAAAAGCTACTAAAAATTACAAACTGAATGACACTGTTGCGGGATATGTGATATCTGATATTCTGGAAGATAAAGTTATATTAATGAAGGACGGCGAAACCTATGAAGTCAAGCTGAGAGAAAGCAAGGGTATTGTTGCTCCCAAGCGTAAGAGTGTCAGAAGGAAAAGTTCAAGACAAACGCGGAAGGTGGTCAAGAAACCAAGGCGTCAGCGTAGACCGCAGAGAACAAGAAGGGCTGTACCCCCCAGAAGCACAAGCAGGCCTGCTCAGCCTCATTCCGAGAACTTGCCGGCAGATGTTGGGAACTTTATGGATAACCTTGAAGAGCTTGATGAATAATGTGACTGCGGGTTTTAAGGCGTTTCGATTCCTAGAGACTTGATCTTTCTATGAAGGTTGCTTCTTTCGATTTCCAATTCTTCAGCAGTCTTTGAAATGTTCCAGCTGTTTTCCTGAAGTTTTCTGAGAATAAAGTCCTTTTCAAAATGTTCTCTGGCTTCTCTTAAAGTTTTATATGTAGTATAGTCGGACTTAGCTCCCTTAAAGGGCTGAATTTCCTTCGTGTCTATAACCTCCGACGGATTCATAATGACGAAACGTTCAATGATATTCTTTAATTCTCTCACGTTGCCGGGCCAGTCATAGCTCATTAATGCATCAAGAGTTGTTTTGCTGACTTTCTTCTGTTTTTGTCCATACTGCTCTGCAAAATTACTGAGAAAATAATTGACAAGAATAGGAACATCGTCTTTTCGCTCTCTAAGCGGGGGGACGAGCAGAGGTATTACATTAAGCCTGAAGTAGAGGTCTTCTCTGAAATTGGCTTTCTGAATTTCTTCCTCAAGGTCTTTGTTTGTAGCAGCGATGAGGCGAACATTTACCTTTATTTTTTTGCTTCCCCCTACCTTTTGAAATTCCTGAGTTTCAATAACCCGTAAAACCTTTGCCTGAGTGGTCAGAGACATATCTCCTATTTCATCAAGGAATAGAGTGCCTTCATCTGCAAGTTCGAACTTACCCTTTTTGGCCTCAAAGGCCCCGGTAAAAGACCCTTTCTCATGCCCGAACAATTCGCTTTCAATAAGTTCCTGCGGAATAGCCGCGCAATTAACTTCTACGAAGCTCTTTTCATTCCTGTCGCTTTGATTATGAAGTGCTCTTGCAACGAGTTCTTTGCCTGAACCGCTTTCTCCTAATATTATTACTCTTCCCTGTGAAACTGCTGCTTTCATTATTGTATCTTTTAGCTCAATAATCCTGGGGTTCTTCCCGACTATTTCCCATTGCTGGTCTATACTGCTTTTTAACGCAATATATTCTCTTTCAAGCTTTAACATTTCTAACGCTCTTTTGACAAGATTAAGGACTTTATCAAGGGAAAGGGGTTTTTCAAGAAAGTCATATGCACCATGTTTTAAAGCCTGAACAGCAGTGTCGATATTACTGTGGCCGGATATCATTATTACGCAGGCATCAGCATGTTTAGTTCGCAGCTGCTTTAGTGTTTCAACGCCGTCCATGCCCGGCATCCATACATCAAGCAGAACAACGTCAGGGAGGATTTCAGAATACTTTAAAACAGCCGCTTCTCCCGAAGACGCTGTAGTTACTCTATAGCCCTCATCTTCAAGGATGCCCGATAAAGATTCCAGAATACTTTCTTCGTCATCAACAATTAATACAGATGCCTTTGATGCTTTTGCCATAACTAATTATATCTCCTGTAAAACATAACATTATACTATTATAAAGCTGTTATAAGAAAGGGGCCGAGGGTTCGGGGGTTCGAGGGTTCAAGGGTAAAAACATAAAAAGACTTGGATATGCTTGAAGCCTTTGGTACTCAAAGCGTCGATGACTCAGGTATATAAATGTCATTTTTATTCTGCTTTTCCCCTTGAACCCTTGAATCCTTAGACCCTTGTTTCTCTTATTTTCCCCCTACCGGCAGTTCTATTGCAAACACTGTTCCTTTAGGTGCATTATCCTGAACCCTGATATACCCTCTGTGCTTGGATATTATACTGTTGACGATAGCAAGACCAAGTCCTGTCCCTTCTTTTCTGGTTGAGAAATAAGGGAAGAATAGCTTTTCTTTGTTCTCAGCTTTGATCCCTGTTCCATTGTCCTTTACTTCAACCCGTATCATGTCCATTGAGGTATTGAAATAGGCATTCAGCCAGATTTTATCTGTCCCGGCCTGAATAGCATTGTCTATCAGATTAATAAAGGCCATTTTTAATTGTTTGCGGTCAACGTCAATATCTGGAAGGTCTTCGCTTAATGCCGTGATGATTACAGTGTCTTTTAGATTACTATAGAGGTCCGCTACCTCTTCTATTATTGATTTAATGTTGGCTGGTTCAAGGTTTATTTTAGGCATCTTGCCAAACCTTGAGAATTCATCGACAAGCGACCTCAGGCTGTTGACTTCATTTACTATGGTTTTTGTAGAACGCACCAGCACTTCTTCAAAATCATCAGCTTTATCGTTCCATTTTTTCATGAGTCTTTCAGCGGAAAGCCGGATAGGGGTTAACGGATTCTTAATTTCATGGGCGATTCGTTTTGCCACTTCCTGCCAGGCAAGGGCCCTCTGGGCCATTATGATTTCAGTCAGATTGTCAAAGACGACAAGGGTCCCAATAAAATTATTATTACCATCCTCTATAGTTGTCATATAAACCCTTAAATCCATGGGTCTGCCGTTGATATAAATATGCACGTCTTTTTCAATAGATCCGAACCCCTTTTCGCTGAGTCGTTTAACCATGGCGGAGACGTCATCAGATTTAAGCCTGGATAATATTTCTCTGTAACTGCTTCCCTCAATTTCCTGCCGGTTCATGTAGAGCATAGTACATGCAGCGTTATTCATAGTCACGACTCTTCCCGGTCTGTCTGAAAAAATAACACCGGTGTTAATACTTTCCAGAATTGTCTCCATACTTAATCTGCGCTGGTCCGATTCTTTGTAGGCAAGTTCCAGTGACTGCTTCCCATGTTGAATGTCGTCAAGCATATTATTAAAGGAGTTTATTAGCAGGCCGATTTCATCATCTCTCACAAAATTGATTCTGAAGTCAAGATCACCATCTGCAACGGTCTTTGTGGCTTCGGCAAGAGACTGTATCGGGACAGTTATCCCTTTAGCTATACGCAGTGATACCCATAATGCGAGAAAAATTATAAGAAGTGCAGCAACAGTTAATGTAAGGAAATAGAGAAACCGAACGGGATTTTGCTGTGATTTGATCTGTATATATTCGTTAAACGCCTTTTGAATGGTTTCCATTTTTGAGACAACTGTAGAGGGTATCACGGACTCTACAACGACAACTCCTACAATCTGTTGACCGTCATTTAATGGGGATACTGCTCTTATTATGTCGCCTTTTTTGGTTGAGATGATGTCTGTACCTGACGTTCCCTTGAACGCATTTACAATCAGGGAAGAGTCGTCAGGTTTTTTTAATAACTCAATACGATATTTGTCCCCTTGAGTATTAGAACGGATGATTTGATGAAATAGACCGCGGTCCGAAGAAATGAGGTCTGCATAGTTTTGGGCATTTTTACGCTCCTGGAAATAAAGTGTCCTGGCAATGTCCATTGAATCATAGATAGGTTTCTGGACTTCCATTGAAAACCATGTATCAATAGAGTTATTAATAAGCTGATTAGAGAGAATGAAAAGGAAAATCGATGGAGTAAGGACTAGTCCCAGAAATGAAACGATGAGTTTTGTCCTGAATTTTGAACCAATAGCTTTACGTTTTTTCTCGATATAAATATTTAGAAGATTTTTTATTACATAGATGATGAGGAGCAGAAGATATAGAATCAGATTTACGATAATGAATATAAAACCAATCTTAATTAAGAGGGGGCCGTGCTCGACACCTATGTAATTTAGAACTGTGCCTGTAATAATAATTGCGGCGAAGCTCAGAGTGAAAAGGCCCAGGAGGACTTTGAGATTTTTCATTCTCTTACCTCAAGCCCATAAGGAAGGGATTCCTTGGCGAGGCTCATTTCCACTTCAGGGATGAAATGCATAAGAAACCCAATAAAGGGCAGCTCTTCAGTGCTCTTTGATTCAACAACGACCCTGACGTAATACCTGCCCGGTAACAGCTCTTTAATATTGGCAAGGTTGATGTTTGAAGCGGAGAAAAGAAGGTTTTCTACATCGGCGTATTGCTCAAACTTCACTCTGGTATTTGTCAGTCCATTGTCATACGAAACTATATATTGCTCTCGAAGGTTGTCGTATTGAACGGTTTTTTCTATTGTTTTTGATACAACAAATTCGTCGGGCCAGAAATTCCAGACACGAAGAAGTTCCACGGTAAAAATGAATTCTTTCCCAATTCCTGATGCAATAACCGACTCGAGTTCATCAGTGTCATCAATTGAAAGACTGACAATGATGTTGTTATCAATGATTTCTATTGAGGGCCCTATAATACTTGGTTTTGCAGCCGATGAGGAAGTAGCAGCCAGTAAAGAGCATAAGATCAGAGTAATGATTAGTATTGCAGATTTCATTTATATGTTCAAATTAATTAGAAAATTTATTTTGATTATAACATAGAGAGTTATGAGTTAGGAGTCAGTAGAGAGCCCGACAGAGCTGATATGTTATAGTTTATTAATATATTATTCTGAAAAAAGGAGGAACAATGATTCCAGATCTTAAATATAATGATCAGGGACTGATACCTGCAATTGTGCAGGAGGCAGAAACAGGTGAAGTTCTTATGCTTGCATACATGAATAAAGAGTCTATTGAAAAGACTCTCGAAATTGGAAAAACATGCTTCTGGAGCAGGTCGAGACAGGAGTTCTGGATTAAAGGATTAACATCCGGTAACGTGCAGATAGTAAAAGAGCTTCTTTATGATTGTGATGCTGATACTTTGCTTGTAAAGGTAGAGCAGGTAGGCAAGGGGGCCTGCCATACAGGTGAGAGGACCTGTTTTTTTAGAAGGATTGAATAAGTCGGTCCTTTAACGCACGACGAAAAAGGGGACATGCAAATGAAATTAGGGGAGAAGGGCGAAGGTGTTGCAGTCAAGTATCTCAGGAAAAAGGGTTATAAAATTATTGTACAGAATTTTAAAACCTCTATAGGTGAAATTGATATTATTGCCCGTGATGGGGATACACTTGCTTTTATAGAAGTCAAGACCAGGGAAAGCATTGAATTCGGTCAGCCCTTTGAAGCAGTCAACAGATTTAAAAAACGGAAAATTGTAAATGTTGCAACACTGTATTTGAAAAAGCTAAAAAATATCCCTCCATGCCGCTTTGATGTTGTCAGTATTTATTATGCGAATGGTAAGCCGGAAGTTGACTTGATTACTGATGCCTTTGAAGCGTAGTTGCCGTTGTTCATTACCGTTAATGAAAGAGGATTAAATATTTCATAGACTGAGTATAAGAAAGAAGATGAAATATATTATGGTCATGACTGCTGCATTAAACCCCACGTACTGATTCTTAAATATATTGAGGTGCCTCAATTGCGTGAATTTATGACACTAATGCCATTTTTTGACGGCAGGGAAGGGGGAACACAAATTGTAAATTACGAATCAGGAATTAAGCGTGAAGCACGACGCAGGTCGGATTTTCTATTAACATTTATGGTATTATTTAGAGTCTTAATTCCAATACGGGGCGTAGCGCAGTTTGGTAGCGCGCACGGTTCGGGACCGTGAGGTCGGAGGTTCAAATCCTCTCGCCCCGACCATTTCCTCAATTTTCAATCTGCTCTTATCAATTATTATCAGAAATACCTGAAGGTGTGAGGAGCTGAATTGCTTACGAATGATGCGGTATTTATTCAAATTTATCATAAAACACATTTGAAGCTGGAATCCCTTTTTGCCTGAGAACCTTTGCGCATGATTCGACCATGGGAGGAGCGCCGCAGATGTATACATCTAGAGGGGTATTGTCAGGTATGTGTTTATGGATAAGGGTGGTTACCCTGCCTTTTTCACCGTTCCAGCTGTCTTCTTCAACTGCGCGGGAAAGCGTTGGTATGAAGGTGAAATTGACAATTGATTTTTGCCAGTATATTAGCTGGTCCTGGAAGTAGAGATCGTGTGGTTTGCGGTCTCCGAAAAAGAGAGTGGTTTTTCTCTTTATTTCTTCACCTTCAATCTGGTAAAGCATGGACATCACCGGAGCAAGGCCCGATCCGGTCGCAATGAAGAGTATATCCCGTTGGGAGTCACGGAGGAAGAAGTCACCGAAGGGGCCTCTTATTGTCACTTCATCTCCCTCCTTAAGATAATCGTGAACATATGTTGATACAATTCCATTCTCAACCTTTGTAATAACAAGCTGGACATGTGTTGTGTCATCAGCATTGGAGGCAATAGAGTATGCACGAAATTCGGAGGTTTTTGAAAGTTTGAATGGAGGCACCTGGAGCTGGACATACTGGCCCGGTTTAAATAATATGCCGTCCTCAGGTGATGTTATTCGCAGGGTGATCCCTTTATTAGTTGGTGTGAGGTCCTCAGTTTTTTCGACAACTGAACGAAATTCCCTGATGAGAAAGAGATCCTCCGGTATTTCTATCTTCATATCTTCCTTGACCTTAACTTGACAGGAGAGCCTTATATTATCCTTCATTTCGTCCTTGTCCAGATAAGGTGTTTCTGTCGGTAGTACAGGCCCGGCACCTTCATGGATTTTAACTTTGCAATACGTGCATGTTCCCTTGCCGCCGCATGCAGAGGGGATGAATATATTTTTGCTCATCAGTGAAAACAGCAGCGGGTTCCCGCCTTCAACTACAAGGTCCTTCTTATTATTGACGAGAATATGTTTCTCTCCATAGTTGGCAATATATGCACCGGCCAGCTCAATAATAAGTGCAAGGGCAGCGCTTATTGAAGCGATCGCAAGCAGGCCTATAAATATTTCCTTCATAATATCCTTAAATAATTATTGGATTTTGATCAGTCCGCTAAAGGCTGTAAATGCCAGCGAAAGCAGACCTGTAATAATTAATGTTATTCCTGGGCCCTCAAGCCCTTTGGGCAGTTTGCCTGTTTTCTGTATCTTTTCCCTGATGGCACCAACAAGAGTAATTGCCAGCAGCCAGCCCGTTCCGCTTCCCGCTCCGTACCCCATTGATTGCAGAAGTGTATAATCCCTGATGATCATGAAGAGTGATGCTCCAAGGATCGCGCAGTTCACGGTAATAAGAGGCAGGAATATGCCCAGCACCTGGTAAAGGGCAGGGAAGTATCGGTCAATCGTCATTTCAACGACCTGCACAAATGCTGCAATGACGACGATGAAAATAATGAACTGAAAATGTTCAAGATGCAGAGGGACCAGGACCTGATAATAAATAAGGTGATTAAGTGCGGCAGTGCAAGTCATTACAAAAATTACCGCCACTCCCAGACCCGCCGCAGAGTTAATGTTTTTTGATATTGCTATGTATGGACAGAGTCCAAGAAAGTTGGTCAGCAGGATATTATTTGTAAATATTGCAGCAAAAAAAAGTGTGGGCATATCTATCTGGGTCATGATTTTTCCCCCCCTTTATTTTCTTCGTAAGTCTGAGGAAAATATGTCCTGACGATCCACACAAAAATGCCTAGCATGAAAAATGCGCCGGGAGCCATAACCATCACTGTCCAGGTTGTAAAACCCTCGGGCATTACCCTGTAGCCCATAATTGTGCCGAAGCCAAGAGATTCCCGAAAGATGGCAATTATTAGAAGTACAGCAGTATACCCTAAACCAACGGCAAGTCCGTCAAGGAATGAGGGCATTGGCGGATTGCTCCTGGCATATGCCTCGCACCGTCCCATTACAATGCAGTTTGTAATTATTAACCCGACGTAGGGGCCAAGCGCTTCACTGATGTCAGGAAGATAGGCCTTTATAATGATGTCCACAATAATCACGTATGAAGCTATTATGAGCGTCTGGACCATCATCCTTATTCGCATGGGTGTAATGCTTCTCAGGATTGAAACGGTCAGACATGACATGCTAAGTGCGAATACAAGTCCGGCGCTCATGACAAGGGTGTTGGCAACCAGATTAGTAGCTGCCAGTGTTGAGCATATACCCAGCACATGCCGCATAATCGGGTTTTCGTTAATAAAGCCCCGCTTAAAGACAGCTGCTATATTTTCTGTTCGGGCCAATTTGTGTCCTTTCGTATTTCATCTCGTATTTCTGCTGCAAAGTGAAGAAGCTCTTTGTTTAAAAAAGATTCGACTGCCTGACTAGTCATAGTGGCTCCTGTAATAGCATTTAACTGGTTTGCACCACTGGCTTTGCCGGGACGCTTGAGAGTAAATATTTTGCCACCCGACTGTGATTCATTAATATGAAGAGAATTAAACTGCTTAAAAAACCAGGCCTCTGATATACGTGCTCCCAGCCCCGGAGTTTCTACGTGGTTATAAAACCGGACTCCAAGAATTTGCTCTGCATGAGAGTCAATAGCAGCTACTGAGTGGATCGGCCCCCAGAAACCGGGACCGCTTAATAGAAATGCGTACCCCATCGGAGTTTGTCCGTCATTTTCCAATGCAGCATAAACTGTACTGTTGTTTAAATTGATTTTACGTACTCTATTATTAAAGGTCTCTACAACATCTGCTGATGTAATGCCATCATCAGGGAATATCCCGAAGACGTTCAGGATAATTCGCTTTATCTTTGCCTGCTCGTTCAGCTCAATTAAGTCCTGTGTGTAATGACGAGTAATAGTTACCACTGATGTGAACACCAGTGTAATCATAAACATGTACAGGACTGAAAATATACTCTTTTTCATAGAGATGCCTTGACTGTTGACGGAGCTTTACGGAATGCCCTGTCCATGATTGGCACAATAGAGTTCATCAATAGAACTGAAAACATGAGCCCTTCAGGAAAGTTGGAGAATTGTCTTAATATAACAGAGAGAACGCCTATGGATGCACCGTATACCCATTGCCCCGGCATTGTCTTTGCTCCTGTAATAGGTTCGGTTACTACAAAGGCCGCTCCAAAGAGAAGTGAGCCCGAAAGGAGAGTTTGTAAAGTAGAAAGAGCTCCTTCTACACCCGCAGTCTTAAGGAAGAAGCTTGCAGTAATTGCGCCCAAAAGACATGATATGGCAAGTTTCCATGAGGCAGTCTTGCTGGAAATAATATAAATTGCTCCAAGAATAATGAGAAAGGCAGATGTCTCACCCAGAGAACCGGCGGTATTCCCTATGAAAAGATCAGTAAGAGAAATATCTCTGCCTGATTTTAGCTGAGAAAGCGGAGTTGCACCGGTAATGGTATCAATTGGTGCTGACCACAGGGAAAAGCCTCCTGTGCCGCCCCAGAAAGGCTTTGCCCAGTTACTTGTCATTTCAATCGGAAAGGTAATATATATAAAACAACGACCGACCATAGCTGGATTGAAAATATTTAGCCCCATTCCTCCGAATGCCATTTTCCCTATGACTACTCCCACAACGATTCCGATGGCAGCCATCCAGAGCGGCAATGATGGAGGAAGAGAAAGGGAGAATATTAGGCACGTAACAAAAACTGCTGATGTAACAGGCTTGCCTTCGCGGAATGTAAAAGCAGCCTCAGCGGCAATCCCGAAAATAAAAGTGACTGCAATGAGAGCAGCTGATCGCCAGCCGAAGAGATATATTGAGAATAATGCAATTGGAAGAAGAGAATAACATACTCTCATCATTGGTTTTTGAATTGATATTAATTTTTCCGGCAAACGATATTTAGAAAAAGACATACAATTTCACATCTCCTATACATATCATTTTACGTGACGATTTTTTATGATGCAAGAAACAGCATATATTGATGAAGCGTCATTGATGCAACGTAATAGTCAAATTATTAACATTGAGTTAATCTTGTTTATATTTAATTAATTTGAAAATACAAAGAGTTATCGCTCTTCTGTTGAGTCTTCTGCTTGGCATGGCTATTGCATTAATAGAAATGCTGCGAAATTTGAATGACAACTTTGCAAAACTGAGGAGATTTTAGTGCCTGTTGATATTGTTGGAAAAGGATTTGAGTCACAGGTAGTATTGGCTTCACGTGGAAAAAGTAATTCCCATAACTTCTCGAAAGTTCTTGATGGCGCTATTACCAGGAAAAGTGAGACGCAAATAAAAGCAGGCCTGACAGAAAAAGCAAACCAGGGGAGTGAAGGGAAGAACAGTTACATTGAGCTGGGACGAATTAGTAAAGAGACACCGACCGTATCTCATATTTTAAAGAGCAATCCAGAGTATTCCGGCAAGTGTTGGGATATCATATTCTCTTCCCAGAACAGAGGGAAACCCTTTACGGAAATGAGGGAAGGGACATTGGTAGCCATGAAGTCAGGAAGTCAGGAGCTTGTATGGGGCCGGGCTCTATCAAAGTTAGCAGATGTTGCGGAAGCTGAAAGGACTTCAGGCTTAAAAGATAATAATGAACAGAGCATTTCTATGGGCACCCTGAGTGATGAACATCCAACAGTATCTCATCTTTTTCAGGCGGATTCACAATACGCCGGGCAATCATGGAATATAATTAATGATCCCATTAACAGAGGCAAACAGTACACCTCTCTTCGTCCTGGTACAGAGGTTATGCTTAATCCAAATACGAAGGAAATTACTTTTCGCAATGCACTGGCAGCCGGCCCAATCGCAGCTAATGATAGGCAGAAGCAGGAGCCTATGAACATTAAGCAGGCTGCTGTTACGCATGAATCATTAGCTGACGCGGTTAAACCTTATATGGGTATCCCCTATAGCACGATTGACTGTTACGGTTTGATCGTTAGGGGTTTACAGAACCAGGGTATTAACTACAAAGGGCAGGGAGGAATCAGGGAAAAGCTTGTAATGATGGCTGAGCGCAATGGTCTGCCTCGAAATTCATATTTTAATGGAGAAGGATTAGTAGAAAAAGCCGGGACAAAAGTTTATTCAAAATCCATGAGTGGTGTCAGCAACGCAAGAGTAAAAACTGAAGAGATTTACTCTGAAATGAAACCTCACCTGAAAGAAGATTTTATTCTGTCTTTTTCTACTTCCACAAAAGGCCACACAGGAGTTATATCCAAACAAGGTGGAGAGTGGACATATATAAACTCCGGACTTATTGATAACCATGTTTCTTCC